>JBMSOD010000077.1:0-12491 GCA_049422085.1 Burkholderiaceae bacterium
GTATTCGATGCCTGCCACCACCACACCGCGTTCGGTGATGCGCTCCACGCCCTGGCCGTCGGTATCAATCAGCTTCACATTGGGCGCGTTGTAGGCCTGCAGGTAACTGTCATGAAAGCAGGGCCGCTTGCACAACTGCCGATACCAGGCCTTGAGCCGGGCCGCGGTCTCCTTATCGTTCACCAGGCTGTCCACCCGATGGCGGATTTCTTCCATCTTGGCGAAGTCCGCGTCTTCATAGGCCGCCAGCATGCGGGGAACGGTTCGTTCCTCGGGCGGCAGCTTGGCGATCTGCGCCCGGATCCGCCTTGAAAGATCCGTCCAGCCATCCTGGACCAGGTCTTCAGTGGCATTGCCTCCGGCCTGATTGGCGGTGAAGTTTTCCAGCCAGCGCTGCTGCCAGCCCGCAGAGGCAATGCTCTCAAACCATTTGGGATCAATGGGTGCGTTGTCACGAACATCGACCGACGAGGGCGTTCGCTGAAACACAAAGAGCTGACCACAGCTGCGAGCCAGATGCGGCACGCATTGCACTGCCGTGGCGCCGGGGCCGATCAGGGCGACCCGCTTGTCCTTGAGACGATCCATGGGCGCGCCCTGAGGATCACCGCCGGTATAGGCATAGTCCCAGCGGCTGGTATGAAAGGCATGGCCCTTGAAGGCCTCGATGCCAGGAATGCCAGGCAGCTTGGGCACATGAAGGGGCCCGGTGCCCAGGCCCACATACTGGGCCGTGAAATCATCACCGCGGTCGGTACGGATGCGCCAGCGCTGGTGCTCGTCTTCCCAGGTCAGAGACTGGACCTGGGTATGAAAGAGGGCGTTGTCGTACAGGCTGTAATGCCGGCCGATGCGCTGGCAGTGCGCAAGAATCTCGGGGGCATGCGCGTACTTCTCGCTGGGCATGTGCCCGGTTTCTTCGAGCAGGGGCATGTAGACCATCGAGGCGGTATCGCACTGCGCGCCGGGGTAGCGGTTCCAGTACCAGGTGCCGCCAAAGTCGCCGCCTTTCTCCAGGATGCGCACATCCTCAATGCCAGCCTCCTTGAGACGGGCTCCAGTCACCAGTCCGGCAAAGCCGCCGCCGACAAAGGCAAAGGTGACATGGTCGGTGCGGGGCGCCCGATGGGTGAAGGGGGTGTAGGGGTCCTTCAGGTACTCGGCAAAACGCCCGGTGAACTGCTGATACTGGTCATTGCCCTCCGGTCGCAGGCGCTTGTTGCGTTCCTCGAGGTATTTGCGGCGCAGTGCGTCCTTGTCGATCACGGCTGAATTCATGAGCCTCTGTCTCCCTGGTTTTCAGAATGGTACGAAATCCGATGTGCGAGCTGCCCAGATCGAGCTCCTGGGGCTGACGCGCCCCTGGCCGGGCCCGCATGCAATAGTCATCGGAACAAAGATAAGAGCCGCCCTTGATCACCGTGAATCCAGCTTCAAAGTCGTCCTGAACCAGCTCCCAGACATTGCCGATCAGGTCATAGAGGCCCAGTGCATTGGGCGGATAGCAACCGACTGGTGCTCGGCCTGCATGACCATCCTCTGCCGTGTCCCTGACAGGGAAGGGCCCTTGCCAGGTGTTTGCGGTCGTCGACGTTGTTGCAATGAGGGTCGATTGCCGGGCTGCCCACTCCCACTGCGCTTCGGTCGGTAGTTCTCGGCCAAGCCAGCGGGCGTAGGCCTGCGCGTCTTCGCGTGTGACAGCCACCACAGGCCAGCGCTCCCGGCCCGTGAGGTTGGAGTCCGGCCCGTCCGGATGACGCCAGGATGCCCCGGCCTGATACCGCCACCACTGCGATGGATGGGTTGCCTCTCGGGCGTTGGCAGGCGGTGCAAACACCAGGGCGCCTGGCTGGCGTAGCTCGGGGGGCAGACCCGCATGTCTTGAGGCATCGACCGGGCGTTCGGCCACCGTCTGATAACCGGTGGCCTGAACGAAGGCGGCAAATTGCGCGTTGGTGACCTCGGTACGGTCCATCCAGAATCCGGCCACCTGGGTGCTGCGGGGCTTTTCTTCGGGATAGCGTGTATCGCCCATGGTGTAAGCGCCTCCGGGGACCCAGACCAGATCCTCGCCTCGGGTCCAGTCGATTCCGGCCGCTTGAGCAGGACAGGGCGCCGACCGGGCGCTCACCCCTTGGGCTGCACCGATCGTCAGTGAAGGTTCAAGACCCCACCATGCGGCCAGGCCCAGGACGGCGACCGCGATCAGGCTGAGCGCCCGCCCGGCATGCCGTTGACGGCGGGGCTCAGTTGAACCAGTAGGTGAATTCATCGTCCTGCGCGTGCGGCTGGTCGAGCGTCTTGTCGATGGGGACCGGCACGGCGACGAAGGAGGGCCAGAGCGGCGTCGGCAGACCTGCATGATGCTCGCTCAACAGACGTTCCAGCCGCTCTCGCTGTGCGCCTTCCTGTTGGATGAGGTTGTTGCGTTCGGTCGGGTCCTGCGCCAGATGAAAGAGCCATTGCCGTTTCGGCATGGGTGAATCAATCAGCTTCCACCCGTCCGACTGCACCGCCCGGTAGGCACCGTCACGCCAGAACAGCGGCCTTCGGTCTTTTCGGGAGGGTTCGAGAAGATCAACGCCGTCGATGGGTCGATCCCCTGGCAGCTTCGCCTGGGCGGCTGCAACCACAGTGGGCAGCAGATCGATATGCGAGGCGGGCACTTGCTGCACACTGCCAGCCTCAATGCGCCGGGGCCATCGTGCCGCAAAAGGCACACGGATACCGCCTTCGAAATGGGTCAGCTTCCATCCGCGGTAGGGGGCGTTCAGATCCCTCAGGCCCAGCGATCCAGGTGCGCCGTTATCGCTGGTGAAAATCACCAGCGTGTTGTCGGCCAGTCCATGCTGATCCAGGCTCTGAAGGATGCGGGCAACGCTCCGGTCGACCGAACGGATCATGGCGGCGTAGACCCGTTCCCGATGATCCGCGATATGCGCCAGGGCGTCGTAATCAGCGCGACTGGCCTGCAGCGGGGTATGCACTCCCCAATGGGCCAGATAGAGGAAGAAGGGGCGTCCGCGATTGGCCGCGATGACCCGCAAGGCCTCGTCAGTGAAGTAGTCGGTGAGATAGCCAACCGGCTCGAACCAGCCTGATCCGTTGTAACTCACTGCGTAGCGCATGTTGGGCCAGAGGAATCGGTCGACCGGGTCGTGCTCTGCACGGAGATTGACCGCCCGCGGATCGTCGTGGGGGAGATACAGGCCGCTCTCCATGAACAGCGTTTCATGGAAACCCTGCGCGTTGGGACGCATTTCGGGTGTATTGCCAAGGTGCCATTTGCCGATGTGCACCGTGTGATAACCACGTTCCCTGAGCACTTCGGCCAGGGTGATTTCGCTACCGGGCATCCCGAGTTCGTTGAAGGGCCTGGCTGCCCGGGCCTTGTCCCGATCGATGACCACCGGATGGGCCCTCGACGAGGGCGGATAGAGATGGTCGGCAATGCGTCCGAGCGCACCCGGCGTGGGAGTGAACTCCACGCCGAAGCGCCAGGGATAGCGTCCCGTCAGGATCGCTGCCCTGGAGACCGTACACACCGCCGCCGCTGCATAGCCCCGATCGAAGCGCACCCCCTCTGCCGCGAGACGGTCGATGCCCGGCGTCTGGATCAGCCCCGACTGGGGCCCGTTGCGGTGCATGCTCACATCATTGATGCCCAGATCGTCGGCCACGATGAGGATGATGTTGGGCGGTACCTGTGACCGGGACGCCGCCTGAGAGCCTGCATCGGGCGCTAGGGGCTGCCCCTCGGTTGGGTTGGCCTCTTGCCAGGGAACCGGTCGATTGGGAGCGCGTGGATTGCGCCAGTCAGTGATCCACCCAACCGAGTGCTGCATCAGGTAGACCCTCTGCGACCATAGAAGGCCTCCAAGGACCGCCAGCACAAAAAGGGCGATCAGGCTTCGGCGAATCCAGGTCGAGGATTTCATGAGACGGCGATCTATGGGAGCATCCGGGGCTGTCGATGGTAGCAAGCCGAGATGCCGTGAAACCAGCAGGGAGACTCTGGATCAATCGCCGCCGTGGAATCCTGGTGGCAATGGCTGCCGTGGTGCTGCTCGCCTTCATGGTGCTGCTGGGCCGCGATGCGATCCTGTTGCGCCTTGTCGAATCGGTGGCCAAAGACCGTGTTGCCGCGGATCGGTCGGCCCAGCTTCCTGACGGCCTGCATGTCGGTCTGTGTGGTGCGGGTTCGCCGATGCCCGACCCGCGCCGGATGGGCCCTTGCACGGTGGTCGTGGCGGGTTCGAAGACCCTTGTGTTCGATGCTGGCAGCGGTTCCGCCCGCAACCTGAGCCGCATGGGTTTTTTCGTCGCACGGGTGGATGCCGTTTTCCTCACGCATTTTCACTCGGACCATATCGATGGTCTGGGTGAGCTGCTGATGCAGCGATGGGTCTCGGGCGGCCATTCCGAGCCGCCGGTTGTGTATGGCCCCAATGGCGTGGATCGGGTGCTTGCCGGGTTCATGCAGGCCTATGCCATGGATCAACGCCACCGAGTGGATCATCACGGTGAGTCGACACTTCCGTCGAGTGGTTTCGGAGCTCGGGCGCAGACCTTCGAGCTTCCGCAGGCGGGCCGTGTTCCGGTGATGCGAACTGAGGACCTTCTGGTCGAAGCGTTTGCAGTCGATCACGCACCGGTGCGACCTGCGGTCGGCTATCGGATCCAGTACAAGGGGCGTACGGCTGTCATCAGTGGCGACACCGTGCGATCGGACGCGGTGCGTGAGGCCGCACAGGGCGTCGATCTACTGGTCCACGACGCGATGGCGCCGCATCTGGTCCGATTGATCGAGCGGGCCGCCGAGTCACTGGGCCGAACCACGCTGAAGCAATTGATGGCGGATATCACCGACTACCATGCGTCGACCACCGATGCGGCCGAAACAGCGCGCGAGGCTGGTGTGCGCTATCTGCTGCTCACCCATATCGCGCCGCCCCTGCCTTTGCCCGGCATGGAGTCCCTGTTTCTGAACGGGGCCGATCAGGTGTATCCGGGACCCATCCGGGTGGGTCGGGATGGCGATCTCATCACCATGCCTGCTGCGGTGCCCGACATCAGTCATCGCCGCCTTTTCTGATGGACATTTGAATGAGCCCACAAGCCCAGGCCGCACTGGCCGCCTTGCCCCAGGTGGGGTCGGTGTTCCGGACACCTTCGGCGTGTTTCGAGCACCTGCCTGATTTCCCATGGGACGCCCACTACACGGAGCTCGCTGGACTTCGACTGGCGCATGTCGATGAAGGCCCCCGTGAAGGGCCGGTGGTTCTGCTCATGCATGGCGAGCCGACCTGGTCGTACCTCTATCGCAAGATGATCCCGGTGCTGGTTGCTGCAGGATGTCGGGTGATTGCACCCGATCTGGCCGGTTTTGGTCGTTCGGACAAACCCACCCGTGCGCAGGATCTGTCCTATCGACATCATGTGGCCTGGATGAAAGCCTGGTTGCTCATCAACGATCTCCGGGGCATCACCCTGTTCTGCCAGGACTGGGGTTCGCTGATCGGCTTGCGGATGGCTGCCGAGTTGCCTGAATGCTTCGATCGAATTGCCCTGGGCAACGGCGGTCTGCCCACCGGGCTCACCCGCGTGCCCCCGGCATTTCATGTCTGGAGTGCCTTTGCCCGTTTGAGTCCATGGTTTCCGATCGGACGCATTGTGAAGGCAGGATGCTATCGAGGCCTCTCGCTCGAGGAGCGGGCTGCATATGACGCCCCGTTTCCTGCGGGTCAGGGACGGCTCGCTGCACGGCTATTCCCGGGATTCGTGCCGGTTCGGGCTGACGATCCCGAGCGGGAGGCCAACGAACGCGCCTGGACGGTGTTTCGTCAATGGCGCAAGCCCTTCATCACATTGTTCGGCGATCGCGATCCGATCACGCGGGGCGGCGACCTGATCTGGCAGCAAAGCGTTCCGGGAGCGCAGGGTCAGGCTCATGCCATGATTCACAATGCCGGACATTTTCTGCAGGAGGATGCCGGGCCCGAGATCGCGCAACGCATCGCCGAGTTCATTGCCAACACCCCTGCAGAGAGGCACTGACCGCCCTTGTCGTTGTTCTTCCTCTGTCCCTTTCACGACCCGTTGCACGTCCCTCACCCGCTGACATTTCTGGAAACACCTGCACCATGGACCTTTCCCGCTTCCCGCGTCGCGTCTACACCCCCTTCGCAACACCCATCGAGCCGATGCCGCATTTCTCCAAGTGGCTGGCATCGACCTGCTCAACCGGCCAAGGGCCCGAGGTCTGGATCAAGCGGGATGACATGCTTGGGCTCTTTCCGGGGGGCAACAAGACACGCAAGCTTGAGTTTCTGGTGGCCGATGCATTGGCCCAGGGTGCCGATACCCTGATCACCTGTGGTGCCCCTCAGTCCAACCACTGCCGCATCACGCTGGCTGCGGCCGTACGGGAGGGTCTCAAATGCCGGTTTGTGATCGAGGAGCGCGTGCCCGGCAGCTACAGCCCGACCGCAGGCGGCAACAACTTCATGTTCCAGCTGATGGGGGTCGAGTCGCTCAAGGTCGTTCCTGCCGGGACAGCGATGGGGCCTGCGATGCAGGCGGTAGCCGACGAGGTGAGTGCTGCGGGCGGCGTGCCTTACATCATTCCCGGAGGCGGATCCAACGCCATCGGCGGGCTGGGTTATGTGGCCTGCGTGCAGGAAATGCAGCAGCAGTGGTTCGATCAGGGGCTGCAGTTCGACGCGGTGGTGGTGGGGTCAGGGAGCTCGGGCACGCATGGCGGCATGGTGGCGGGCTTTCTTGGCAACAGCATCCGTATCCCCCTCATCGGCGTCGGTGTGAGCCGTGACCCGGCAGATCAGGCGCCGCTCGTACTCAAGGAGGCGCAGGCCGTGATTGATCTGCTCGGCTTGCCGATCACGGTGCCCCAGGAGGCGGTGCAGTGCGTGGGCGGCTATTGGCAGCCCAAATACTCCGTGCCCAATGCGGCCATGGTCGAGGCTGTGCAGGCCGTCGCGCGAACCGAGGCGGTGCTGCTCGATCCGGTCTATACCGGCAAGATCATGGCGGGTCTGATCGGGCTCGCCCGGATGGGCCGTTTCAAGTCAGGTGAGAGAGTGCTGTTCATGCACACCGGGGGCTTGCCTTCATTGCATGTCTACGAAGATGTGGTGCTGGGTCGTACGCCTGCCTGACGAGGACGCCTGCATGAACTTTGCAATTCAAGAGCACACGCTGCGCCGTCCCGGGCACACCATGGCTTATCTGAGCTGCGGGCCTGAAGACGGTACCCCGATCATTTTTGTGCACGGCTGGCCCGAGCTGGCGCTGTCCTGGCGACATCAGATGCCCGCGATGGCTGCATTGGGTTTTCGTGCGATTGCGCCGGATATGAGGGGTTACGGGCGCTCCACAGTCCATTCCAGGACTGAGGACTATGCGGTCGAACACAGTGTGGCCGACCTCATTGCGCTGCTGGATGCCGTGGGTGCACCGGGTGCGGTCTGGGTGGGACATGACTGGGGTGCGCCTGTTGTCTGGGCGCTGGCCCAGCATCATGCAGACCGATGCCTGGGTGTGGCCAATCTTTGCGTACCGTACCTGCCGCAGGGCTTCTCGCCCGAGACCATCATTCCGCTCAGCAACCGGTCGCTCTATCCGCCGGACACACTGCCTGCTGCGCAGTGGGACTATCAGCTTTTCTATCGCGAACATTTTCATGAGGCCACGCAGGCCTTCGAGCGCAATGTACGCAATACGGTGAGGGCGCTGTTTCGTGCCGGAACCCCTGATGCAGTGAGCAAGCCTGCCCGCACCGCCTTCGTACGCGCTCAGGGAGGATGGTTCGGACCGGGTCAGGGTGCACCTGCATTGCCCCGTGATGCCTCCGTGCTGAGTGAGCAGGAGGAACATGCCTATGTCGCGGCTCTTGAGCGAAACGGTTTTGCAGGTCCCGACAGCTGGTACATGAACGGGCCCGCCAACGAGGCCTATGCGCTTCGTGCCCGGGAGCACTGGCAGCTTCAGATGCCCGTGCTCTTCCTGCACGCCGAGTACGACGTGGTCTGCGAGACGCTGCAGTCCCGACTGGCCGAGCCTATGCGCGCTCATTGCTCGGATCTCACCGAGGCCATCGTGGCGAGCGGTCACTGGATGGCCCAGGAACGTCCGGTCGAGGTCAATGCCGCGCTTGTCAGATGGCTCGCGCAACGGCTGCCGCAGTCCTTTGCGGTCCGGGGGCATTGATTCATGGCCTACATGCTTGCAGCGCATGCACAGGCACGGCCCAATGAACCCGCCCTGATCGACGAGAAGGGCAGCATCGCCTGGGCTGCACTGGACCGTCGTGTCAACCGCATGATCCAGGCTTTTCGGGCTGCCGGCCTCTTGCCGGGCGACCGGATCGCACTGTTTGCGGGCAATTCTCGTGAGGTATTCGAGATCATGATTGCCGCGGGACATGCCGGTCTGAGCTATGTACCTGTCAACTGGCATTTCACGGTCGACGAACTCGCCTATGTGCTGCAGGACTGCGAAGCGCAAGGCGTATTCACGGATCAACAATTCGCCCCGATCGCGCAGGAAGCGTTGCGACGGGTTCCGGCCGCCGGAGCCAAGCTTCGGCTGATCGCCCCGGCAGGCACACAACACCCCTCATCCTGGATCGCGGTCGACGACTGGTTGGCCAGCGTGTCCGATGAGACCGAGCCGCCCGATCAAAAGGCAGGCGGCCCGATGTTCTACACCTCGGGCACCACCGGACGTCCGAAGGGTGTGGTTCGTGCGGGCGGCGGACCTGCCCCGGTTGAAACACTGCAACCCATGGCACTGGGACTGACCCAGTCATTGCAGTTGCCCATGGATGGGCTCACCCTGCTTGCTGGCCCTTACTACCACTCTGCTCAATGGGCCTATGGCTTTCAGCCGGTCATGGCCGGCATCAGTGCACTGATCACACGTCGTTTTGATGCAGCGCAGACCCTCAGGCTGATCGACCAGCATCGGGTCACGCATGTGCATCTGGTACCGACGCAGTTCATTCGTCTGTTGCGACTGCCCGAAGCCGATCGTGAGGGCTTTCGTGGCGAGTCTCTGGTTCGGGTCTGGCATGGCGCGGCCCCATGTCCGCCTGAAGTCAAGCGGGCAATGATCGATTGGTGGGGGCCCTGCATTCATGAGTACTACGGCTCCACCGAGGGCTCGGTGGTCACGGGCATTTCGTCCAGGGAGTGGCTGGAACGGCCTGGCTCGGTGGGCCGGGCCACGTTCCAATGCGATGTCAGCATCCTGGACGACCTTGGCCAACCGGTGGCCGCTGGCGAGTCCGGCACGATTTATATGCGCAACCGTCGAGGGGTGTCGCTGCGGTATCACAACGATGCCGATAAGACCGAATCTGCCCATCGGTCAGGGGGCTGGTTTACGACAGGCGATGTGGGTCGCCTGGATTCCGATGGCTATCTCTACCTGACCGACCGCAAGATCGACATGATCATCTCGGGCGGTGTGAATATTTATCCCGCCGAAATCGAGGCGGTGCTCGCAGCGCATCCGGCCGTACACGACGTGGCCGTGATCGGCGTGCCGAACGCCGAGTTCGGAGAGGAGGTCAAGGCGGTGGTTCAACTTTCGCCCGGCCATGCGCAGAGCGCGGTGCTGCTTGAGGCGCTTGTCAAGCATTGCCGCCTGAGCCTGGCCGGTTACAAGCAGCCGCGGTCATTTGATTTTGTCGAGCACCTGCGCCGGACCGAGACGGGCAAGCTGTACAAGCGGGTCTTGCGTGAAGCTTATTGGGAGGGGCGGCAAACCAGAATATGATGAGCCGCATCAGAAGATTCGGTCCCTTGACCCTGGGCGGAGCACACTCGATGCCCGCCATTGCAAAACTCAGCACCTGATCCTCATGACATCAATCCATGCAGCGGTTCTGGCAACCGCACTTGCGCTTCTGGCGGTCGCGCCGGCTGCGTCTGCCGTCCAGCCTGAGCGTCTGACGCTTTCGGCCCTCAAGAACACGAGCTACAGTGGCATCACCGATCTGACCGGGTCAGTCCGCCTGCAGGCGGGTGCCTGGCAAGGCAAACCACCGGATCCCTCAAGCGCGTCCGTTCCCAGGGTGGTCTTTTTGGGTAACCTGGTCGCGCGCGGCGATCTTAATGGCGATGGGACTGACGACGCAGTTGTCATGCTGGCCAGCAATTACGGGGGCACTGGGGTGTTTCATCACCTTGCCGTGGTGACCCAGGTCGCAGGCGGTCTGCGCAACATCGACACCCGCCCTGTTGGAGACCGGATTCAGGTCCGTGACTTGCGGGTCGAGTCCGGGCATGTCGTACTGGACATGGTCCGCGCAGGAAGAAATGACGGTGCCTGCTGCCCCACCGAAGTCGTCAGCCTGAAGTTTCCGGCGGTGAAGGGCAAGCTGGGCGACCCGATCCAGGTGGGCCCCGCCACCCGGCTTTCGCTTGATGCCCTTGCAGGCCCGCAATGGCGCGTCGTGTCATGGAAGGACAACGACCCGGCGCCCGAGGGCCTGACTCTGAAGTACGCCGATGGGCAGTTTCAGGGACGGGCAGCCTGCAATGCCTATGGTGCACCGGTCAGCGCAGGAGACACCCCGGCAGACATCAAGGTCGGATCACCGCGCTCCACCCGCATGATGTGCGAGGCTTCCCAAATGAGCGCAGAACAGCGGTTTCTGGGGATCCTTCCCCGCATGACCAGTTTCTGGTTCAGCGCCGGCCGTCTTGCGGTGTCCTACGGTTCGGGTGCCGAAACGGGGATCATGCTCTTCGAACGTACCGTCGACTGAAGGCGCCTCTAGACGGCATGCTCGGCATGCCGTGATGAGCTCAGAGTCCCTTCAGCCACTCGAGCAGGATCCGGTTGACTGCCTCTGGAGCCTCCTGCTGCGTCCAGTGACCAATACCCGGAAGCAGATGGGCACCCTGGAGCGCCGGCAGATGAGGCTTCATGCGTTCGACCATGTCCATGCCCGGAATCATGCGCAGCACCAGGTCGCGCTCGCCTCCAATGAAGAGCGCGGGTTGTTCAATGCGCTTGTCCTTGAACTGCTGCTGCCATTCAAAGTCGCGCTGATGATTGCGATAGCGGTTAAGAGGTCCTCTGAATCCAGAGCGCTGGAACTCGGCCACGAAATAGGCTTCGTCTTCGGCGCTCAACCATGCGGGGAAGGGCTGCGGATCAGTGAGTCCTTCGAGTAGCGCGGCCCCATGCGGTTTGAGCGGCCAGCTGCCCTCGGGCGCATCGCCACTGATGGCGTAATAGAACTTGCGCAAGGAGGTGCGCACGTCCGCTTCCAGCTCGGCCTCGGCAACGCCCTCGTCCTGGAAATACACCTGGTAAAAAAAGCGCCCCTTGGCGGTATAGGCCGCCTTCACCGCATCCAGAAAGCAGACCTGCGGAATGCCGGTCCAGGGCACAGACAGCCCCGCCACGGCACGCACGCGATCGGGCCGGGTGAGGGCGGTGTTCCAGACGATCGGTGCGCCCCAGTCATGGCCGATCACCACGGCCTGCCCATCCGGAGATATCGCCTCGATGACTCCGGCGACATCTGCGGTGATGTTGGCCAGACTGTAGGCCTCGACAGCCTGCGGTTTGTCGGACCCGCCGTAGCCTCGCACGTCAATCGCGCAGGCGGTGAAACCGGCCTGTGCGATTGGTCCGATCTGATGGCGCCAGCTGTACCAGCTCTCCGGGAATCCATGAACCATCAGCACCAGCGGGCCTGAGCCTGCAATGGCGGCGCGAAGATGGATGCCGTTGGTGGGAATGTCGATGAATTTCATAAAGGGGTCGATGATGACGCTGGAGATCGGGTCGATGTAGGCTTGCTGATGATCGCAGAGAATGGCTGAAGAACGCCTGATTGAGAAACGCTTTTGAAAAGGACTGAGCCGATCAGTCGTTTTGATACGAGGGCTATCCATGTTCCGTTCCGATGGAATTTTTCGACTGGCTCGCTGGATCCGTTTAGCGTCCAGATGTCAGGTCAATGGCCAGTCGGCGCGCGAGGCGCTGGAGATTGAGCGCGACGCTGTCGCCCGGCGCAGAGCCCTGCAAACCCTGGGATCTGGCGCGCTCATTGCCGCAATGCCGGCGCGTGCGGCTCCCGGTGCAGGTGACGCCGATGTGGCGGTGGTCGGAGCGGGTTTCGCTGGCTTGTATGCAGCCAGGCTGCTCGCCGGCAAGGGGGCGCGACCAACGGTGTTCGAAGCTGGCTCACGCGTGGGCGGCAGGGTCTGGAGTCTGCGGGGTGTTTTTCCAGGCCAGGTGGCCGAGCGCGGCGCCGAACTGATCGACACCACGCACACCACCGTCCGGGGTCTGGCCAACGCCTACGGCCTCACGCTTGAAAGCTATGCCTCGAGCAAACTGCCCGGAGACGAGGTCTTCTATTTCGGTGGAAGACACTGGACTGAAGCGCAGGTCGTGGAGGAGTTTCGTGCCTTCGTTCCGGCCTTGAAGGAGGACTTGACCCGGTTCAG
>JBMSOD010000078.1:0-12025 GCA_049422085.1 Burkholderiaceae bacterium
CTCAGGCATCGGCACCATCACGACGCGATCGATCTTGGGGGTGCGCTTGGGATCCCAGTAGGCCTTGTTGGCCACCACCTCAAGCCGCTCGCGTGCCACGAAACGCGAGGCCTTGAACGGACCCGTTCCCGAGAAATCGGCAGCAAAGGCGGTCCAGGCGTTCTTCGCCTTGTCGGCGGGGGTCGCACCCGCAGCGGCATCAAACTTCTTCTGCCAGTGGGCCGGCGAGGCCATGAACAGATTGGTCAGGTTGAGCGGCAGGAAGGAATCGGGTTCGCTGGTAGTCAGTTCAACGGTCAGATCGTCGATCTTGCGGGCCGAGCGCAGGGTGGGCATGCGCGAGACGGTCACGCCGACCTGGCTGGCATCGAAGTGCACGGCCTCCTTGTCGAGCACCTTGCGCACATTCCAGACCACGGCATCGGCGTTGAAGGGTGAGCCGTCGTGGAACTTGACGTTCGGACGCAGCTTGAAGACCCACTTGGTCTTGTCCTTGGCATCGACTGCCCAGGAGGTGGCGAGGCCGGGAATCAGCACTGACGGCGCATCGGCCTTGGACAGGTCCCAGTGGGTGAGCGCGTCGTACATCGGAATGCCGGTAAACCGGTTGCCCTCGAAGCCCTGGTCGGGCTGACCAAGCGTACGCGGGATGTCGGCGGCGGTCATGGCGATGCGCAGCACCTTTTCCTGGGCGGCTGCGGGCGAGGCCAGCAGCGAGGAACCCAGGACAGCAGCCGACAACAGCGCGGCTGCAGTGCCTTTGAGGGGAGTGAAGGATGAGGTCAAGACGGTCTCCAGGAGGAAAAAATAAACGCCTGAGTGCCAGGAAGCGGCCGCGAAACACCACTGCCGGATCGAGGGGCGACTCCAACGTGCAAATGCTGTGCCATTCCCTGACAGGGGAGCCGCGAGACCATCATAGGCAGCGCTTGCACCACGGTAACGCAAAAGCCCTACCGCGATTCGGGCAAATCAAACCATGGAGTTTCAAAAAGCGCCTTGCTGGTGCATTCAGTCTGAAGGCAGATCGCAGACAGGGCAGTTTCAGGATCCTTGCAGAATTAACGGGCTTGGCGCTCGGCCGCAGGATGGTGTTCGATCCAGTGCCGCGCGATGTCAATCCGCCGGCAGACCCAGACCCGGTCGTGGCGCGCAATATGGTCCATGAAGCGCTGCAGGGCCCTGAACCGCCCGGGCCGCCCGAGCAGCCGACAATGCATTCCGATGGACATCATGCGGGGCGTGTCGGCCCCCTCGGCATAGAGCACGTCGAAGCTGTCGGTCAGGTACTGCAGGAACTGCTCACCGGTATTGAAGCCCTGGGGCGTGGCAAAGCGCATGTCATTGGCGTCCAGCGTGTAGGGCACCACCAGATGATCAACCTCGCGGCCATCGGTACGCTGCACTCGGGTCCAGAACGGAAGCTCGTCGCCGTAGTAGTCCGAGTCGTAGAGCAGGTTGCCCTCATCGACCACCAGGCGCCGGGTATTGGGGCTGTCCCGGCCGGTGTACCAGCCCTGGGGGCGCTGGCCGGTGAGTGATTCGATGATCTGCAGACCCAGGCGCAGATGCTCACGCTCGGTGGCCTCATCCATCTGCTGGTAATGAATCCATCGCCAGCCATGGCAGGCGATTTCGTGGCCGAGTTCGACAAAGGCCTGGGTGACTTCCGGATGGCGCTGCAGGGCCATGGACACGCCAAACACCGTGAGCGGCCATCCCCTGCGTTCAAATTCGCGCAGGATGCGCCAAACCCCGACCCGCGAACCGTACTCGTAGATCGACTCCATGGACAGATGCCGGTCTGGATAGGCGGCCGCGCCAATGATTTCGGAGAGGAACTGTTCGGAGCCTGCATCCCCGTGCAGCACGTTGTTCTCGCCGCCCTCTTCATAGTTCAGCACGAACTGGACTGCGATACGGGCGTTACCGGGCCAGCGGGCCTGGGGCGGATTGCGGCCGTAGCCGACCAGGTCACGCGGATAGCTTTTGTTCATGTCGATTCTCGCGGTGTGCAATGCGGTGTGTGCGGTGATGGTTTCAGGGTGATGACTTACCATCAAGTCGAGAAGCATAACCAGCCTCGAAAACCAATCGACCCAAAAGACACAAGGAGACCCGCCATGGCCGCATGGACACTCGATGCCGCCCTTCATGATCCCGAGGTGCTCATTGCGCGCGCGACCGCCTTTGCGCGCGAGATGGTGGCACCTCAGGTCAGCCGGCTGGAGCGCGAGCGTCGCATCGGTCGGGAGCTCATCCGTGAGGCGGCCCGGCTCGGCCTGTGCGCCATTGAGGTGCCGCGCGAGCATGGCGGCCTGGGTCATCCCTATTCGGTCAAGTGCCGTATCGCCGAGGCCATGGCTGCGGTCGACTATGCCTTTGCCTTTTCGCTCATCAATACCCAGAACGTGGCCAACAAGCTTGCGCGCGAGGCGCCCGCACGCATTCGCGAGCGCTATGTGCCGGCCCTGATGGCGGGCGAGATCATCGGCTGCACCGCACTCACCGAGCCGCATGCCGGTTCGGACTTCAGTGCCATCAACACCCAGGCCCGACCGGTGTCGGGTGGCTGGCAACTGGATGGCCGCAAGGCCTGGATCACCAATGCCAGTGAAGCGGACATCGTGGTGATGTACGCGCAGACCGAACCGGGCTCGGCCGCCCGTGGGGTGGCGGGCTTCTTTGTGGATCTGCATCGCGCGGGCGCCCATCGCGAGCCGGGCTATGCCCTGGCGGGTCAGCATGCCATCGGTGCGGGTGGCTTCAGTCTCGAAGGCTATCTGGCCACCAGCGACGAAATGCTGCAGCCTGCAGGCAAGGCCTTCAAGGCGGCGATGGCCTCGATCAACGGCGCACGCACCTATGTGGCGGCCATGTGCTGCGGCATGGTGGGCGAGGCCCTGCGGGTGGCCACCGGGTATGGCGAGAAGCGCACTGCGTTTGGCAGCGCACTGTCTGGACACCAGGGCTGGCGCTGGCGGCTGGCCGAGGCGGCGAGCGAACTCGCCGCCTGCCGCATGATGGTGGCCGCTGCCGCGGCGCGCATCGATGCGGGGCAGGATGCGCAGCTGATTGCCGCACAGGCCAAGCTGCTCAGCACCCGCATGGCGGATCGCCAGATTGCCGTTCTGGCCCAGGCCATGGGTGCCGAGGGTCTGCGCGAGGAGCATCCCTTCGGTCGACATGCGGTGGGTGCGCGTGTGGCCAATTTCACCGATGGCTCCACCGAGATGCTGCTGGAGCGTATTGCGGTTGCCATGCGCGCTCCGGGCTGACCGGGTGCAACGCGATCGCAACACCCGCGGCATCTGGCTCATGGTCGCGGCCATGGCCTGCTTCATCACCAATGACGCCATCATCAAGCAGGTCAGTGAAACCCTGCCTGCCGCACAGCTGATCTTCATCCGCGGCATGATGGCCAGCCTGCTGGTGCTGGCCGTGGCGCGGGCCACCTCCGTGCCCATCCGCCCTCGTGAGCTGCGTCATCCCTGGGTGGCCGGGCGGGCCCTGGTCGATACCCTGGCCACCTTTGGCTATCTCATCTCGCTCTTTCATCTGCCAATCGCCAATGCCACGGCGATCAACATGGCCGCACCGCTTTTCATTGCAGCCCTGGCCGTGCCCCTGCTGGGAGAGCGCGTGGATGCGCGTCGCTGGATTGCGATCGGTATTGGATTTGCGGGCGTGCTCCTCATCGTCCAGCCCAGAGCTGACGGCTTCAACGCCTATGCCCTGCTCTGTCTGGGGGCCACCTTCATGCATGCCCTGCGTGATCTGGCCACCCGGCGTATTCCTGGAACCACGCCTTCGCTGGCCATCACCTTTGCCACTTCGATCACAGTCACAGTGATTGCGGGGGTCGTCACCCTGTTGCAGGGCTGGGTCGATCCGCCGCCCGCGTCGCTGGCCTGGCTTGCGCTGACCTCGGTCTTCCTGGCCTCGGCCTACCACCTGATCGTGGCCAGTACCCGCTCAGGGGATCTCTCGGCGATTGCGCCTTTTCGCTACAGCGGGCTGCTCTTCGCGCTGGTGCTGGGCTGGGCGATCTGGGGGGATGTGCCCGATGTCATGGCCTGGTGCGGCATTGCACTGCTGCTTGGGGCAGGCCTGGATCTGCTCGCTCGAGAGCGGGCACGCCGAGTCTGACACCCGGCAGACCCTGCCGGGGATTGCCCGTGGTGCCCCGGGATTGTGCGAGCATTGCCGGATGAACGCGCCAGCTTCGTTATCTGCCTCGTCCTTGGCTGCCGGACCGGTCACTGCATCGGCACCGCCCCCGGCCGATTACATCCGCCCGGCTTATCGCAACATTGGCGAGTCCATCGTGCGCGAACTCGGTCGCATGATGTCGCAGCCTGGCATGCTGGCGCTCGCGGGAGGCTATCCGGGACCGGATCTTTTCGATCGCGAAGGCCTCATGGAAGCTTCTCAGGCTGCCCTGCGCGATGCCACCGTGGCCAGCCTGCAATATGGCCCGAGCGAGGGCCAGGCCGCCCTGCGCGAGGCCATCTGCGGCTGGATGGCCGAGGCCGGAACCCGGGTGCATCCCGATGAGGTGCTGGTCACCTCCGGCTCGGCCCAGGGCTTTGATCTGCTGGTCCGCACCCTCATGCAGCCGGGCGACTGCGCCATGCTCGAGAGACCCACCTACACCGGCCCGATCCGGGTGCTTCAGGTGGCCGGTGCACGCACGCTCACGGTGGGGGTGGATGCCGAAGGCCTGCAGGTCGATGAGCTCGAGGCCCTGCTGCGAGATCCCTCGCTGCCACGACCGCGTCTGCTTTACGTGGTGCCCACCTTTGCCAATCCGAGCGGCGCCACCATGACCCGTGCGCGGCGCATCCGGCTGCTGCAGCTTGCGGTCGAGCATCGCATCGTGATCGCCGAAGACGATCCCTACGGCCGCTTGCGATTTTCCGGTGAGCCCGAGCCCCATCTGCTGGCGCTGACCGACGAGGTCCCCGGCTCTCGTGCCTGGGTCGTCCACCTGGGGAGCTTCTCCAAGGTGATCGCACCGGGCCTGCGGGTGGCCTGGCTGATTGCCGAGCCCGCGCTGCGCCGTGCCTGCATGATGGCCCGTCAGCTCGATGACATCTCCAATCCGGGCTTTACCCAGGTCACGGTGCAAAAGTACCTGCAGGCGGGGCGGCTGAGCGCTCGCATGCCGGTCATCATCGAGGCCTATCGGGCGCGGGCCACCGCGCTGCGCGAGGCGCTGGACGAACATCTGGCCGGCGAGCTCGACATGCAGTTTCCGCAGGGCGGCATGTTTGCCTGGGGGCGGCTGCGCCGACCGGCCAGCGCGCGCGATCTGCTGCCGCTGGCCATCGAAGAAAAAGTCACCTTCGTGCCGGGTGACATTTACTTCGCAGACCGCCCTGACCCCGCCGCGCTGCGGCTGTCCTTTTCAACGCCCACGCCCGAGCAGATCCGTGAAGCTGTGGCCCGGCTCGGCCGCGCCGTGCGGCGACTCGGGGTCACCGCCTGAACGATCGATTCCATCGACGCCACCGATTCCCGTCGACCCCACCCATCTGACGTTCCAACCGACTTCATTGACCCGACAGACCATGACCATTGCCCAACGCCGCTCGCTTCTTCGCGCCGCTCCTGCGCTGCCCCTGCTGAGCCTGGCCGCGCCTTCGGGCGCCCAGGAGACCTGGCCCACCAAGCCTGTCACCCTCATCGTTCCTCAGGCAGCCGGCGGGGCCAACGACACGGTGGCGCGTGCCTTCGCCCAGCGCCTGTCAGCCGCCGTGGGCCAGCCGGTGGTGGTGGAGAACCGGGCTGGCGCGGGCGGCAATGTGGGCACCGCAGCGGCTGCGCGCGCGCCCAAAGATGGTCATACCCTGATGCTCACCGCGCAGAGCGCGCAGACCATCAATCCCGCGCTGTATCGCAATCCGGGCTTTGATCCGGTCAAGGATTTCGAGCCGGTCATGACCGTGGCCACCGCACCGTATCTGCTGGTGGCCCATCCGAAGTTCCCTGCCAACACGCTCAAGGAACTCATCGCCTACGCCAAGCCCCGGCCCGGGCGCATCGACTATGCCTCGGCAGGCAACGGCACGCTCAATCATCTGCTCGGCGTGATGCTCAACCAGCGGGCCGGGCTGCATCTGGTGCACATCCCGTATCGCGGTGCCGCTGCTGCTGCGACCGATGTGGTGGCCGGACAGGTTCCGATCACCTTCGGCAGCTTTCCAGGGGTGATTCCCTTCGTGAAGAGCGGTCAGCTCAAGGTGCTCGGTGTGGCCACTGAGAAGCGCTCTCGTCTGGCCCCGGAGCTGCCGACGCTGCATGAGTCCTTGCCCGGCCTGCATGCCAACTCCTGGTATGGCCTCTTTGCACCGGCAGGCACCCCCAGGGCGGTCGTGGAGCGGATTGCCGAGCTCGGCAACCGCGTGATCACACCGCCCGATTTTGCCGAGCGGCTGGGTGGCCAGGGCGCCGAGGTCGCGGGCAGCACCCCCGCGGAGCTGGCCCGGCTGCTACAGGACGAACTCAAGATGTGGGCCGCGATCGTGAAGGCTTCGGGCGCCACCATCGACTGACAGGACACAACATGCCCGGCTTTGATTTCTCAACCCTTGTTCTGGTCGTTCTGGCCATCCTGGTGGTCGTCACCATCCGGGCGGCCGTCAAGATCGTGCCGCAGTCTGAAAACTGGCTTGTGGAGCGGCTCGGCCGCTATCACCGCAAGATGGAAGCAGGTCTGCACCTGTTGATTCCCTTCTTCGAGACCGTGCGTCACAAGGTGCTGATTCTTGAGCGGCAGCTGCCGCCCAAGCCCATCAATGCGATCACCCTCGACAACGTCACCATTGCCATCTCGCTTGCGGTGCTCTACCGGATTTCGGATGCCTCCAAGACGATGTACCGCATCGACAATGTCGATGACGCCATCCTGACCCTGGTCAATGGCACGGTACGCAGCGTGATCGGCCAGACCGACCTGGACGGCGTGCAGTCCAATCGGCGTCAGTTGTCCGAGCAGATTGAAAATGACCTCTCTGCGGTCTCGCAGGAGTGGGGCATTGTGCTGACCCGAGTCGAGATTCTCGAGGTGGATGTGGATGCCGAAACCCGGCAGGCCATGCAGCTGCAGCTCAATGCCGAGCGCAACCGGCGTGCGGTGGTGCGCGAAGCTGAAGGGCGCAAGCAGGCCACCGAGCTCGATGCCGATGCCCAGCTTTATGCCGCCCAGAAGCAGGCCGAGGCGGTCAAGGTGCGGGCCGATGCCGAGGCCTATGCCGTGTCGGCCGTTGCACGGGCGATTGCTGCGGGCGGCGAGAGCGCAGTGGAGTTCGAGATTCGCAAGCTGCAGGCCAATGCCGTGCAGGAGCTGGGCAAAGGCCCCAATTCCAAGCTGGTGCTGGTGCCATCGGATGTCCTGGCCGGCCTGAACGGTGCGCTGGGTCGCCTGGTGGGCAAGCTGTGAACGGTATTGAGTGAGGGCAGCCCATGCAGGCCTGGCAGATCAGTCTCATTCTTGCGGCAGTGCTGGCCATCGCCGAGGTGCTGACGCTTTCCTTCATTTTGCTGGGCTTCGCGATCGGCATGACCCTGGTGGCCCTGCTGCAGTATTTTGGCGACGGCTATTCGGCCGTCCGCGATATCAGCGTCTTTGCCATCGGATCCCTGGTGGCCACCCTGGCGTTTCGCGCGGTCTTCAAAAGACGCAGCGACCAGGCCCCGGCCGGGGACGATGTAAACCGCTACTGACCGCTTTCGGTGACGCAGCAAAATCCTTGCGCTCGCGCGGCCGCGCGAATGTGGGTGTCCAGCGGATTCCGGCTCAATGAAGCATCGTGTGCGAACCGGATCTGGAACACGCCGGATTCACGCAGGAAGTCGAGTCGGTCCATGGCCTCCCGCATCGAGGCGTCGGCCTGCGACCGGTTCCAGCTGGCCTCGAAGGCATAGCCCTGAGCTGCCATCCAGGTTCGGACCTCCAGTTCATGGGTGGGCTCTCCTGGCAGGCTTGCGGTCGCATCTGGATCGCGTTGATCGCCCCTGCGGTCTGCCGGGTCGTGTGCGGCACCACTCTCGAGCAACTGACTGACGAAGCCGTTCAGATCGTTGGCGGCATGCAGCGCCCTGGCCTGCCGACGCAGGCGGGCGAGCGTGATGCCCGATTCGATGCTTTCCCAGAGGGCGGCGCGAGCGCCGGTCAGCCAGACCATCTGTGCGCTGCGCTCGTCCTTGAGCAGTGCGCGCACCGGCCCGCGGCGCGGATGCCAGGTGCGAAAGCACATCCAGGGGGATGCAAGAAGCGTCCGCCCCTCGTCTGGTTCAGGAATAGAAATTTCTCGCACTCGACATGATGTCAGAAATCATTTACTACGCCTGACGTCGTTGTTTGGTTAACAGGAGTAACGATACTTTCAGTCACGCTCTCCCCTGAACCGTCGATACCGAAAACGGAAGGAGTTCATGGCTTCCACTGACTGGGTGGCTTTCACCCGAAGAGTGGGTGCAGCCCTCGCACAACAACGACGCAACCGGGGGCTGTCACAGCAGCAGGTGGGTGAGGCGATCGGCGTGGAGCCCGAGACGGTGTCGCGCATGGAAACCGGGGTGATCAGCCCTTCGCTCAAGCGCCTGCATCAGCTGGCTGAGGTGCTGGACTGTTCTGTGGAGGCCCTGCTCGGAACGGCCTCGGCCCATCCGCATGACCTGATCAACCGACTCGGCGAGCATCTGACGATGCTGTCGGAGAGCGAACGCAGCTTTGTGATTCAAC
Organism: Burkholderiaceae bacterium; assembly: GCA_049422085.1. Taxonomy (GTDB): domain Bacteria; phylum Pseudomonadota; class Gammaproteobacteria; order Burkholderiales; family Burkholderiaceae_E; genus UBA4615. The sequence goes on from JBMSOD010000078.1 coordinate 8,750, forward strand.
AGAGTGTGTCACTCGCCGCCTGGCTGGCCGGGCGTGAGCCGGCCTGGTTCGCGGGTGAGCGACCGGTTTCAACGCTTTATCTTGAGCCCGGCCCTGGAAGCATCCGTGTGCAGGACGCACCCGATCAGGCACCGGGTGTTCCCGCTTCGGTCGGACATCGACCCGGACCATCTCAGGAAGACGATGGCCCTCTGCCCTGAGGCGGAAGGCCTCCTGTTTTAAGGCGGCCCGCGCAGGGATCCTCCGCCTCAAGCGCCTCGGCGGCGTGCTTCGCTGCGCGGCCTTGCTCGCCTCAGACCCGGGCTTTGACTGCCTCGACCACGGCCTGGGCGGTGATGCCGAAATGGGCATAGAGGTCTTTGGCCGGGGCTGATTCGCCGAAGGTGGCGATGCCCACCACCGCGCCCTGCCGGCCCACGTACTTGCGCCAGAAGTCGGGGTGAGCCGCCTCGACGGCCACCGCCGGCAAGGCAGGCGGCAGCACGGCGTCCTGCCAGGCGGCATCTTGACGGTCAAAGACCGTGGTGCTGGGCATGGACACCACGCGCACCGCAATGCCCTGCTGGGCGAGCGCGGCCTGGGCCTCGAGTGCAAGGCTCAATTCGGAGCCCGTGGCCAGAATGACCGCCCGTGCGCCTGCGGCATCGGACAGCACATAGCCGCCGCGCCGGATCTGAGGGACGAGGTCCATGCGCCCGGCCACCTGCGGCAGGTTCTGGCGCGACAGGGCCAGCGCCGTAGGGCCATCGCGTCGCTCGACTGCGCAGGCCCAGGCCACCGCAGTTTCAAGGCCGTCGGCTGGCCGCCAGACATCGAGCCCGGGAATGATGCGCAGGCTGGGAATCTGCTCGACCGACTGATGGGTGGGGCCGTCTTCGCCCAGTCCGATGGAATCATGGGTGAAGACATGCACGACGCGCTGCTTCATGAGCGCCGCCATGCGGATGGCATTGCGGCTGTAGTCGCTGAAGGTGAGGAAGGTGCCGCCATAGGGCAGCAGCCCGCCATGCAGGGTCATGCCGTTCATCATGGCGGCCATGCCGAACTCGCGCACGCCATAGGACAGGTGATTGCCGCGCACGTCGCGCCTGGCGGTGATGCAGCCCTTGAAGTTGGTGAGGTTGGAGCCGGTCAGGTCGGCGCTGCCGCCAAAGAACTCGGGCAGCAGGGGCGCCAGGGCATCCAGTGCATTCTGGCTGGCCTTGCGGGTGGCGATCGCGTCAGTTTTTGCGGCAATGCCTTCCAGGGCGGTGTTCAGGCGCGAGTTCCAGTCGGTGGGTAACTCGCCTGCCATACGTCGCTTGAATTCGGCGGCCTGCGCCGGAAAACGGGCGGCATAGGCCTCGAACCGGGCGGCCCAGGCGGCCTGTGCCTGCGCACCCTGGGGGCGCGCATCCCAGGCCTGGGCCACATCGGCGGGCACCTCAAAGGGACCGGCCTCCCAGCCCAGTGCGGCACGGGTGGCGGTCACTTCGGCGGCACCCAGTGCGGCGCCATGCACATCATGGGTGCCCGCCTTGTTGGGCGAGCCCTGCCCGATCACGGTGCGACAGCAGATCAGGGTGGGTTTGCCATCGGCCCGCTGCGCCTGTTCGCGCGCAGCACTCACGGCCGCACTCACTGCTGCCGCGTCATGGCCATCGATGCCCGCGATCACATTCCAGCCATAGGCAGCAAAGCGGGCGGGCGTGTCGTCGGTGAACCAGCCTTCGACATGGCCGTCGATGGAGATGCCGTTGTCGTCGTAAAAGGCGATGAGCTTGGACAGGCGCAGCGTGCCTGCGAGGGAGCACACCTCGTGGCTGATGCCCTCCATGAGGCAGCCATCGCCCAGGAAGGCATAGGTGTGGTGATTGACGATGTCGAAGGCCTGGCCATCAACGGTCTGATTGAACTCGGCTGCCAGCAGCTTTTCGGCCAGGGCCATGCCCACGGCATTGGCAATGCCCTGCCCCAGCGGGCCGGTGGTGGTTTCGACACCGGCCGTGATACCCACCTCGGGATGGCCCGGGGTCTTGGAGTGCAACTGCCGAAAGCGCCGGATCTCGCTCATGGGCAGGTCGTAGCCGGTGAGATGCAGCAGGGCATAGATGAGCATGGAGCCATGCCCGTTGGAGAGCACGAAGCGATCGCGGTCGGGCCAGTGCGGATCGGCCGGGTTGTGGCGCAGGTGGCGGTTCCAGAGCACCTCGGCGATTTCGGCCATGCCCATGCGCGCACCCGGATGGCCCGACTTGGCCTGCTCGATGGCATCGACCGAGAGCATGCGGATCGCGTTGGCCATGCGACGGGCAAGTTCGGGCGCGGGGGCGGGGCGGCTGGAGACGGTCATGGCAGAGGGGGCAGTGTCTGGAAGATGGAGAGGTCGGAGCGGTCGGCGCGGCTTGGCGCGAGGGCGATGCGAGGCTGTGTTGAATGCGAGGGTGTGTGTGATGCGTATTGTCGCTTGATCAAGACCTGAATCAGAGCGCCCCAAGGGCCCGTTTGCGCCGCTCCATCATGCGCCAGATGAAGGGCGTGAAGATCAGCTGCATGGCCAACTCCATCTTGCCACCGGGTACGACCACGGTATTGGCACGCGACATCCAGGAGCCATTGATCATGTTGAGCAGGTAGGGGAAATCGATGCCCTTGGGATTGGCAAAGCGGATGACCACCATGCTCTCATCGGCCGACGGAATGTCACGGGCGATGAAGGGGTTGGAGGTGTCGACCACGGGAACGCGCTGGAAGTTGACATGGGTATGCGCGAACTGCGGGACGATGTAATTCACGTAATCGGGCATGCGTCGCAGGATGGTGTCGGTGACGGCTTCGGCCGAGTAGCCCCGGACATGCTTGTCACGCCACAGTTTCTGAATCCACTCCAGGTTGATGACCGGCACCACGCCGATAAGAAGGTCTGGATGCCGGGCGATGTTCACCTCGGGCGTGACCACGGCGCCATGCAGGCCTTCGTAGAACAGCAGGTCGGTATCGGCCGGAACGTCTTCCCATGCGGTGAAGGTTCCGGGCTCCTGATTGTACGGCGCGGCCTCGACCGGATCATGCAGATAGCGCCTCCGCCGGCCGGTGCCCGTTTCACCATAGCTGCGAAAGAGCGTTTCAAGCTCGGAAAACAGGTTGTTCTCGACACCGAAATGGCTGAAGTGCTTGTTGCCGGCCTTCTCGGCTTCGGCCTGACGCAGGCGCATTTCCTTGCGATCGAAGCGATGAAAACTGTCGCCCTCGATGACTGCGGCCTTGACCGCCTCGCGTCGAAAGATGTTTTCGAAG
>JBMSOD010000079.1:0-11922 GCA_049422085.1 Burkholderiaceae bacterium
GAAGAGGGGCTCAAGAAGGCCTCTCAATGCATCGGATGCCACGAGATTCCAGGCTACCGGGCGTCATTTCCGAGCGTCTATCGCGTGCCCATGATTGCGGGGCAGTCGGCCAAGTACATCGAAGCCGCACTCCAGGCCTACAAGAAGGGCGATCGCAATCACCCCACCATGAGGGGCATTGCAGGCAGCCTGAGTGACCAGGACATGGCCGATCTGGCCGCCCTGTACGGCAGCAAGTGATCCGGAGCCATCTCATGAAGAATCGTTTGACTATTGCAGGCGCTCTGGCAGCCGCATTGATGGTGCTCTCGGGTGGGGTTGCTGCTGCCGACCGTGCAGCCGGTGAAGCTAAAGCCCAGGCTCAGTGCGCCGCCTGTCACGGCAAGGACGGCAATACCCCCATCGATCCGTCCTACCCCAAGCTGGCAGGCCAATACGCCGATTATCTGGCCCATGCGCTGAGCGACTACAAGTCGGGAGCCCGCAAGAACGCCATCATGGCGGCGCAGGCGCAGGCGCTGAGCAAGGCCGATATCGAGAATCTCGCGGCCTATTACGCGTCGCTTCCTGGAAGCCTCAAGACCAAGCGTTAAGCGGGTTGAGCCTAGGCGCTAAGCGGGTTGAGCCCAAGCGCTAAGCGGGTCGAGCGGACGCAGGCCTGTCTTTCAGGTCAGCAGTCCGCTGAAGGGCAAGGCCGACACGCGTTCGCCTTTTCGGATATCCCCGCGGTCATGCTCCAGCACGATCAGCGCATTGGCCTCGCTCATCGAGCGCAGGACGCCCGAGCCCTGGCTTCCGGTGGTCCGGGCTTCCCATTGGCCGTCCGGGGCCTGGCTGACCACCGCCCGTTGATATTCGGTCCGACCCGGGCGTTTACGCAGGTCTTCTGCGCATCTGACCTGCAGGGGCAGCGTGGGTCGGGGGCTTGCGCCTGACAGCCGGATGAGGGCATCACGCACGAAGAACAGAAAGGTGATCATGACCGCGACAGGATTGCCTGGCAGACCGAAATAGGCAGCGGAGCCCACCCGACCGAAGGCCATCGGACGACCAGGCCGCATGGCGATGGTCCAGAACGCCACTTCGCCCAGTTGATTCATCACCTCGCGCGTGAAGTCGGCCTCTCCGACCGAGACACCTCCAGAGGAGATGACCGCGTCCGCATGGGCACTTGCACTGCACATGGCGGCCTCGAGAGCCTCCCGGGAGTCGGGAACCACACCCATGTCGATCAGGTCGATGCCCAGGCTGGTGAGCAGCCCCCAGAGCGTGTAGCGATTGCTGTCATAGACGCATCCCGCATCGAGGGGCTCGCCGATCGAGCGCAATTCATCTCCAGTCGAGAAGAAGGCCACCCGAAGTCGTCTGTACACCGGTACCTCGGCCAGCCCGAGCGAGGCAATGAGCCCAAGATCCGCAGCAGCGATCAGTCGTCCAGCCATCAGGGCAGGGCGCCCCTGCGCAAGATCTTCGCCTCGCAGACGTCGATGCTGACCTGCGACCTGACCCGATGGCACCAGCACCGACTCCGATTCGGTTCGGGTGAGTTCCTGCGGCACGACCGTGTCGCATCCCTGTGGCATGACTGCCCCGGTCATGATGCGGATGGCCTCTCCCGGGGCGGGCCTGCCTTCGAAGGGTTTGCCCGCGAAGGCCTCACCCGCGATTCGAAGGCGGCTTGTGCCTGTTGAGGACAGATCGGCATGTCGAACCGCCCAGCCGTCCATGGCGGAATTGTCGTGGGCCGGTACATCGATCGGAGACAGCAGATCGCGAGCCAGGATACGGCCGAAGCTGGAACGCAATGACACCTGCTCGATGCAGTCGATGGGTTGAATAAAACGCGCGATGGCCTCCCGCGCCGTTTCCACAGGCACTGCCCGGGGATCAAAGCCCTTGAATTCGGCAAGGATGCGAGCCAGTGAATGCAATGGAGCTTGAGCGTTCGGCACAGTCTTCTCTTCAGCGAAAGCGGCACTCAATCGGAACGCGGTGCGCTTAGAAAGTCGTCGGGGGTGTTGAGATTGGCGAAGGCGGCTTCGTCTGGAAAGACCACCTCGACATGGGGCAGGGTCGCAGTCCAGGCGTCGATCCGACGACGCCCGGAATCAAGAAAGCCGGTCAGGCTGTTCAGGGCATCGCGACGGACCAGCATGTAGACCGGATGGGCCTGGGTGGCTGTGCGGGCGCTTGCGACCAGGGCCTGAGCGCGCACGGCAGCCGCTGCGAGTCGAGACACCAGATCGTCGGGCAGGCAAGGGCCATCACAGGGGACCGTCAGCACCCAGGGGGTTGCTGCATGGTGCAAGGCGGTTTCGAGTCCGGCCAGCGGCCCGGCAAAGCCCTCACGGCGATCGGTCAGGACCGGGTAGCCAAATCGGGCCCAGGTTTCCAGATGACGGTTGGCATTGATGATCACGGTGCCGACCTGGGGCATCAGTCTTTTTAACACCGCGGCCGCGAGAGGCTCGCCCCGGAAGTCCATCAGACCTTTGTCGGGTGATGCCTGCGGCCTGCCAGCGCTAGCCCGGTCGGGCGCGGTCTGGGACGATGTCTCTCGTGGCTTTTCAGGTGTCATGCGACGGGAGAGCCCTCCTGCAAGCAGCACGCCCGTGATGTCTTGCCTGGAGGGTGACTCGGGCGGGGCGTCCTGGCTGAAACGCTCCGCACCCTGCATGACCAGATAGTGCTGCCCCTGCGCCCTGGCCACCATCAGCATGCCGGTTTGACCTGCCAGTGCATGTCCCAGCGCGGTCGCGCCGGACCTTGAGACCAGAACACCAATCTGCATCTGCGCACACTTGAGCACCATCTCCGAGGTCAGTCGGCCTGTGGTGAAGAAGGCGAGTTGAGCCTTGTTGCCAGTACGATCAGGATGCAGTGCCATCCAGCCTGCGATCGCATCGACCGCATTGTGGCGTCCGACGTCTTCGACGAACCTGAGCAGCGTCGGGGCCTGGTCTGTTGGGCAATGAAGAAGGGCGCAACCATGTACGGCCCCGGCTTCGCGATAAAGGGTCTGCTGATCTCGAACCAGGGCGAGCATCTGCTGCAACTGCGATTCCCGCAGGCGCCCGGGGGTTGAGAGTGGGGGAAGGCGCTGCAGCAGATCGGCGTAGAGCGAGCCCTGACCACAGCCTGTGGTCACGATTCTCTGCCCGGCTCTCGATTGCAGATCGGCACCCTGCTTCGACTCCCAGACGCTCAGCTGGTGGTCGTGCAGCAGGCGGCTGGTGACCGCAGCCGCGCCCACGCTCCAGTCGACCTGGATCGCGGCGAGTTCACCTGGCGAACCGATGACCTCCTGATTGAGGAGCCAACCCAGAACGAGATGTTCCGGATCGTCGCCCAGCGTCATCAGGGTGACCAGTTCCCGCTTGTCCAGAAAAAGGGTCAGTGCCCGTTCTTCAGCCAGACTGACCTGAAGCTCGCGGCCTCGCGAATCGAGCGCATGAACCACCTGCGTGGCGGGTTTGCCCGAACGGGACATCACGAGCCCGGGGGCGATGTCGGCCATGTCGTCGAAGGACATGGTTCACCCTCCGATATAACTCATTTCGATCTTGCGCAAGCCTGCGGTCTGACTGGATCGCAGGACCGAGTAACGGTCCTCTCTCTCGCTCCAGATTCCAGCGATGGCCGCAGCAAGCTCGAGTTCGGAGGCGCCTCCCCTCAGCAGCGCCCGCAGGTCGTGCCCTTGAGACGCGAACAGGCAGGTGTAGAGCCGGCCTTCGGTCGAGACCCGCGCCCTGGAACAGTCGCTGCAAAACGGTTGTGTGACTGAAGAAATAAAGCCGATCTCTCCAGCGCCGTCGAGGTAACGCCAGCGCTCGGCCACCTCGCCTGGGTAGTTGGGCTGCATCGATTCAAGCGCAAACTCGGCATGAATCCGATCTCGGACCTCGGCACTGGGCAGCACCTGGGACATCTGCCATCCATTGGACGAGCCGACATCCATGAATTCGATGAAGCGCAGGATCTGTCCGCTATGACGAAAATGCCGGGCCATGGGCAGGATGTCGTGCTCGTTGCGACCGCGCTGAACGACCATGTTGACCTTGATGTCGGCAAAGCCCACCGTCTTCGCAGCAGCAATGCCCTCGAGGACATCAGACACCGGAAAATCGGCATCGTTCATCGAGCGAAAGGTGGCTTCATCCAGAGCATCAAGACTCACCGTGATGCGTGATAGCCCCGCATCGCGAAGGCTTCGGGCCTTGCGGGCAAGCAGCGAAGCGTTGGTCGTGAGTGTGAGGTCGAGCGGGTTGCCTGAGCGCGTCCGCAGCGCGGCAAGCATGCCGATCAGGCGCTCGACATCCTTGCGCAGGAGAGGCTCCCCTCCGGTGAGGCGGATTTTTTCAGTGCCATGGGCAATGAAGGCTCGTACCAGTCGAACGATTTCTTCAAAGCTCAGCAGCGAAGACTGCGGCAGAAAGACATAGTCCTTGTCGAACACCGATCGCGGCATGCAATAGCCACAGCGAAAGTTGCATCGGTCGGTAATCGACACGCGTACATCATGGAGCCTGCGTGCGAGGCGGTCCTGAAGCAGGCCTGTCGGGGCAGGCCATTGCTCCGGAATGCGCGCAGGCAGGACGTCGTAGCGGTGCTCGGCGATCGGGATGACGAATCGTTCAGACATGATTCAGCCTCGTTCGCAGTGTAACCCGGGCGACCCGATCGGAACCGGGTCGCCCGCCCTGCCTCGCGGTAATCGCGAAGCGGCTCAGGCCGCGGGTGACGAAGAGGACTGTGTCGTCGACCGGGTCTCGACCTGGACCAGAGGTCCGTCATCGGCAATCGATCGAGGGGGTCTCACCCGAGGAGTTCGCGAGGCGATCGGCGTGGGTTCGGGCAGTCGTGCCAGCGCTTCGGCTGAAGTCTGGATCCATTGCAGACCCGCCTGCTCGAGCATGCGCTGAAGATCAGGCGCCGCGGCGGCAACCGGAGCTGCAACTGGTGCTGCAACTGGTGCTGCAACCGGTGCCGGAATCGGAGCCGTGGGTTGCGCTTCGATCGGTGCCTGAACCGCACTTGCAACGACCGCCTGAGGCGTCTCGGTGACCGTGCTAGGCGTGGTGACCGGGAGGGGCGTGTCGACAGGACTGGGCATGGCCATGACCGACACGACCTCTGTGCCAGTTGCCGTGCCAGTTGTGGCGACCTTGCCAGTGCTCTCGGGCTGTACGCTTTCGGCCTGTACCGACACCGCGGGCGCCTGCTGCTCCACGGCTTGCGAGGCTGCAGGCATCGGAGATGCTGCGGACTCCGAATCGGAAGCGCCGACCATATCAAGTGCCGTGTCGCTGGATGTCTCGCCCGAAACCTCGCCTGCATCACTGCGTTCGCCGCGGCCGCGACCACCGCGACGGCGACGACGACGGCGGATCTCCTGACTTTCTTCGGTCTCGACCGCGTCCGGAGGCAACTCGACGGATGCCGCAAGAGCATCGGACGTGCTCCGGGTCTGCGCGTCTGGCTGGGAGGATTCCTGAAGCGCCAAAACGCCTTGCGCTGCAGTGGCTCCAGTGAACCTGTCGTCGCTCGGTGTTGCTTCAGTGCGCCGGGCCTCGCCCTGCTCGCGCGATTCACGCGATTCGCGTGGCTCCCTGCCTTCCCTGGAGCCTCGACCTTCACGCGGCTCGCGAGGTTCACGACGACGCGAACGGGCTTCATCGGGGCGCGCAGTGGCGGCATCGCCCGCGCCCTGCTCTGGGGCCAGGGCAGCATCGCCCTGTTTCAGCGCGGACTCGTCCTGGCCGGCCTCGCCGGGCGCCCGATCGGCCGGACGGCGATCGCCCCGACCGCGTCGGCCATCCCGACCTTCACGTGGCTCACGGCCCTCACGGCCCCCCTCACGCGGTTCGCGGCCCTCCCGTCCCTCCCTGGGTTCGCGACCCTCACGGCCTTCCCGTGCTTCACGTGTGCGTCCATCGCGAGCACCACGTCGGTCATCGCGCCCACGGCGACGGCCTTGGCCCTCCCGAGACTCGCCCTGATCCGTGCCACTGGCGGCCGCATCGGACCGTGTTCTGGCCGCGGCGGCATCCGCAGGTGTTGACGGCTGCGCAATCGAGGCCGGCACGGGCTCCTGGCGGCGTCGGAACAAGCCAAACAGGCGACCGATGAAGCCGCTGGAATCGGCTGTTGCGGCGGCCGGTGCAGGCGTGGGGGGTTGAATGGCGGCAGGTGCCGAAGCAGCCACGGGGGCAAGGACTTCGACCGGAGCAACTGCTACCGGCGCAGGCTGGTCGGGAGTGACCCCCTTGACCTTGGCTTCCTGGCGCGGTTTGCCCGTATCGAATTTGCGCTCGAGGTAATCGCCGCTTTCGTCAGGGCCATCTGCAAGGCTGTAGCTCGAACGATAGGTGGCCAGACGCTCGTCGTCGTGGCGCAGGCGCTCGAGCTTGTAGTGCGGTGTATCGATGTGCTTGTTGGGAACCAGGATGATCTCGACCTTGACCCGCGCTTCGAGCTTGGCGATTTCGGTACGCTTTTCGTTCAGAAGGTAGGTCGCGACTTCGACAGGCACCTGCGCATGGACTGCAGCGGTGTTTTCCTTCATGGCTTCGTCCTGGATCATGCGCAGGACGTGCAACGCAGAGGACTCCACATCGCGGATCACGCCGGTGCCATTGCATCGGGGGCAGGTGATATGCGTGCCCTCGTTGAGGGCAGGGCGCAGCCTCTGACGGGAAAGTTCCATCAGACCGAAGCGGGAGATTTTGCCGGCCTGAACCCGTGCGCGGTCGTAGTGAAGCGCATCCTTGACCCGCTGTTCGACCTCCCGCTGGTTCTTGCTGCTCTCCATGTCGATGAAGTCGATGACGATCAGACCGCCCAGGTCGCGCAGGCGCATCTGGCGACCGACCTCGTCTGCGGCTTCGAGGTTGGTGCGAAATGCAGTCTCCTCGATATCGGAGCCGCGGGTGGCCCGGGCCGAATTGACGTCGATCGCAACCAGCGCTTCAGTGTGGTCGATGACGATCGCGCCGCCAGAAGGCAGCGGCACCACTCGCGAGTAGGCCGTCTCGATCTGGTGTTCGATCTGGAATCTTGAAAACAGCGGCGTGTGATCCCGATACCGTTTCACACGCGGCACCATGTCAGGCATGACATGGCTCATGAACTGCCGGGCCTGCTCGCAGACGTCGTCGGTATCGAACAGGATCTCGCCGATATCCGGTGTGAAGTAGTCACGGATGGCGCGGATGACCAGACTCGATTCCTGGAAGATCAGGAATGCGCCCGTGGCGGAGCCTGCAGCCGACTCGATCGCGCGCCACAGTTGAAGAAGATAATTGAGGTCCCACTGGAGCTCTTCGGCCGTGCGTCCGATGCCCGCAGTGCGTGCGATCAGGCTCATCCCCGAGGGCACCTCGAGCTTGTCCATCGTCTCGCGAAGTTCCTGACGGTCATCGCCCTCCACACGGCGCGAGACGCCACCGCCACGAGGGTTGTTGGGCATCAGGACCAGATAGCGCCCTGCCAGGGAGATGTAGGTGGTCAGGGCTGCGCCCTTGTTGCCGCGCTCTTCCTTGTCGACCTGGACGATGACTTCCTGACCTTCAGCGATGGCGTCCTGGATGCGCGCCCGCGAAACCTCGACGCCCTGTTTGAAGTAGGCGCGCGAGATTTCCTTGAAGGGCAGAAAGCCATGCCTTTCCTCGCCGTAATTGACAAAACAGGCTTCGAGGCTAGGTTCGACCCGGGTAATGACTCCCTTGTAGATGTTGCTCTTGCGGGACTCGCGCCCGGCCGATTCGATATCGATATCAATGAGCTTTTGCCCATCGACGGTCGCGACGCGCAACTCTTCCGAGTGCGTCGCGTTAAACAGCATGCGTTTCATCCGAATCCTTTCAGTCGCGCCGGATGCGTGGTGCGCGAGGACAGCGGATCAGCGCCAGGGTCGGACGCGCCAGAGGCGCGCTGCTTCAAAACCCGCAGCAAGCGGCCGGCAGCGCGCGCACACCCGGAGGTGAGAAAGGCGGTGCTTCAGTACATGCCATGGCCGGGGGATGCGTGAGCGGTCGCGGGCCGCACCTCGGCTTCAGGGCCGGTGCAGGGCGCGCATCCGCAAGTTGTTTTGCCGATATCACGTTGATCCGCGCGTCGAACCATTCGACGCCGCGTTTGCATTCTTGTGTTGCTCGGGTCTTTCGGACGGCTGCCGTTAGAATGGGCAGGATGATGCCGGGCGACTCGGGCCGGCAGGATCTTTCCACCCCGGCGGCTGCGCAACACCGAAAGTATACATTCAATGAATGCGTTAGCGGCCAAAGTTGAGAAAGTTCCTGCTGCCACCGAAAAAGCGCTGACAGCGCGATGGGTCGATATTGACGAGGCCCACGCTGGCCAGCGACTTGACAATTTTCTGCTCGGTTTGCTCAAGGGGGCCCCCAAAAGCCTGATCTACAGGGTGGTGCGTAGCGGCGAGGTGCGGGTCAACGGCGCGCGGGCGACTGCTGACCAGAGGCTGCTCGACGGCGATCGGGTCCGGATCCCGCCGGTGCGGCTGGCCGACAGCGGCTCGTCGGGTCCGCGCGTGAGGGCGCCGGCGGTCGAATTCCCGGTCCTGTTTGAAGATGCGCACCTGCTGGTGATTGACAAGCCTTCCGGCGTCGCGGTTCACGGCGGTTCAGGCGTCAGTTCGGGGGTCATTGAACAACTCAGGGCTTCTCGGCCTTCGGAGCGCATGCTCGAGCTGGTGCATCGGATCGATCGGGAAACCTCGGGCGCGCTGATCATTGCCCGGCGGCGCCAGTCGCTGACCGCCCTGCATGACGCGATGCGTCATGGGCAGGTTGGCAAGCGTTACCTCGCCTGGGTCTGGGGCGCCTGGGACGGGCCTGAGCGACTGGTCAGGCTTCCCCTCTTGCGATATCTGACACCCGAAGGCGAGCGCCGGGTTCGGGTGAGCGAGGAGGGACAGTTCGCCGGAACGCGACTGAAGTGCCTGGCCCGGGGACGCTACCCGGGGCTGGGCGATGTGAGCCTCATGCAGGCCGACCTTGAAACCGGGCGGACCCATCAGATCAGGGTCCATCTGGCTCACCTCGGGCATCCATTGGTGGGAGATGAAAAATACGGTCGGTTTGAGTCTAATAAAATACTTGATAAAACAGAGCTAAGTCGTATGTTTTTACACGCTTTTAGAATTACGTTTGATCACCCGGCCGGGGGCGGGAGACAGCGGATCGAGGCCCCGCTGCCGCAGGCCTTCAGAGCCTTTGCCGAGGTCTGTCATGCGCCGTTTTGATCTCGTCGTCTTTGACTGGGACGGGACCATCATCGATTCGGTCGGCGCTGTTTCCGGCGCCATGATTGCTGCGGCCGTCGACCTCGGGTTGAAGCAGCCCAGTGAGGCGGACGCACGATGGACGATCGGACTGGGACTGATGGATGCGATCAGGCATGCGGTCCCGGATCTGACAAAGGAGCGGATCCCCGAATTTCTGGATCGCTATCGGGTTCACTACCTCAGGCTCGATCCGGAGTTACAGGTCTTTACCGGGATCACCGAATTGCTCAGAGGTCTGGATGCAGCCGGTGTTCCACTGGCGGTGGCCACCGGTAAATCCAGGGTCGGACTGAATCGGGCCCTGGCCCAGACCGGGCTCGCGCCGCGATTTGTGGCCACCCGTTGCGCGGATGAGGGTGAACCCAAACCCCATCCCTGGATGCTTCACGATCTGGGCGAGGCGCTGCAGGTCCCGGCTGAGCGCATGCTCATGATCGGAGACACCACACATGATGTGGGCATGGCACAGGCGGCCGGTGCCCACAGCCTTGCGGTCCTGTATGGGGCCCATGACCCGCAGGCGCTCAAGGCGAGTCGGCCGGGCGCTCTGGTGGAGTCCGTACCAGACCTCGCCCGATGGCTTGCAGGCGCTTGCGCGGTCGATCCTGGCTTGCTCGGTGCCTGATCCGGGGCTTCCTGTGCCGGCATGGCAGCGCCTGTGTTCGCTCGACGAACTCAAGGCAATGCAGGCGCGTGGCGATGCATTGCGATTCGAGCTAGACGGCCCGAAGGGTCCGTTGCCGGCCTTCCTCATGCTTGTGGAGGGGCGCGCACGGGCGTGGCTTAATCGGTGCGCCCATGTTCCGGTAGAACTTGATGGGGTTCCGGGCCGCTTTCTGGATGAGAGCGGTCAGGTCATTGTCTGCGCCACCCACGGGGCTGTGTACGATCCGGCCTCGGGTCGATGCCTGCGGGGTCCTTGTCGAGGCAAGTCGCTCCATCCTGTGCCCATCCGCGAAGAAGGCGGCTGGATCGAGGCAGCCCGGGACCTTTCCTCTTCCTCCTGACAATGACGGATCCGCATGAGTGCCATGCCAGAACCCAACCGATCGCCTGACTGGGAGCGCGCCACCATCGAGAAGGTGCTGCTCGCCCATGTGAATGAACAGCGTCGCGCGCGCCGCTGGTCCATTGCCATGCGGATGCTGACCCTTCTGGTCCTGGCGGGGCTGGGTGCGTTGTTCACGGGTTTGTGGCCGGTTCCGGATATGGCCAGGGCAACCCGCCATACCGCCCTGATCGATATCGATGGCGTGATCGAGGCTCAGGGCCCCGCATCGGCAGACGCGCTGATCTCGTCCCTTCGCGCAGCCTTCAAGGACGCAACAACGGCCGGTGTCGTTCTTCGCATCAACAGTCCGGGCGGCAGCCCGGTTCAGGCCGGGCAGGTACACGACGAAATCCGGCGCCTGCGAGCCGAGCATCCTGAGGTTCCGGTGCATGCAGTGATCGACGAAATCTGTGCATCGGGCGGTTATTACATTGCCGCCGCTGCGGAAAAGATCTTTGTCGACAAGGCCAGCCTTGTGGGTTCGATCGGTGTGCTGATGGATGGATTCGGATTTACCGGTCTCATGGACAAGGCCGGCGTGGAGCGTCGCCTCATCACGGCAGGAGAGAACAAGGGCTTTCTTGATCCTTTTTCTCCGATGAATGAGGCTCAGCGTGAACATGCCCGGACCATGCTCGGAGTGGTCCATCAGCAGTTCATTGATGTGGTCAAGGCAGGACGCGGTGATCGACTCAAGGACGATCCCGGTATTTTTTCGGGGCTGGTCTGGACGGGCCAGACCAGCATCGAACTCGGACTGGCTGACGCGATGGGCTCGGTGAACTCGGTGGCCAGAGACGTGATCAAGGCTGAGGAGATCGTGAACTACACCCAGCGTGAAGGACTGGCGGATCGCCTGGCCAAACGGGTGGGTGTGGCTGCAGGAAGCACCCTCGCTCGCCTCTGGGCGTCGCCTGGGCAAGGACTCAAGCTCCAGTAGCGCCCTGCAGAGGACCGAACAGGGCAGGGCGGTACAGGCAGAGGCAGGCCGGGTCTGTCCGAAGGCCTGCAGCAGTCAGTCAGAGGGCCTGCAACAGATAGACCGTGGGTTGCCGACCCGGATCCGGAGGGCCTTTGCGCCATTCGCCTACCGCACGCGTTGCGAGCACCGGGGCAGGCCCAGTGAGCCCGGCTGCGATGCACAGCAGCGTGGCGGGTGACAGCGTCTCGAGCAGACTGCCGATCATTGCGGCATTGCGGTAGGGCGTCTCTATGAACAGCACGGTTTCGCGTTCCTGGCGACTGCGTCGTTCAAGCGCCTGGATACGGGTGCGTCTTTCCGCGGCAGGGACCGGCAGGTAGCCCTGGAAACTGAAACGCTGCCCTTCAAGTCCGCTGCCCATCAAGGCCAGCAGCAGGGCGCTCGGGCCGATCAGGGGCTCCACAAGGATTCCGCTGGCATGGGCCGCCCGGACCAGCTGGGCACCGGGATCGGCCACCGCCGGTGCGCCCGCTTCAGAGACCAGCATGGCATCGCGCCCGGCGAGCAAGGGGGCCAGCAATCCGTCGATGGCACTGGAGGGCGTGTGTTCGTTGAGCTCGACCACCTCGCTCTGCTGCAGGGGGG
>JBMSOD010000080.1:0-11769 GCA_049422085.1 Burkholderiaceae bacterium
CGACAATCGGAACCCCCCGGCGAGCGAAGGGCAGCAGGGCCTTCAGGGTGCGAGCCGCCTCGGCACGGGCCCGAGCGGTATCTCCCGAAGACAGCCAGGTGCGGCCGCAACACAAGCCGCGCTCCCCCTCCGCGATCCCGCTGCCCGGCGCGCCTGCCACATGCACGGTACATCCGGCCGCTCTGAGCACCTGGAGGGCTGCCCTCGCGTTCTCAGGATCGAAGTGATCATTGAAGGTATCGGTCCAGAGTACGACCTCCTTGACTTGCGCGGGGCTGGACTCGACGCTGCTTCCTGTCTCCTTCCTCAGGGTCCGAAGAAAGCCATCGGTCCGCCATCGGGGAAGACTCCGGCGCTGACTCCATCCCATGATCCGACGGACCAGCCGCCCAAGGGCGGGAACGGTCTCGGGCAGATTGGCCAGGGGGGCCCATCGCGAGGCCCAGGGCGCCCAGACAGGCAGTCCGGCGATCAGACGCTCGCCCAGCGTTGAACCGTGGCGGGATCGCCAGTGATGCATGAACTCGGTCTTCATGCGGGCCATGTCGACGCCGGTCGGACATTCCCGCTTGCAGCCCTTGCACTGAACGCAGAGGTCCATGGCCTGATGCACCAGCGGGCTTGTCAGACCCTCTGCGCCCAGCTGCCCGGACAGGGCAAGTCGGAGAGTATTCGCCCGGCCACGGGTCAGATGCTGCTCGTCGCGTGTGACGCGATACGAAGGGCACATGGTGCCTGCATCGAACTTGCGGCAATGGCCGTTGTTGTTGCACATCTCCACTGCCTTGCCCAGTCCCTGGGCAGGATCCTCGCCGGTGCCTGCTGCGGACAGGGCCACGCCATTGCCCTCCTTCATGAAGCCAGGTCGGGCAGCGCCCTCGAGCGAGGGATCGTTGTGGCGATTCCAGTCCGACCAATCGAGGGCGGTCTGCAAAGGCTGCATCGCGTAGCCAGGAGCGAACCGGAAGAGGCGTGATTCGTCCATGCGCGTAGGCCGCACGATCTTGCCCGGATTGAGCCGATCTGCCGGGTCGAACAGACCCTTGATCTCCTCGAAGGCGCGCGTGATGCGCTCACCAAACTGCCAGCGGACCCACTCGCTGCGCACCAGCCCGTCGCCGTGTTCGCCCGAGAAGGCGCCCTTGTACTCACGCACCAGTGCAGCCGCTTCTTCGGCAATCGCCCTCATGCGCGCGGCACCTCCCTCGGTCCCTGCACGGCGCATGTCCAGGATCGGCCGGACATGGAGCGTGCCCACCGACGCATGGGCATACCAGGTGCCCTGCGTGCCGTGCCGATGGAAGACCTCGGTGAGGCGATCGGTGTAATCGGCCAGATGCTCAAGCGGCACCGCACAATCCTCGATGAAGGACACGGGTTTGCCGTCGCCCTTCATCGACATCATGATGTTCAGGCCCGCCTTGCGAACTTCCCAGAGTGCCTTCTGCCGCGCATCGTCGGTCAGGTCGACCACGCTGCCGGGCAGCCCGAGGTCCGCCATCAGCTCATGCAGCCGGGCCAGTCGCTCAAGCTGGGCCTCACGGGACTCGCCAGCGAATTCCACCAGCAACACCGCCTGCGGTTCGCCCACCAGAGCCGAGTCAATCACCGGACGGAAGGCCGGGTTGGCCCGGGACAATTCGATCATGGTGCGATCGACCAGTTCGACTGCCACCGGACCCAGGGTGACGATGTGCCGGGTCAGCGCCATCGACTGTCGAAAGGTCGGGAAGGACACGACTCCGAGCACCTTGGCCTGAGGCAGGGGCGAGAGCTTCAGACGCAGTCGGCGAGTCCAGGCCAGGGTCCCCTCCGAGCCCACCAGAAGATGGGACAGATTGATCGATCCATCATCGGTATACGGACGCACCGAGCGTGGCTCGAAAATGTCGAGGTTGTAGCCCGCCACCCTGCGCATGACCGTTGGCCAGACCCGACGGATCTCATCGCGCTCCCGATCGGCAATGGCGTGAAGCGCGCTCACGATCTCGCGTACCCGCTGCGAAGCGATGGTCATGTCGCCAGGCTGGCCATCCGGCCGGGTGAAGGTCCCCCAGTAGGCCTGCGTACCGTCGTCATGAATGGCATCGACGCCGAGCACGTTGTGAACCATGTTGCCGTAGGCAATCGATCGCGATCCGCAGGAGTTGTTGCCCGCCATGCCACCCAGGGTGGCCTGGGCAGACGTCGAGACATCCACCGGAAACCACAATCCGTGAGGCCGAAGGAAGGCATTGAGATGATCCAGCACCATGCCAGGCTGTACCGTGACCTGCGCCTGTGCAGGCTCCTTGCGGGCCGACTCGGCGTCAAATTCGGTGACCTGGTTGAGCCACTTCGAGTGGTCGATCACCAGCGCCTCGCCCACGGTCTGGCCGCACTGGGAGGTCCCTGCTCCTCGAGCCAGCACAGGTACACCCAGATCGCGCGCCACATCGAGCGCAATGGCCAGATCCGCCTCGGTGCGCGGAACGGCCACGCCCAGTGGGGTCATCTGGTAGATCGATGCATCGGTTGCGTAGCGCCCACGGGAGCCGGCATCGAAGAGCACCTCACCCTGCATTTCGCGCGACAGCCGGGTGGCCAGATCGCTGCGGGCCAGCCTCGGGGCCATGAAGATCCGACGGGTCTTGATGGCGGGTTCGACAGGAGCGTTCATGGTTTCTGATCAGCCTTGGAAAGGGCCTCGCCTGCGCGAGCTTCATCGAGTTGTGCCGTCACGGTGGCCTGCTTGGATCTCAAATGTCTGCGCATCAGCGCCGCGAGGCCTCTGGCGTCGCGCGCCTCCAGCAGCTCAACCATGCGGGCATGCTCGGCGACTGCCGCATCCCACTTGTCGCGATTGAGGTTGGAGCGAAATCGCAGTGACTGAAGACGGGCGTTCAGTCGCTGGTGGGTTTCGGCCAGCACCGGATTGCGGGCGCATCGAACCAAAGCCGCATGGATATCCCGATTGATGCGGTAGTAGCGCGGAAGATCCCCCCGGGCATGGGCCTGCTCCATCGCCGCCTGCAATCGACGGATGCCAGCGAGCTCGGCTTCGGTGGCGCGCTGGGCAGCCAGTTCGCCACTGAGCGCCTCCAGGCTCGCCATCAGTTCGAAGGCATGATCCACCTCTGCACGATCAAGTCCGGCGACCACCGCACCCCGGTTGGGAATGAGGTGGATTACGCCCTCGCCGGCAAGCATGCGGAAAGCCTCGCGCAGCGGCGTTCTTGAGACCTGGAGCTGTTCGCACAGCACGCGTTCGTTGAGGTGGGCGCCGGCCGCCAGGCTGCCTTCGATGATGCGCTCGCGCAAGCGCTCGGCAATCCGCTCATGCAACCCGCTTCGATCGAGGGCATCGAGTTCTACCGGTACAGGAACAGGCAAGGGCGCGCGCGCGGGCATGAGGGTGGGTTTTTTGCGCAATGGATGAATATCGAATATTGTATACAAAGTTTGTACTTTCCGCAGAGACTCAGGCCCATC
This sequence comes from Burkholderiaceae bacterium, assembly GCA_049422085.1. GTDB lineage: Bacteria > Pseudomonadota > Gammaproteobacteria > Burkholderiales > Burkholderiaceae_E > UBA4615. Next base: position 3,472 of record JBMSOD010000080.1, read on the forward strand.
CATGCAACTCAATTCCCACCCCTCCGGACGCCATTTCCTCCAGATTCCGGGCCCCACCAATGTTCCCGACGATGTCCTGCGCGCCATCGACCATCCGACCATCGACCATCGGGGACCGGAATTCGCACGCCTTGGCCTGAAAGTGCTGGCCGATATCCGACCTGTGTTCCAGACGCGCCAGCCGGTGGTGATTTATCCGGCGTCTGGCACTGGCGCCTGGGAGGCCGCCCTGGTCAACACGCTGTCGGCCGGTGACACCGTATTGATGGCGGAAACCGGACACTTCGCCACACTCTGGAAAAAGCTGGCCGAGCGTCTGGGTCTGAACCCCGAATTCATTGCAGGAGACTGGCGAAGCGGCGTTAACGCCGAGGCGATCCACGACCGGCTGAAGGCCGACGGTCAGCACCGGATCAAGGCAGTTGCCGTGGTGCATAACGAAACCTCCACCGGCGTCACCTCCAACATTGCCGCTGTCAGGCGTGCCATCGATGCTGCCGGCCATCCGGCGCTGCTGCTGGTTGATACGATCTCGTCGCTCGGCTCGATCGACTACCGGCACGATGAGTGGGGCGTCGACGTGACGGTGGCAGGGTCTCAAAAAGGACTGATGCTGCCGCCCGGACTGTCCTTCAATGCGGTGTCCGAGAAGGCGCTGCAGGCCAGTCGCACTGCAGGCCTGCCCCGGGCCTATTGGGCCTGGGATGAAATCCTTGCTGCAAATGCTTCAGGCTACTGGCCGACCACACCGTCCACCAACCTGCTCTATGGACTGGCCGTGGCACTCGACCGTCTGCATGCCGAAGGCCTGACCCAGGTCTTTGCGCGCCACGATCGCCATGCCGAGGCCACACGCCGTGCGGTTCGTGCATGGGGCCTTGAAATCCTGTGCCGCAACCCTGCCGAGTACAGCAGCGCGCTGACTGCAGTCATGATGCCGGCTCTTGGACAGGGCACCCACGATGCCGACGCCTTCCGTAAACTGGTGCTCGCCCGGTTCAACATGTCACTCGGCACCGGCCTGGGCCGGCTCGCTGGCACGGTGTTTCGAATCGGGCACCTGGGCGACTTCAATGACCTCAGTCTGCTGGGCACCCTGTCGGGTGTCGAGATGGGACTTCGGGCTGCGGGCGTGCCGCATCATTCGGGTGGCGTCCAGGCCGCCATCGACTACCTTTCGGCCTGAGCGCCGCTGGAGAACTTCTCGTGAATACCCGTCGTCGTCTTGGACTCGCCACAGTCGCTGGCGTTTCGTTGAGTGGATTGTCGGCATGGCCTGCGCATGCTCAAAGCTGGCCTTCCAAACCGGTCAGGCTCCTGGTGGGATTCGCGCCCGGTGGCGGTACTGACATCGTGGCCCGTGCGCTCGCGCCCCGCCTGTCCGAGCTGCTTGGTCAGCAGGTGGTGGTTGAAAATCGTGCCGGCGCGTCTGGAACGATTGCCGCCGACATGGTGGCCAAATCCCCTGCCGATGGCTACACGCTGCTGGCGGGCCATGCCAACAGCAATGCAATTGCCCCGCATGTTCTGGGCAAGGTGCCCTTCGATGCGCTGAGCGATTTCACACCCATCACCTACATCGGATACGTCCCCAATGTACTGGTGGTCAATCCGAACCTGCCTGCGCGGTCGGTCGAAGAACTCGTCGCTCTCGCCAAAGCCAAACCCGGCACGCTGACCTATGCCTCGTCGGGTGTGGGCAGCACGCAGCACCTGGCTGGCGCCTTGTTCAATCTGCTGGCAGGCACGCAGATGAATCACATTCCCTACAAGGGCAGCGGCCAGGCCGTGGTCGACCTGATCGCGGGTCAGGTCAACACCAACTTCGACACCATGCCCCCCGTTCTCGAACATATTCGCGCCGGGCGGCTGCGTGCGCTGGCCATCTCCACACCGAATCGGCTTCCGCAACTGCCGCAGGTGCCCACCTTCGAGGAAAAAGGGATTCGTGGCTTTGACGTCACCAACTGGTATTCGGTCATGGGCCCGAAAGGACTCCCGAAGGAGATCACCGCCAGGATCGACGAGGCTGTTCGCAAGGCGATGAACGACCCCGAGGTTCGCTCCAAGCTTGATCCTCAGGGAGTGCAGTTTGGCGGCCCTCAGACGCCTGATGCCTTCCGTGACTTCATCCGGGCCGAGAACGCCAAGTACGCCAAGATGGTCCGGGATCTCAATATTCGCGCCGAATGAGTGATACCGCCATGTCAGCATCCGCCGACAGCGGGAGGGTCCGGATCGAACAGGCCGATGGCATTGCAACCGTCATCCTCGACCGCCCTGCCAAGCTCAACGCCCTGACCCGTCCGATGTGGCGGGCGCTGGGCGCGGCCTTCGAGTCTCTGTCGGCAGATGACCAGGTGCGGGTCGTGATTGTTCGCGGCGCGGGCGAGAAGGCCTTCTCGCCCGGTAATGACATCAAGGAATTCGAGACCGAGCGGGCCAACAAGCCTCAGGCCATCGCCTACGGTCATGACATGCACCAGACGGCCCATCAGATCGCCGCGTGCAGGCATCCGGTCGTGGCCCAGATTCATGGCATCTGTGTCGGTGGCGGCCTTGAAATCGCGGCCCTGGCTGACATTCGAATCTGTGGCGAATCGAGCCGCTTCGGCGCTCCGATCAAGAATCTCGGCCTGGTCATGGCCTATGACGAAATGAAGCCTCTGGTCGATCTGGTGGGTCGCTCGATTGCGCTCGAGATTCTTCTCGAGGGGCGGATCATGGATGCGCAGGAGGCACTCGCGAAAGGCCTGGTGAGCCGCGTCGTGCCCGATGAACAGGTCAGCGCTGAAGCCACTGCCACCGCACTGCGGATTGCCGAGGGCGCACCGCTGGTCGCACGATGGCACAAACGCTTTGCGCGTCGGCTCACCGATCCTGCACCGCTCACGGCAGCCGAACGCGACGAATGTTTCGACTGCTTCGATACTCAGGACTTTCGCACTGGCTATGCCGCTTTTGTTGCGAAGACCAAGCCGTTGTTTGAGGGGCGCTAAGTCCTGATGAGCTCATCTCCTGCGCCCGCACTGGCCAACCGCACTCACGCCATCGCGCCTTTCCAGGTGATGGAACTGGTCAAGCAGGCAACCGCCCTTCAACAGCAAGGTCATCCGGTCATTCATCTGTCGATCGGCGAGCCTGACTTTACCGCCCCCCCGTCGGTCATCGATGCACTCGAGCGGGCCGCCAGGGCAGGACGTGCGCAATACACACCCGCCCTGGGAACACCCGAGCTGCGCGAGGCCATCGCCCAGGACACCTGGCGTCGGCATGGCGTGAAGATCGATCCCAATCGGGTGGTGGTCACAGCAGGCGCATCGGCAGCCTTGACGCTCGCCTGCTGTGCGCTCGTCAATCCGGGGGATGAGGTCCTGCTGACCGATCCGTCCTACCCCTGCAACCGGCATTTCGTGGCTGCGTTCGATGGGGTTCCGGTCGGGGTGCCTGTCGGTGCGCAAACGCGCTTTCAGATGAGCACCGAGTTGCTCGAACGACACTGGACCGAGCGCACCCGCGGAACACTTCTCGCTTCACCCGCCAATCCCACTGGTACGGCCATTCCCTTCGACGAGCTGGCACGCATCGTTGAGGCAGTGCGCGCCCGAAGAGGGTTCACCCTGGTCGACGAGATCTACATCGGACTCAGCCACACCGATGCGCCGGTGCGCAGCGCACTCGAACTGGGCGACGATCTGATGGTGTGCAACAGTTTCTCCAAGGTGTTCCAGATGACCGGCTGGCGTCTGGGCTGGTTGGTGGTGCCGCCATCCACCGTTCCGACCTTCGAAAAGCTGGCTCAGAACCTCATGATCTGTGCGTCTGCACTGGCCCAGCATGCTGCGCTGGCCTGCTTCGAACCTGAAACGCTGTCGATTTACGAAGAACGCCGAAGGATCCTGACGGCACGTCGTGACGCCCTCGTGCCAAAGCTCAGGGCAATGGGCTTTGACATCCCGGTCATTCCCGATGGCGCGTTCTATCTCTGGCTCGATTGCAGCCGGTTCGGCGACAGCTCCACACTCGCGCAGCGTCTGCTGCACGAGGCCCATGTCTCGCTGGTGCCCGGACATGACTTTGGCAACAACGATCCGGGTCGATGGCTGCGACTGTCGTATGCGGCGCCAATTGAAGTCCTGGAGGACGCCCTGGCCCGAATGGCGCCGGTACTCGGTCGGCTACAGTCCTGACGACCTCAACTGAGTGATGCAGAGTTCGACGATCGTCCTCACGAACTCAGATATCGCCCTGGTTTGCCTCGCTGCTGGGGCCTGACGATTCGAACGGCGCCTGAGTTGAACGGCTGACCGGCACCATCCGGGGCGTGTTCAATGCGATCGGATCTGCACTTCCGGTGGCCACTTTTTCAAGGTGCTCACGGGCTGCGAGAACCTTTGCACCGTAGCCGAAGTCATGCTCCGCCTGAGCTGCACCGACATAGGCTTTGAGGGCAAGCGGCAGGGTGTCATAGGCCTGAAGGTAATGACGCAGAATGGCGGTCCCGACCTTCAGATTGGTCGCGGGGTCGAATGCGGTCTGCACGCCACCGAAGGGCTTGAACTTGGCAAAGTGGACACGGGTCAGCACCTGCATGAGGCCCTGTGCGCCTGCAGGACTTTCAGCCAGCGGATTGAACCTGGATTCAACCGAGATGATGGCCAGAACGAGCAGCGGATCGATCTGGGCCTCACGCGATACCTGGTAGGCGTGATGCACCAGTTCGCGACTCAAATCGAGGGCGCGCCGATACTGGTTTGAAATATGGATCGCCAGCAGGGTCTGCTGGGGGTCAAGTGACACCGCAATCGGTTTGCGCAGCCTGCGGGCCTCGGGCTGAACTGCCTTGGGTGCAGACGGCGAAACATCGTCCGATAGCCCGATCGATTCATCATCGAATGTGATCGCCTGTTCGGCCGCATCGAAGGCCAACTGACTCCTGCCAACATGGAAGGCGGCAAGACCCAGCAGGACCAGCAGGAGCGGGGTCATCCAGCGCTTCAGAAACTGCCGTGAGCTCATCGAACGCATCCTCAGGTTCGGGCCGGACTGCGCCCTCTCGAAGACCGGGTCTTCGGGTTGACTGGCCGGCGCAATGCCGGGCGGCGTGTCGCTCTGGAATGGGACGGTGCAGCAGGTGTGTGCTGTCTTGAAGTGATCACCTGCGACAGGGGCACCGATCCGTCAGGCAGCCTCTCCCCGGAGGTCTGCGACCGAGCGATTCAATGATGTCGGGACGCATTTTAACAGGGCCTGCAGATTCCCGACCAAAGCGGGGGCATGTCATTGAACCCGCTGGCGTGTGCGACCATCGGCATCAGACTCCTTCCGGTTGATCCCTTCATGCGCTACAACGACCTGCGCGACTTCATCGCCCAACTCGAAGCACGGGGCGAACTGCGACGCGTGAGCACTGCGATTTCGCCCCGTTTCGAGATGACCGAGATCGCCGATCGCGTTCTTCGCAAGCAGGGCCCTGCCCTGCTGTTCGAGCAACCCGTGCAGGGTCATCAACGCTGGTCCATGCCGGTCCTGGCCAATCTCTTTGGTACGCCGCAGCGCGTGGCGATGGGCATGGGCGAAGACTCGGTACAGGCCCTGCGGGAAGTGGGGCGACTCCTTGCCTATCTCAAGGAGCCCGAGCCACCGAAAGGACTCAAGGATGCATGGGATAAATTGCCCATGCTGCGTCAGGTCCTGAGCATGGCCCCAAAGGAGGTCTCGCGTGCGCCCTGCCAGACACAGGTCATCGAGGGCGGCGAGGTCGATCTCGGACGCATTCCGGTTCAGACCTGCTGGCCGGGAGACGTCGCGCCACTGATCACCTGGGGGCTGGTCATCACGCGCGGTCCGCAAAGAGCCCGGCAAAATCTCGGCATCTATCGGCAACAGGTGATCGGACGCAACCAGACCATCATGCGCTGGCTGGCGCATCGAGGTGGCGCGCTCGATTTTGCGCAGCACGCGAAAGCGCATCCAGGGCAGGACTTTCCAATCACCGTCGCGCTGGGAGCCGACCCAGCCACCATCCTGGGCGCGGTCACACCGGTCCCTGACACCCTTTCCGAATATCAGTTCGCAGGTCTGCTTCGGGGCTCGCGTACCGAACTCGTCAAGTGCATCGGCAATGACTTGCGTGCCCCGGCCAGCGCGGAGATCGTGCTTGAGGGGCGCATCCGCCCCGACCCGGACGCAAGCCTCACGCAAGCCCATGCCAATCAGCTGGGCTGGACAGGCCCCTTGCCCGAGCAGGCGCGTACCGGATGGGAAATGGCGCTTGAAGGTCCTTACGGCGATCACACCGGGTACTACAACGAGCAGGATTGGTTTCCAGTCTTCACCATCGATCGGATCACGCAGCGGGATCAACCGATCTATCACAGTACCTACACAGGCAAACCCCCGGACGAGCCTGCGATTCTGGGTGTTGCCCTCAATGAGGTGTTTGTTCCGATCCTGTGCCGGCAGTTTCCCGAGATCACGGATTTCTACCTGCCCCCGGAGGGCTGCTCCTATCGCATGGCCGTGGTGTCCATCAAGAAGCAGTACCCGGGCCATGCCAAGCGGATCATGTTCGGGATCTGGAGTTTCCTGCGCCAGTTCATGTACACCAAGTTCATCGTGGTGGTCGACGATGACATCGACATCCGCGACTGGAAGGAAGTGATCTGGGCAATCACCACCCGCGTGGATCCCTTGCGAGACACCACTCTGGTTGACCGCACTCCGATCGATTACCTTGACTTCGCCTCGCCGGTCTCGGGCCTGGGATCAAAGATGGGGATCGATGCCACTCACAAGTGGGCAGGAGAAACCACGCGCGAATGGGGCCGGGCGATCACGATGGATGCGGCGGTGCGCTCACGGGTCGACGCACTCTGGCAGAGCCTGGGCCTGTAGGTCGCGACCTTCCTGCCTTGAGCATCGCGAACGGGGCCTGCTGGCCGCCGGGCAAGACGGGCAGACCGCCTACGGTCACCTCATCCGTTGGCGTGCACCCAGCGTAGCAGGGCATCCTGAGCTGGGCCGCTCGCACCGGCGCGAGGGCCATTGACCAGCATCACCACGGCGTACATCCGGCCACTGCGCGCGCGCACATAGCCCGCAATGCTTCGAACGTCATTGAGACTTCCAGTCTTGATCCAGGCCTGTCCTGCAACCGGATCGCCTCGCAGGCGGTTGCGCATCGTGCCGTCCTGTCCTGCAACTGGCAGTGAATCGATGAAGATCGCAGCATGCTCGCCCCGGGCAGCATCGATCAGCACGCGTGCCAGTCCCTCCGCGGAAATCCGTTCGCGACGCGAGAGTCCTGATCCGTTGTCAAGAACCAACCCGGGGGTGCGCAAGCCCCGCCGCTCGAGCCACTGCAGGATGACAATGCGAGCCCGTTCCAGTGAAGCGGGTTGTGTGGAGGACCCTGGCTGCGGTCCGATGGCCGCCTGCAGCAACAGGTGCCGGGCCATCACATTGTTGCTGAACTTGTTCACGTCGCGAACCACATCGGCCAGGGTGCGCTCGGCCTGCCACCGAATCACCACCGGCAAGGAAGGATCGACATGCCGCTCGATCACCGCCTCCCCTTCCCATGTGCCCCCAGCCTCTTCCCATGCTGCCGAAAAGAGCGCTTCGATGAACTCGCGATGGTCGAGCACGGCCACCATGTTCGATTGCTCGCCACAGGTCACGGAATAAGGCCCGGAGACCTGGATGATGGTCGTCGGGGGCCCTGTTCGGTGACCAGGCGATCCGGAACGTTTTTCGCTCACCTGCAGTCCCTGGACCCCATGCCGGCAGGAGCCCTGCATCGGTCGAACGGCGTTGGCGAGCGCAACCCGTCCAAGCGGCGGGTCGAGGCTGAGCTGTACCCGTCCCGCGGTCGGCGTCGCAGTCAGCCGCACAGCCTTGAAATTCATCAAGGCGGCATGCGGTGTGACGTTGTAAGGCTGGGAACGGTCGGCATCAATGGCCTCTCCCGCCACGCCGTCGAGTTCGTACAGGGCGTCATCGATCACCAGTCTGCCCCGGATCTCACGAAGTCCCCGTGAACGCAATTCGGCGATCATGCCTCGCAGGTCTTCGATGACCAGCTTGGGATCACCCGATCCTCGCAAGACCAGATCGCCTGTGAGTACATCGCCCTTGAGGCTGCCGCGCACATGGACTGGCGTCGTCCATCGGAACTGGGGCTGAAGCAGATCGAGCACGGCATGGGTGGTCACCAGCTTCATGGTCGAGGCCGGATTCAAGCCGGCGCTCGCGTTGTGCCATACCAGGGGCACGCCTGCCTCGACAGGCGTGACG
>JBMSOD010000081.1:0-11758 GCA_049422085.1 Burkholderiaceae bacterium
GCGTCGTCCCGCTCGATGGCCCGCAGCACATCAAGGGCCACGATGTTGCTGGTGCCCTCCCAGATCGACCCGAGGTGCGAGTCTCGCAGCAGCCGGGCATCGGACCATTCCTCGATGTAGCCGCAACCGCCCCGCACCTCCATCGCATCGCCGGTGACGGTGCGCGCATCCCGGCAGGCCCGGAACTTGATGAGCGGCGTGAGGATGCGAGCCAGTCGGGCGGCCTCACGATCCCCCTGGTCTGCGCGCTCGAGCGCTCGCGCAGTCTGAAACACCATGCTGCGGGCCTGCTCGGTGCGCATGGTCATCTTGGCCAGCTGGCGCCGCATGAGTGGGAGGTCGATCAGGGCCTTGCCGAAAGCGATGCGCTCGCGGGCCACATGCAGGGCTTCAGTCAGCGCGCGCCGCATCAGTCCAGCGGCGCGTACGCCATTGGATAGACGCGAGTTGTTGACCATGTCGGCCATCTGCTGAAAGCCCCGGCCGCGCTCGCCCACCAGAAAGGCGGTGGCCCCTTCAAGGCGGATTTCGCCGCTGGCCATGGACCGCGTGCCGAGTTTGTCTTTCAGGCGCAGGATGCGATAGGCATTGTGCCGGCCATCGGGCAGATGCTTGGGCAGCAGAAAGAGCGAGACGCCCTTCAGCCCGGGATGGGTCCCGGCCGGTTCGCTTCGGGCGAGCAGCATGGCAAAACCGGCGTCCGGGTTTGAGCAGAACCACTTGTCGCCGTGCAGGGCCCAGCGCCCGTCGCCGAGTTCATTCGCTTCGGTGGCGGTGCCCGCCACATCTGACCCGGCGCCTTGCTCGGTCATGAACATGGCACCCTGGCGCAGCGCGTCGAAGTCGGTGGCCGTCACCTGGGGCAGCACTTCGGCCACCAGGCCCGGCTCACCGAACTTGCGCAGGGTGCGGGCCAGGGAATCAGTCATGGAGACCGGACAGCACAGCCCGAATTCAGCCTGAACGAACAGATAGGTGAGTGCGTACTTGGCTGCGGCAGGCATGGGCGCCTGCCAGCCGAGCACGCCCGGGCGATGCGACAGGGCGGCCAGCCCCAGATCGCAAAAGGCCATGCGCTCGAGCTCGACATAGGCCGGATGCTTGTCGATGCGCGATTCATCATTCCCACGCCGGTCGCGCACCGACAGCGTGGGCGGATGCTTGTCGGCGATCAGCGCAAGCTCGTCCAGCCTGCTGCCCGCCAGTCCGCCCAGGCGCTCGAAATGGGGCGCAAGATGGGCAAACAGGTCGGCAGGCAGGTAGAGCGAAAAAAGCGCAGCGGCCATGGGGTCGGCCGTGTACAGGTTCAGGCCCCGACCATCCGGAATGGCGGCCGAGCCCTTGAGCGTTCGGGTAGCGCTCGGGGGCGAAGAGAGATCCACGATGATTCGCGCCGCGTCAGTCGACCTTCGCGCCCGAGGCCTTCACGATCGGCCCCCAGCGATCCCGGTCGGTCTTGATCACTGCAGCGAACTCTTCGGGCGTGCTGGTCCACTGCTCGAAGCCCGAGGCGGCCATGCGCTGACGGATTTCGGGCGAGCGGTTGGCCTGGATGAGTGCGGCATTGAGTTTTTGCACCACAGGTTTGGGAATGCCGGCAGGCCCGACGATGCCGAACCACAGATCGCTGCCAACCTCGGTGAATCCCTTGACCCCCGACTCGGCCATGGTCGGAATGTCCTTGTAGAAGGGCGAACGCTTGTCGCTGGCAATGGCGAGAATCTTGACCCGGCCCGCCTGCGCGGCAGGTACCGCCGTGATCGGGATATCGAACATGAAGGTGATGTTGCCGCCAATCACATCGGCCAATGCCAGCGCACTGCCCCGATAAGGAATGTGCTGCATGGGTGCGCCGCTGATGACCTTGAGCGTTTCGCCCGACAGATGATTGGACGACCCGTTGCCGGCCGAACCGAAGGTGACCGTCCCGGGATTGGCCTTGGCATAGGCCACCAGGTCCGCAGCGGTGTTGATCGGCAGCTTGGGATTGACCAGCAGCACGTTCATGTAGCGCAGCGCAAGGGTCAGGGGTGTGAAATCGCGGGTGGTGTCGTGGGGCAGTTTTGCGCCATAGAGGTGCGGATTGATCGAATGTGTCCCGGTGGTCGCCAACCCGATCGTGTAGCCGTCGGGCGCCGAACGGGCCAACCGCTCCATGCCGATCGATGCACCGGCGCCAGGCACGTTATCGACGATGACCGGCTGGCCCAGGATTTCGGAAAGCTTTTGTGCAACAGGCCGCGAGAAGGAGTCGGTCGGACCGCCTGGGGGAAAGGGCACGATCCAGCGCAGCGGCTTGTTGGGAAAGCCCGAGGCATCCTTGGCGGCGTCTTTGCCGGCCTGGGCCAACGCAGGCTGGGAGAGCATCAGCGAGGCGGCGCCAAGCACCGAAATCAGGGTGGAGCGACGCAGAGTAGAACGTGTTTTCATGGGTTGGTCAGAGCCTTATTCGAACGGGACCTCGTCCCACCAGGGAAAGAACTCGGGCATGTCGCGCGACACGGTATTGGGAAACTGGGGTGGACGCTTTTCAAGGAAGGCACTGACCCCTTCCTTGGCATCGGCAGCCTTGCCGCGCGCCATGATCGCCCGGCTGTCCACCCGATGGGCAAACATCGGATCTGCGGCGCCTGCCATGCGCCAGATCATCTGACGGGTGAGGGCCACCGAGACCGGTGCGGTGTTGTCGGCGATTTCGCGAGCGATGGCGCGGGCAGCAGGCAAAAGATCCTGCGGTTCATGCACCGAGCGCACCAGCCGCTCGCGCAGGGCTTCCTGCGCATCGAAGATGCGTCCGCTGTAGCACCATTCCAGCGCAGTCTGGATGCCCACCACACGGGACAGGAACCAGGTCGATGCGGCTTCGGGTGTGATGCCGCGACGCGCAAACACAAAGCCAAAACGGGCCTGTGTGGAGGCCAGGCGGATGTCCATCGGCAACTGCATGGTCATGCCAACGCCCACGGCTGCGCCATTGATGGCGCCGATTACAGGTTTCAGGCTTCTGAAAATACGCAGTGTGACCAGACCGCCGCCATCGCGGTACACGCCGTTGACCAGATGCTCTTCGCGTGAAGCGTCGCCCCTGCTCTTGTAGTCGAAGGTGTTGCCACCCGAGGACAGGTCGGCCCCCGCGCAGAAGGCCCGGCCCGCGCCCGTGATGATCACTGCCCTGACTGCGTCATCGGCATCGGTGGCATCAAAGGCGGCGATGACCTCGTCACGCATCCGGGTGGTAAAGGCATTGAGCTTGTCAGGGCGGTTCAGCGTGATCGTGGCGATGCCATCTTCCACCTGATAAAGCAGGGTCTCGAACTGAGGGGTGGTCATAGGGTCTCCGGTTTCTCCATGGTTCGTTCTGTATAAGGTCTCGAGCGGACCCACCCGGGATCTCGTCTCTCATCACAGCGGGCATTATCGCTGGTCTGAGGCCGGTGTGTTCCTGGTCGTCCCGAGGGACAGGCACGACGGTATGATCAGGGCTGAGTCTGGTCGTTCGCGCTGATCCGCGACGCCGTCCAACATTCGAGGGCCTCAAGGCCCCAGGGAGCATACCGATGGATCATGCCTCGGCATCTGAACTGCAGATGCTCGAAGACAGCGCGCGGCGCTGGGTGAGAGATGCTGCCGGCGCACTCGACGCCGACGAGCGCTGGGCTGCGATGGCCGGCTTTGGCTGGCTTGGTATCAGCCTGCCCGAGGCCTGCGACGGATTGGGCCAGGGCCTGGCTGAACTGTGTGCGCTTGCGCGTGCGCTGGGCGCCGGTCCGGTCAATGACCCGCTCGGGCCGGTCGTGGTGCAGGCGGCGGGTCTGGTGGCGCTCAGCGGGTCGGATGAACAGCAGCAGCGCTGGCTTTCGCCAGTGGCAAGAGGCGACGCCCGTCTGGTGCCTGCCGTGCATGAGCGGGGTCAGGCCTGGCGTGATACGGGCTGGTCCACCCGGGCCACCCCGTCGGCCGGAGGCTGGCTTCTCGATGGTGACAAGTCGCTTGTTGCGGCCGGAGATCGTGCTCAGGCGTATGTCGTGGCCGCAGGTCTGCCCACAGGGGAGTCAGGATTTTTCATCGTGCCGCGTGAAGCCGTTGGCCTCACCGCCAAGGCACTGCCGACCGTGGACGCGGTGGGCGCCTGTGATCTGCATCTGAAAGGCGTCCGAGTGGACGCTGCGTGTCACCTGAGCGCAGCCACGGTCGCCGACTGGCATCGCGTCTGCGACGATGCCCTGCTGGTGGCCAGCGCCGAATCGAGCGGCGCCATGGACGCCCTGTTGCGCACCACGGCCGACTACCTGCGCACGCGGGTGCAGTTTGGCAAGCCGCTCTCGGCCAATCAGGCATTGAGGCATCGCATGGCCGATCTTGCCGTGGCCTGTGAAGAAGCCCGCTCGATGGTGCAATCGGGTGTTCAGGTGCTCTCGGATCCTGGTACGCCTGACCTCCTGCGGGCCCGCAAGGCTGCCGGGGTCAGGGCCAAGGTGGGTTTGCTCGCCCGCCGGGTCTGCGAAGAAGCGATCCAGTTGCATGGGGGCATGGGCGTCACCGAGGAACTCGCAGTGGGGGTGTATCTGAAGCGGCAGGTGGCGCTCGATGCCCTGCTCGGTCCGCCCGAGTGGCATTTGCGGCGTCATGCCCAACTGCGGGCCGCTGTGGCTGAACACGATGCAGACAAGCCCGCGTCTGCCACCGCCGCCCGTGCGGCATCGGAGGTCTGAGCCATGAATATCAGCCTGAGTCCGGCCGATCTTGCTTTCCGGGGCGAGGTCCGTGCCTTTCTGAAGGACCAGCTCACCCCCGATCTGGTTCGAGCCAGCCGTCTCAACACCTCGGTGTTTTCGGACCCTGAACCCTGCATGCGATGGCACAGGGCCTTGTATGCGCGCGGCTGGGTTGCGCCGCTCTGGCCGGTCGAATACGGCGGTACCGGATGGACCCTGACCCAGCGCTGGATCTATGAGACCGAGACGGCCCGGGCTGGCGCACCCGCGCTCTCGCCTCTGGGCCTGCGGATGGCCGGCCCGGTCATCATGCGTTTCGGGACTCCCGAGCAGAAGGCGCACTACCTGCCGCGCATCCTGTCGGGCGAGGATTACTGGTGCCAGGGCTATTCCGAGCCGGGTTCGGGGTCAGACCTGGCCTCGCTCAAGACCCGTGCCCGGCGCGTGACCGAGCCCGATGGCACGGAGGTTTACCGGATCGACGGCAGCAAGATCTGGACGACCCATGCCCATCATGCCAACCGCATGTTTGCCCTGGTGCGCACTGGAGACGAATCGGTCAAGAAGCATGAGGGCATCAGCTTTCTGCTGATCGACATGAACACCCCGGGCATCACCATCCGCCCGATCAGAAGCGTGAGCGGTGATCACGAAGTCAATCAGGTGTTCTTTGACGATGTGAGAGTCCCGGTATCGGTGCGTGTCGGTGCCGAGGGCGAGGGCTGGACCATCGCCAAATACCTGCTCGAATTCGAGCGGGGCGGGGCGATGTCCTCAGGACGTCTGCGTGGCGCCTTCGAACGCCTCAATCGCCTGGCTGATCCAGGACGGGTGGCCCAGGATCCCGATGCCTCGCTGGCGATGTCGCAGATCGAACTCGACATCGATGCGCTCGAGGCCACCGAACTGCGTATCCTGGCCACCATGACCCTGGGTCAGAATCCTGGCTCGACCGTGTCCTCGCTGCTCAAGCTGCGCTGGAGCGAGATCCATCAGTCGATCACTCGGCTGGCACTGCGCCTGCTCGGCCCCGACGCCCTCGCCTGGGAAGAGCATCGGCCGATGGAGGCCCATGAATCCGCAGCAGGCCTGCCCGATGCGGCCCGACCGATCGTGGCCCAGTATCTCAATGCAAGGGCGTACACGATCTTCGGGGGCACCTCCGAGATTCAGCGCGAGATCATCGCCCGCGAGGTCCTGGGCTGATGCGCATCTGGGTGCTTGCCCTGGCTATGCTTGCGGGCTGCTCGATGCCGCGCCTGCCGCAGGTGCTGCCGGTTGCTCCGGTACCCGTCTATGAGCGCGAGACCTTCGATGCCCGATCGGCCTTCGCGCGCGATTTTGTGGCGACGCCTGCCGATACCTGCAACGCGGCACGCCGTGCATTGCTGAGTCAGGGATATATCGCCTCGGCGGCTTCGACCACCGATGCCGATCAGGTGCAGGCGCAAAAGCGCTTCCAGCCCGAGGGAGATGTGCATGCCCTGATCGAGTTTCATGTGGTGTGCGCGCCGTCCTCGCGGGGCGAACGCACAACGGTGATTTATGCCAGTGCGGTGCATGACCGCTTTGCCCTCAAGCGGTCCAGCAATGCGGCAAGCATCGGTGTGTCGCCACTGGGCTCCATCTCGGTGCCGATCCGCTCCGGCAGCGAGGCCCTGATCAAGGTGGGTAGCGAAACCATCGCCTCCCGCAGCTTTTACGAACGCTTCTTCGAACTCGTCGAAAAGATCCTCGCCGAGCAGAAGGGCCTGGATTGAACCATGACCATTGAACGCACGCCTGTCCACACCCGAACCATCACGCTCGAGGGATTTGCCCGCAGCGACGGACTCTTCGATGTCGATGCCCGACTGACCGACAACAAGCATTACCGCATGAAGAACTGGCCGGGCGGTATGCTCGAGGCAGGCGAATTCATGCATGACATGGTGGTCACCATGACCGTCGACCCCGAAGGGGTCATCCGCGGGATGAACGCCCGTGCGCAGTCGCATCCTCATGCAGTCTGCCAGCAGGGGGCCGTCAATTTCAGTCGCCTGGTCGGTCTGTCGATCCGCAAGGGATTCCTGAAGGCCGTGGCCGAACGGCTCGAGCAGCGCGAGTCCTGTACCCACATCCGCGAGATGCTGCAGCAGATGGCCACCGTGGCCTTCCAGTCGATGCGCGAAGCCCGCCAGAAGACCTATGGCGCCGCCAAGGTCAGCAAACCTGTGCTGATGGACAGCTGCATCGCCTGGGCCTCCGATGGCGACTGGGTCAAGGTGCGTTTCCCGGCCTATTACAGCGGACCGGACAAGCCCTCAGCCGATGCGATCAGCCGGGGCAGCTTCGAGGAGCGCTTGCGTCAGGAGGGCTACGACGAACCCGAGATCCGCAAGATCAAGCCCGATGTGTTCAACGATCTGCACGCGCATGATTTCGACGTGCTGGCCATGGTGCTGGCAGGCGAGGTGACCATCACCTGTCATGGTGAGGCGCGCACCTACCGGCCCGGCGACATTGTCGACGTGCCTGCCGGCACGCCCCATACCGAGCAGTACGGTCCCCGGGGCTATACCTTCATGCTCGGGCGACGCAAGCCGGCCGCTTCAACGCAGGCCCCGGCAGGCCTGGCGCCCTCGCCCCAGGCCTGATCCGTTCAGCCCAGGGCCCGGATGACCGCGCTCACATCCTGATCGCCGAGTCCGGCCCGGCGCGCGGCCTGCATCTGAAGCCGGGCGGCCGTGGCCACCGGCAGGGGGCAGTCCATCTGACCCGCCCACTCGAGCAGATAGCGCAGGTCCTTGTCCATCAGGGCCAGCTGAAACTGGGCAGAGAACTCGCGCGCCGCCAGCTTGGGGATCTTGGTACGCATGAGCCGTGAGCCGGCTGCGCCTTCGGCCAGCACCGGCAGGGCCTGCAGGGGGTCGATGCCCGCTGCCTCCATCATCCGCACCGCTTCGGCGAGCGCAGCATTGGTAATGCCCGAGAGCATGTTGTTGACGAGCTTGATGCTGGCGCCGCTGCCCGAGTCACCCAGGCGCGTGGCCTGACGGCCCATGGCCGCAAAGAGCGGCTGCGCAGCCTCGAAGGCGGCGGCTTGACCACCCACCATGAACACCAGTTCGCGGCCCTGCGCCTGAGCCAGGCTGCCGGAGACCGGGGCGTCGAGGTAGGCGATGCCGCGTGCAGCGGCAGCCTGCGCCGCCCGTTTGGCAAAGAGCGGGCTGTTGGTGCTGCAGTCGATGATGGCCTGACCATTGAACGCCTGGATCAGTCCCTGCTCGCCCAGCATGACCTCGGTGCTCGCTCCGTCGTCGGCCACCATCGAGACTGCGAATTGCGCGCCCTGGGCCGCCTGTGCCGGCGAGGCACACGCCACGGCGCCCCTGGCCTGCAGCGCCTCGCAGCGTGCGGCGGTGCGGTTGTAGACACGCAGCTGATGGCCGGCGTCGATCAGTTGCGCCGCCATGCGGCTGCCCATGGCCCCGAGGCCCACGAATGCAATCGTCAATCCCATGTCAGGCCACCTTGAGAAGAACCTTGCCTACCTGCTTCATCGACTCAGTGGCCTCATGGGCCGCAGCGATGTCCTCGAACTCGAATACACGATGGATCTGATGACTCAGGGCGCCCTGTTGCAGTGCTGCAGTGATCCATGCGGCAGCTGCATCATGCGCTTCACGGGGCATGGCATAGACCAGCACGCAGCGCAGGGTCAGGTCTTTGGCCAGCATCGGCCAGAACGGCAGGGCCGGATCCGGCACGGCATCGGAGGCGTAGCTTGCGATCACCCCGCCCGGCTTGAGGACAGCCACACTGGTGGCCAGATTGGCGCCGAAGGCCACTTCAACCACCCGGTCCACCCCTGCGGCTTCGCCAGTGATCTCCTTCAGGCGATCGGCGACCGATTCGGTGCGGTAGTTGATGATGTCGTGCGCACCCGCTTCACGGGCGCGGTCAGCCTGCTCCTGCCGGCTGACGGTGGCGATGACCCGGGCCCCCTCCAGTCGAGCGATCTGTACGGCGTAATAGCCCACGGCGCCTGCGCCGCCGGTCACCAGGACCGTCTTGCCTGCCACCGGTCCATCGGCCATCACACAGCGATGCGCCGTCATGGCCGGAATACCCATACAGGCCCCCGCCTCGAAGCTCACGCCCTCGGGCAGCGCGACCGCCTTGTGGGCCGGCACCACGCAGAACTCGGCGGCCGTGCCCCAGTAACGTCCGAGGGTGGCCTCATAGATCCAGACCCTCTCGCCGATGCGGGCGGAGTTCACTCCCTGTCCGACTGACTCGATCACCCCCGCGCCGTCCTGATGGGGGATCACGAAGGGGAAAGGCATGGTGACGTTGCCGCGCGCGCCGCCGCGTTGCTTGGTATCGGAGGGGTTGACCGCCGAGCGGTGCACGCGGATTCGAACTTCACCCGGACCGGCGACCGGCGTCTCGCGCTCGCCAATGTTGAGCACCTCTCGTGCGGGGCCCTTGCGCTCATACCAGATGGCTTTCATCCCTGTCTCCTTGCTGTCAATGGGTCCGCGGTATCGGGGCAGACGCGCCCGATTCATGACCCGAAAGCCCGTGATCCTACAATCCGGGCATGGCTCTGCGCGCAACTGTCCACAAACTCGACCTGTCCATCGCCGATATCGACCGTGGGGTCTATGGTGATCACAGCCTCACTCTGGCCCTGCACCCGTCGGAAACGGCCGAGCGCATGATGCTTCGGGTGCTCGCCTTCATCCTGCATGCCGACCCCGACCTGCGCTTCGGACCAGGCCTGTCCAGCGAGGGCGAGGCGGATCTGCTGCTGACCGATCCCACCGGCCGCATCCGACGCTGGATCGAGGTGGGCCTGCCCGAGAGCAAGTGGATCCGCAAGGCGGCCAGTCAGGCCGATGCCGTGTCTGTCCTCGCCTACGGCGGTCACAAGGCTGAAGTCTGGTGGCGCACGCAGCAGCCCGATCTCGAGCGATTTGAGAAGCTGGATGTGAGCGTGGTGATGCCGGAGCAGAGTGCCGCGCTGGCAGCGCTGGCCGAGCGCACCATGCGGCTTCAGGCGACCGTGCAGGAGGGGCAGGTCTGGGTGTCGTCTCAGGACGACACGCAACGGGCGCCCGTGCTGCTCGAACCGCGGCGACTGCGTCCGGCCGGATGAAGTTCAGGCGCCTGCCGTGGATCGCGATGAGGCCAGTTCGTCGCCCAGGGCCAGCATGATGCGGGCATGTGCCAGCGCAGGGGCCACCAGCAGAAGAATGGACTCCCCGGCATCGATCCGGACCAGGGTCGCCTTCAGGCGGTGCATCAGACGTCCTCCCTGAAAGGCGTTGCCCTCGATGTCGAGCAATCGCAGCGCATCGCGCTCACGCGCCTCCCGAGTGGCGGCCAGGGGCTCGACCACCGACAGGTCGATCGGTGGCACCGGCGGACTCTGCGAGGCGGCGTTGGCCGCGCCTTCACGGTGCCAGGCGCGGTGCCAGGCCAGCTGCAGGCGCTCTGCCAGTTGTTCGGCATCGGAATCGTCCACACGCAGAGCAAGGCTTGCGCACTGGGCCAGAGGGCGGGAGAGGATGACCATACCCCGCAGGTTCGCGCACCCGCGCAAGGGTTGCCATCGGCCAACCGACCGATGGGCTGTCAGACAGGCACCAGCGGCCGCTAGACCGAACGGCGCTTGAACGGATGCGTGCTGGTCAGGCCGCCGTCGACCGCGAGCGCCTGACCGTTCACATAGGACGACTCGTCGCTCGCCAGAAAGAGCGCCATGGCCGCGATCTCCTGAGGCAGGCCATAGCGGGCCAGCGGGTTGATCTGACCGAGTTTGTCGCCCTGGCCGGCTTCGCGTGCCCGCTCGAAGACAGGCCGAGTCATGCCGGTCTCGATCAGTCCCGGGCAGATGGCGTTCACTCGTACCCCACTGCCCCAGAAGGAGTTGGCCGAGGTCTGCACCAGGCTCACCACGCCTGCCTTGCTTGCGCTGTAGGGATTGCCTCCCGCGTTGGAGCGCAGCGCGGCGACCGATGCCGTGCAGATGATCGAGCCGCGCCCCTGCTTGGTCATGTGTGCGCCGGCATGCTTGATGGCGAGGAAGGGGCCGATCAGGTTCACTCGCAGGACGTCCTGCCAGAGTTCGACGCTTTGCTCGGTGATCGGAACGCCGCCACCGCTGACCCCCGCATTGGCATAAACCACCTCGAGCCCGCCCAGCTCACTCACGGCACGCGCGACCAGCGCGCGAACATCGTCCTCTGATCCGACATCGGCCGTGGCTGTGATCAGACGTCCGCCATGTCTGGCCAGATCGAGCCCGCCTGCCTGGTCCAGTGTGGCCTGAAGCCCCTCGCCTGAGCGATCTGCAGCCAGTACCTGCGCCCCCTCGGCGGCAAAGAGCAGCGCCGTGGCGCGGCCGATGCCGCTGCCGGCGCCCGTGACGATCGCCCGCTTGCCCCTCAGGCGTCCCGCAGCGCGAGACGGGTCTCCGCCCAGCGTGGTGCCCTCGAAGGCCGAGGGGCGAGCGACTGCCGATGCGTTTTGTGGTCCGCTGCTCATGGGTGAGGTCTCCTTGGATGGTGTGCTGACCTGTACGATACCCGGATGAATGCCTCGACTCCCCGGCCCCTGTCTGATCCCGAAATTGCCCGTCTCGATGCGCTTCTGGGCGAAATCGATCCGGAGCAGTCCATGGCGGTCGAAGAGTTCGACGGGTTTTGTGCGGCACTGGCCTGCTGCCCCGAGCCGATTCCGCGAGAGGAATGGCTGCCCCTGGTGCTCGGCGAGTCCGAGCGGGCCCTGACCGCACTGAAAGGCCTGGGGGCCGATGCCGCGCTGATCAAGCTGATCGATCGCCATCGCGAGTCGGTGGTGGTGGACCTGAGCAGTGGCGAGGGCTTTGCGCCCGTGCTGTCGCAAGACGAGGAGGGCAAGACCTGGGGGCATGCCTGGGCGATCGGCTTTGCACGAGGCATGGCCCTGCGTTCAGAGGCCTGGGATGATCTGGAGACCGACGAGGAGGTCGCCGGCGAGATGAACGCCTGGGCGCGCGGCTTCTTCGGCCGCGA
>JBMSOD010000082.1:0-11725 GCA_049422085.1 Burkholderiaceae bacterium
GCGGCATCGTCCGACTCGGCCCGCGCTGGTGCTATCAGATCGGACTCGCGGTGTTCGCGGGCTCGGCCTGGTGGGCAGGATCAGCGACCGCTCTCTGGCACCTCTATGTGTTGCTGGGCATTGGAGGGGCTATCGGCGCTTCCTTGCTCGGCATGGTGCCCGCTGCATCACTGGCAAGTCGCTGGTTCGATGCGCGGCTACCCACCGCCATGGGCACCATCAGTGCTTCGCTGGGCGTGGGCATCCTGCTCTTTGCTCCGCTCGCTCAGGTGCTGATTGCTTCGCTCGGCTGGAGGGGTGCCTATCACGGCCTGGGCTGGGCATTGTCCGGGGCGCTGATCCTGATCGCCCTGCTGCCCTGGAAGCGGTTTGCCGCGGGGGCTCCCGCAGTCATGCAAGCCCGCCGTGAGCGGGTCGCAAAGCACAGTCCCTGGACGATCGCGCTGGCCCTGCGCACGCATACCTTCTGGGGCCTGTTCGGCATCATGTTCTTCACCTCGCTCAGCACCTACGCCCTCAATGTGCAGCTGGTGGCCTATCTGGTGGCCTCGGGGCTGCCCGCGTTGCAAGCGGCCACCGTGTACGGAGCGATGGGCATGGTCTCGATCGCGGGCATGATCGGAGCGGGCCTGCTGGCCGAGCGGATCGGTGAAGTACGGGTTGCGGTGCTGTCCTATGGCGGCACGATCGCAGGAGTGGCTTCGCTTGCCTGCCTGAGCGCCCAGCAGGTGTTCTGGCCGCTGGCGGGTTTCATCGCGCTTTTTGGAACCATGCAGGGCTCGCGCGGGCCGCTGGTGGCCGTGCTCTCTGCGCGCAAGTTTGGCGGCACTCAGTCGGGCATCTACGGCGGTGTGCTGGTGGGCATGGGCACCGGCGGCGCGCTGGGCGCGTGGGGCAGCGGCTTGCTGTTTGACCTCACCGGTGGCTACCTGGGCGGCTTTGCTCTCTCGGCCTTCGGTGCACTGTGCGGCCTGGGACTGTTCGTCACCCTGCCTGAGGTCCGCAAGCCCGCCCAAGCTCACTGAGGGCCTCAGTTCCATCTCCTGGACGCCGCCGTCTCCTAGACAGACTGGCGCATGCCGTCCCGGGAACAGGCCCGGTTCGAAAGAGCTGCGCCGTCATCGAACAGGCGGCTGAGCCGAAGCGGGTCGCTTTGCACTGAGCCAGGAATTCCCCCTCCTGGCTCAAGTGCTCACAGCAGGGTCACCATCCTTCCATCCAGGGGCGCAGTTCGGTTTCGTGGGTCCAGGCATCGCGGGGCTGGCCATGAATCTGCCAGTACAGGTCGGCGATGTGTTCGGGGTCGAGAATGCCTTGCTGCTCGCGCGTGGCGTAGCGCTCAGGAAAGTTGCTGCGGATGAACTCGGTATCGATGGCGCCGTCGATCACCACATGGGCCACATGGATGCCTTCGGGCCAGAGCTCGCGCGCCATGCTCTGGGCCGTGGCTCGCAGCGCAGCCTTGGCACTGGCAAAGGCAGCAAACCCCGATCGCCCGCGCAGGCTGGCTGTAGCCCCGGTGAAAAGGATGGTGCCCCGCTTGCGCGGCAGCATGACGCGCGCCGCTTCGCGGCCCATCAGGAATCCGCCAAAACAGGCCATCTCCCAGACCTTGAAGTACACCCGCGAGGTGGTCTCGGTGATCTTGAAGCGCACATTGGCGCCGATGTTGAACACCGCCACCTCGATCGGCGCAATCTCGCGCTCGATCCGGTCGACCAGCGCGACCATGTCCTCTTCCTTGCGCGCATCGCTGGCAAAGCCATGGGCTTCGCCGCCCTCGGCCCGAATCGCCTCGACCAGGGGCTGCAGCTTGTCGGCACTGCGACGCGTGACGCAGGCGACATAGCCTTCGCGCGCAAAACGCCTTGCGATGGCGCCTCCGGTGGCATCGCCGGCGCCGACCACCAGGATGGCGCGGCGGGCTCTGACGGCAGCTTCATTGATTTGCTCGTTCATCATGGTATCCACCCTCTTGGACATGCTCGCGTGCACGAGCAAGGGGTCTGATGCGTTGTTAGCATCTACATTCTGCCTGAGCGCTCTTCACGAGCCTGCGCTCAAGCCTTGAAGATCCCCGCCAATCTCCCCTGGCAATCCCCTTCATAGCCCCTTCACACTGCCCATCCCTCATTCCTCATGAACCTTCGCCGTTCTGCCCTGATCACCCTGTCTGCGCTCTCCACCCTCGTGCTTTCAGCCTGCGGAAGCGGTGGCTCGGGCACCTTCAACAATCCGCCACCTCCTGGCACTTACGCGGGCGGCTTGTATTACAACTATGCCAACGCCCACCGCCTGGTCATTCGCGCCGGAGGCTCGTTCTGGATTCTGCTTGGCGAAGGGACACTCAGCAGCTTCTACCAGACCGGATTCGTGCAGGGCGCGAACATCTACACCACCGACTATGCCAATGCCATCCTGTATGACTCAGGTTATGTCGGCACAGCGGTCAACATGAATACTGGTCAGGATGGCCCGTATACCACCATCTCAGGGAACATCCAGCTCACCAGCACTGGGGCAAACAGCACCTTCGATGGACGCAATTATTCTCTGACCGGCTTTTCGCCAGACGGACTCTGGTCACTGAGGGATGCTGCAGGCCGGACCGTTCCAGTTGCTGTATCGGGAAGCACTTTTTCTTCCACATCGGGCTGCTTCTTCAATGGCACGCTCAACGGCACCACGCTTCCCGGCTTCTATGACGTCACCCTGAATGACAGTCTCGGCTGTCTCGGTTTGGCCTTTTCAAACTACGCAGGAATTGCGCTCACTGAAACACCGCCCTCAGGATTCGGACAGCAGATCATGATGGCCGTGATCGGCAACGCGCGGGGCATCAGCCTTTCCGGCGTACGTCCATAACCGTCCGAGGTCACCCCGCATCAAACAGACCGAGCAGATCATCGCGACTGAGTGAGCTTCCATCCAGGGCACCCTGCAGCACCGCATCCGACAGGGCGCCCTTGCGGGCCTGCAACTCCAGAATGCGCTCCTCGATCGATCCTGCCGCAATCAGGCTGTAGACAAAGACCGCATTCTTCTGGCCGATCCGGTGCGCGCGGTCGGTGGCCTGGGCCTGAACCGCCGGATTCCACCAGGGGTCATAGTGGATCACGGTATCGGCTGCGGTCAGATTCAGACCGACGCCACCCGCACGCAGCGAGAGCAGAAAGATCTGGGCATCGCCTTCCTGAAAGGCCTGCACTGCCCCGCGGCGGTCGAGGGTATCCCCATCGAGCCGGCTTCGCGCGACCGAGCCCAGAACGGCATGGCCATCGAGCGCTGTCTCGATCAGATCGAGCATCCGGGTGAACTGCGAGAACACCAGTACCTTGCGGCCCTCTTCCACCAGCTGCTCGAGCAGCTCGATCAGGGCTTCCCGTTTGGCGGACTCCTTGACCTTGTGTGCTGCGGCCAGATCCATCAGTCCCGGGTCACAGCAGACCTGGCGCAGCTTGAGCAGGGCATCAAGGACGATGATGCGGCTACGCTCGATGCCGGCATCAGCCAGTGCCTGACGCACCCGATCGTCCATGGCGACACGGACCGACTCGTAGAGATCGCGCTGGGCGGCGCCGAGTTCGATACGCCGGACAATGTCGGTACGCTCGGGCAGGTCGGACAGCACAGCCGCCTTGGTTCTGCGCAGCAGAAAAGGCCGGATACGGCGGTTGAGCGACTCAAGCCGTTCTGCAGCCAGCGGCTCGCCGGCATGCCGTTCGATCGGCTGACGGAAGCGGCTCTTGAAGCCGTCTTCGCGACCAAGCAATCCGGGGACTGCGAACTGCATGACCGACCAGAGTTCGCCCAGATGATTTTCAAGCGGGGTGCCCGTGAGGGCCACCCGGTGATGCGCCCGCAGGGTCCTGACCGCCTGCGCGGCCCGGGTTCGCGGATTCTTGACCTGATGGGCTTCGTCTGCAATGACCACATGCCATTCGCGCTCCTCGTAATGGCGAAGGTCACGGGGCAGAAGGGCATAGCTGGTGATGACCAGGTCAACCTCCTGGATGCGGTCAAAGTGGGCTGCACGTTGCGGTCCATGCAGGGCCAGCACTCGAAGTCCAGGCACATGCCGGGCCGCCTCATCCTGCCAGTTGAAAACCAGCGATGTCGGTGCCACCACCAGAGCCGGATGCTGCATGCGCCCGGCGTCACGCTCGCAGGCCAGATGGGCAAGCACCTGAACGGTCTTGCCCAATCCCATGTCATCGGCCAGCACGCCGCCGGTTCCGGTCTGCGCAACGAATTGCAGCCAGGACAGCCCCGTTTTCTGGTACGGCCGCAGGGTCGCCAGAAATCCCTCGGGCAGGCTGACATCGGGAAGCGACTCGAACGAGGCGCTGATGCGCCGCAATGGCTCGAGTGGTGCAGGCAGTACAAGATCCGGCAGGCGGGCCGCCAGACTCGCGGCAGCGAAGCGGTCAAGCCCAAGTCCGTCGGCTGTGCCCACCTGCACAGCCTCCCCGGCCGACTGGGCCCAATCGGCCACCACGCGGGCCAGAGGTTCGATCCTCCCCGCCTCCAGGCGTAACAGCCGACCGTCGTCCAGGCGCATCCAGTGCATGCCATGCGGGCAGCGCGCGGCGCGCCAGTGCTCAAATGAGCCGAAGGTGATGACATCGGCCAGCACCGGTGCCAGGTCGACCCTTCTGCCCTGAACCTGGATGCCGGTCTGCAACTGAAACCAGCCCTCGGCTGCGGGTCGTCTGGAAGAGCCCTCCATCTGCACCGGGCTCAGTTCGACCTCGAGACGATCGGCCTGCAGCACCTCGAACTCAAGCCGGGATTCATTGACCACATTCCAGCCCTGAGCGTCGAGCGCGGGGGCGATCTCGCCAATCACCCGGGCGGCGGCAAGACTGGCCGCCGGAAGCACGGCAAGAGTCACCCAGCCGCTGCTCGAACGCGCCCGCGGTGTCCCCGGAAGCGCTACCGACTCGGGATCGAATCCTCCTTCAGGCTCCCCCGCAGCGAGTCCTTTGAGGGCCTCTGCCAGATGCTCCCAGGCCGCCCGTTCGGCGACAGCATCACACAGCAGCAGGACCGGGCCTTGCGCATCACGGATGCCCAGACTGGCCGATCTCAGGGGCTCAAGGCGATGGCCCGCGTACTCCACCGACAGCGACACCGCTAGTCGGCCGGGCGCCGGTTGCGACCCGGACGATGTCCGCGCACCGCGGCCATTCGTGCTGTTCAGCGCAAACAGCCCAAGCACCGGACGGGGCCGGCCCGGCTGCTCACGCACCGGATGCGCCCCGAGACTCGGAACCACCGCCCTGAGCGCAGGCCTGGCCAGCAGCTGCGCATGCAGAGCCAGCGCCACATCCTGAGCTGCCGCCTCAGGAACTGCGGGCGCCTGACGCAGCCAGTGCATCAGCTCGGGCGGGGGCGGATCACTGATCGGGCCGATGCATCCCTGTTCAAGATCCAGCCAGCCGGCCTGAGGCGTGTAGAGAATCTGGGCTGGCGGATCGACCCTGAGCGCCAGCCTCAGCCCAGGCTCTCCCGACTCGAGCGGGAGCCAATCAAGTTGCCCCGCTCGGGCCTCGCCGATGCGCAGCGCTCGCCCTGTTCCTGGTTCGGACCCGGGCTCGCCCGCTTCCAGGCGCCCGCTTCGCGCCAGCGCGAGCAAGACATCGAGTGCTCGAGGCGAGTCCAGCACCACACCCCCGGGCACCGGCGTGCATCGCTGCATCATGACCGCAGCGAGCAGATCGTTTTCGTCCCAGTAAGCCGGCGGATCGGCGCTCTGCGTCTGCAATCCGCGGTAGGGCTCAGGCGCTGACCAGCCTGCGGACTCGAGCCGACGGTAGCGCATGACCTGAAGCACCGGGCGGCGGTCGGTCCAGCGCAGCAGATAGACCAGCGCAACACGCCTCGACTCGCCGGCCTGAAGCTTGAGATTGCGCAAGCCTCTGACCCAGTGCAGCACCTGCAGCCGCTCGAGACCCGACACCTCGGAAGCATCCTGGCTGGGGTCGACCTTCGTGCTCGTTCCCTGGGCGGGCGAAGGACTTTCGTCCTGATCTTTCAGCCAGTGCAGCAGCAACGCCGCGCCGTGCTTGCACTGGGGTCCAACCGGGCAGGAGCAGTCACTGCTCACCTGCATCACGGTGCCGTGCAGGCGCACGCGGACTTCAGTGCGATACAGCAAACCGGGCCGGCTGCCCTCCACCTCGCCTTCGATGACGCCAGGCGCTGATTCGCGCGCAGACAAGACCCGGCCTGCTGCAAAGACGGCCTCTCCCCGGTCCGCGGTGTGGCGGTCCAGTCCAATCGGCGTGCGGCCAAAGCGCTTGCGAAAAAGCTCGAGAAGCATCTGAGCAACCAGCGGCAATCCAGGTAAAACAATGAGGTGCAACCGCCCAGTGTATCGTCGCCAGCCTGACTTTTTAAGAAGCCCCGGAGTGATTCAATGATCGACCATCTGGACCATCTGGTCCTCACCACCATCGACGAAGCCGCCTGCATCCGCTTTTACACCGAGGTCATGGGAATGACCCTGGAGCGGTTTGAAACCCCCTCAGGCAGCCGGATGGCCTTCAAGTTCGGGCAGCAGAAGATCAACCTTCATCTGCGGGGCAAGGAGTTCTCGCCGCGTGCCCATCTGCCGGTACCCGGCGCCCTCGATCTGTGCTTCATCGCGAGCATTCCGCTTTCAGAGGTGATTGCAAGGCTGAACGCCTGCAACTGGCCGATCATCGAAGGGCCGGTCATGCGCACCGGCGCAACGGGCCCGATCCGCTCGGTCTATGTGCGTGATCCGGATCTGAACCTGATTGAAATTTCCGAACCCGCCTGAGATGAGCGAATCAAGCCTGCCATCGTTACTGAGTCAACCCGCCTGCGCCCCGCTACACGATGGCTGCACCATGGGCGACCTGATCGTGCGAGCCATCCATCGGGGCGGCGATCGGGTGGCCTTCGTTCTTGACGACCAGACAATCACCTACCGCGAATTCGGAGCCATGCTCAGCCGCATGGTCCAGTTCATGCAGGCCCGTGGACTGCAACGAGGCGATGCCATTGCCACCTTGTCATCCAACCGGCCCGAAGCCTTTCTGGTCAATGCAGCCGGTTATCTGCTCGGTCTGAGATCGACCTGGATGCATCCTCTGGCCTCGGAAGACGACCATGCCTATCTGATCGAAGATTCGGGCGTCACCCATCTCTTTGTCGACCCCCTCACCTTCAGCGAGCGTGCGATGGCACTCAAGGCCCGGTTGCCGGCCTTGAAGCAGCTCTACAGCCTGGGCACGGATGCCCGGGGCAAGGCACCCGGCGAAGACGCCCTGGCGGCAAGCCAGGGCTATCAACCCTCAGCGCTGGTCTCTCAAGCGCATGCCGATGACATCTGCACCCTGATTTACACCGGAGGCACCACCGGCAAGCCCAAGGGCGTCATCCATACCCATCGGGTTCAGGTCACCATGGTGATGACCGAACTCACCGAATGGGACTGGCCGCAAGAGGTCCGCTTTCTGGCCATGACCCCGATCACGCATGCCGCAGGTGCCATGATCGTGGCGGTCATGAGCAGGAGCGGCTGCTTCGTGATGAGCAAGGGCTTCGACGCGCAGCGGTTCTTCGATCTGGTTGAGCAGCAGCGCATCACCTGCACCTTTCTCGTCCCGACCATGATCTATGTGCTCCTCGATCACCCCTCGATCGAGACCGCAGACACCTCGAGTCTCAAGACCATCATCTATGGGGCCTCACCCATGGCGCCCGCCCGGCTGGCCGAAGGCATGCGGCGATTCGGGCCGGTGTTCATGCAGCTCTATGGCCAGTCCGAAGCGCCCAATTGCGTCACCACCTTACGCCGGGATGAGCATGACCCCCAACGCCATCCGGAGCGTCTTGCCTCCTGCGGCATGCCCTCTGCCGGCGTACAGGTCGCCCTGCTCGATGAGGATGGCCAGGAAGTGCCTGTGGGCGAGGTGGGAGAGATCTGCGTGCGCGGGCCCCTGGTGATGGCCGGCTACTGGAACAAACCTGAGGAAACCGCCAAGGCGCTGCGGGGCGGCTGGCTGCATACCGGAGACCTTGCGCGTCGCGACATCGACGGCTATCTGTACATTGTTGATCGCAGCAAGGACATGATCATCAGCGGTGGCTTCAATGTCTTTCCGCGCGAGGTTGAGGATGTCCTCACGCGACATCCCGATGTCGCTGCCGCGGCCGTCATTGGCGTGCCGGATGCCAAGTGGGGCGAGGCAGTCAAGGCTGTGGTGGTGCTCAAGCCCGGGGCCACCCCGAATGCCGAAGCCCTGATTGCCCTGGTTCGAGATGCCAAGGGCACGGTTCAGGCGCCCAAGTCGGTGGATTTCATGCAGGCACTGCCCGTCACAGGACTGGGCAAACCCGACAAGAAAGCCCTGCGAGCGCTCTACTGGGGTGGCACGAACCGCGCCGTGAACTGAGCTCCGTTCAAGACGAAGCCCTGCTCAGGACTGGGCCATGTTCAGAACGAAGCCCTGTTCAGGCCCGAGCCGCGTTCAGATCGGATCAAGCGGAAAAACCGGACGGCGCACTTTCTCGAAGCGCAGCTGGGCATAGTCAGATGTGGTGACGCCCACGCCAGCGCATTCGATCACCTCTCGGGCCAGATTGCCCAGGCCTGCGCGCCAATGCACCCGGCTCTTGATGATCACGAAACGCTTGCGGGTTGGATCGACGCCCATGCTGTAGAAGCACTCGAGGTCGGCGGGCTCCTGATACAGCGACATCACCACAATCTCGATGCCGCCTGCCTGCAACACCACGGTCGGTCCGTTGCGGGTGCTGGATCCGGCGCCCATCGGCCCCCTGAGGGTGTACTCGCCATCGGTGATGCGCCGGACCCGAGCGGTGAGGGTCAGTGGCGTTGCCGCTGCACCGATGGAGGGCATGGGCACCTTCCCACCCAGGTGCAGCGTGACCTGGTTGCCTACGCCTGCGGCGATCGCCTTTTGCACGCTGTCAGGATCGTGGATGGCAAAAAAGAGCGCATCCTGCAGGCCCTGTTTCAGGGCTTCGGCCAGCACGGCGGTGGTGTCCATGGTGCCACCCGATGCGACGTTGTCGCAGTGGTCCAGCATCACGATCGGGCCGGTCTCACCGGGTCGGTGGGATTCGCCCAGGACCTTGGCCCGCGCCACGGTCTGCGCCAGCGGCGTGCTCTCGTACACAAAGGCATGTCGTGCATCCCACGCGCGTTGGAGCAACTCATCGCGAAGGGACTCCGCCTGCGCTGCTTGATCATCGGTACAGACCACGACCGAGAGCCCGGCCTCCTTGATGTCGGCATGCGGAAACCCGACAAAAAGCGAGCAGGCCAACGCCCGGCCTGAGGCCTCGTGCTCACGACAGGCCGCCTGCAGACCCCGATTGGGTTCGGCATGGGTGCCCTGTCGCATCACATGAGGCAACATGGGCCGGTTGGCCCAGCGCATGACGGGCCTGACCTCGCCCCGGATGGCACGCACCAGCACCCGTGCGCAGAGCTCGCCAGCTTCGCGCACATCAACATGGGGATAGGTGTGATAGCCGGTGAGCACGGTGGCAAGCCTGACCATGTCGTCATAGACATTGGCATGCATGTCGAGCGTCACACCGACGGGCGTGTCCGGATCGATGGCACGCAGGCGTCGCAGCAACTCACCCTCGCCATCTTCATGGCTTTGAGTGACCATGGCGCCATGCAGATCCAGCAGGATGCCATCCCACCCGCCCTGCCTCACGGCATCAAGGATGGCGCCGGAGATCTTTTCGAAAGCATCGTCGTGAACATGGCCGCTGGGATTGGCATCCGCCGCCACAGCCAGGTGCACCTGAGCACCAGCGGCCTCGGCCACCGACAGAAACCCGCCCAGCGCGCTGCCTGTGCCCCGGTGCTCCGCAATCGCCGCTTCACCGGTCAACATGTCCGGGCGGTAGTCAAAAAAGCGCTCGATCGGCGTGGGCACCGGTGAGAAGGTATTGGTTTCGTGCTTGAAGCTGGCCAGCAGCAATTTCATGGCGAAGTCTCCTGTTCGTGAACGGCGCCCGCTGACCTGGCAAGCCTGCGAATCCCTGCTGCCTCGTGCGAGCGTCCCGAGTCGGGCTACGTTAGCATGCGCAAATGCCCGGTCAATCTTCCATGAAGGCGTCGACGCAGGCGGCCTTGCCGAACCAGACGAATCAGACTGCCTTGCAGCTCAACGCCTCTCGAGCGCTTTTGCCCCATGGTGAGCGGACAAGTGCAGCTTGCCGGGTCACCGTTGACAACAGCGTCGACGGCGAGGACGGCGAATCCGGATTGACGATCGTACTGGCAGGCCCCTGGCAGCTTGCTTGCCTGCCGGTGGCTGAGGCCAGTCTGGCGCAGCTGATAGACCAGGCCCTGGCAGGGCGCAGCCTGACCGCCGATGCAGCGACGCAGGAGCTGCCCGCACTTCGCGTGAGGATTGATGGCCGCGATCTTCAAGCGCTTGATACTGCAGCGGCACTGGCGGTGCTTCGGATCATCGGGCAGGCCGTACGGATCATCGACCTGACGGTGTCAGGCATGCAGGATCGACATGCCCGCGTGCTGAAACTCGTTCAGCAGCGCATGCCCGAACTTCATGCCACCGTGCATGCAGAAGCATTCGGCTGGCGAGCCAGACTGGGCGTCTCGGCGCTGGGTCTTTGGCAGATGCTGAAAGGCCATGTGACCTTTTTTGGCCGGGTCGCAGAAGCGGCCTGGCGCACAGCCAGAGCGCCCCGTACGCTGCGCCTGCGCGAACTGGCGACGCAGCTCGGAAATACCGGGGTGACCGCCATTCCGGTGGTCGCGCTGGTGACCTTTCTCATCGGCGTGGTCTTTGCCTATCTGCTCGGTCTGCAGGCCGAGCAATATGGGGCAAACATCTTCGTGGTCGACGGTGTCGCATTGGGGATGACTCGAGAGTTTTCACCCCTGATCGTCGCCACCATCATGGCTGGCCGCTCGGGAGCGGCCTTCACCGCGCAGCTCGGCACCATGCGTCTGACCGAGGAAACCGATGCGATTCGAACGCTGGGCCTGTCGGTGGAGCAGGTCCTGGTGCTGCCACGCGTGCTGGGTCTGATGCTCACCCTGCCTCTGCTGGTCTTTGTGGGCGACCTGGCCGGACTCTCCGGCGCATTGGTGATCGCAAACACCATGCTCGACATCACGCCAGTTGGCTTCATTGAGCGTCTGCACTCTGCCCTGGATCCGAGCCATTACCTCATCGGTCTGGGCAAGGCGCCTTTCTTTGCCCTGTTCATTGCCGTGATCGGCTGCCGCATGGGCATCGATGTCGCCCGCGATACGCGATCAATCGGGATCCACACCACCTCGACCGTTGTGCAGGCGATTGTGGCGGTCATCATCCTGGATGCGATCTTCGCGATCGTCTGCCAGAAACTGGGCTGGTGACATGGACCCGCGACAGCCCGAACAGATCGCTCAGAAGGCAGGATCCGAGGATCAGGCTGAAGAGGGCATGACCGAGCTTGTGATCGATGTCCGAGGTCTGACCACCCGCTTTGGTCGACAGGTGGTGCACGACCGGCTCGATCTTCAGATCCGAAGGGGTGAGCTCGTGGCCCTGATTGGTGGCAGCGGCACCGGAAAATCCGTACTGGTGCGCGAAATCATCGGACTGCAGCGCCCCACCGCAGGCGATGTCCATGTGCTGGGCACGTCCATGTGGACCGCTTCAGAGCCCGAGCTTGCCCGGGTCAGGCGACG
>JBMSOD010000083.1:0-11706 GCA_049422085.1 Burkholderiaceae bacterium
GTGGCCGCTTTCGGTCCTGCTGATTCTTCCGCTGGCGCGCACTCTCGCAGATGCTCCCTTTGATAGGGCGCTTTATTAACGCACCGAGGGTGTGATCCGACAGGTCCTTCAGATGCCGGTGCGAGGCGGCCTTACGCCACCAAGAAGTACCGCACCGCAATTGCTGCCCGGAACACAGGCGAACGTGGACGACGATCTGGTGCTGCAGGTCATCGCCCCCAGCGGCCAGCTTCTCGCGGGGGTTGCCGACTTTCCCTCACCCGGTCTGTACGATTTTCCTGAGCCTGACCGAATCAAGCTGCGTACGGTCACCTACCGGGGTAGCGACATGCGTGTGGGCTATGCCTTCGTGGACGATGGCCGTTCAGAAGATGGAGCAACCACGCTGGTGCAGGTCGCCGAGCCTCTCGATGACCGTCATCGACTGACCAACGAGATCATCAAGGGCGTGATCTTTCCACAGCTGCTGATCCTGCCCATCTCGGTGCTTCTGGTCTGGTTCGGGCTATGGCGCGGACTCGCGCCGATCCGGACCCTGCAACAGCGATTACGCGCTCGCACACCTGAGGATCTGTCTCCGGTTGACCGGAGAGGAACGCCAGAAGACATCGTTCCGCTGATCGATGCATTCAACGAGCTGCTGGAGCGCATGCATCAGAACCTCGAGAGTCAACGACGGTTCATCGCATCGGCCGCCCATCAGATGAAGACCCCACTGGCCGGTATGCGGACTCAGAGCGAGCTTGCCCTGCGTGAGCGAGACCCGGGCGAACTGCAGGAACGCCTGCAGCAGATCGCTCTGGGTTCACAACGGGCTACCCACCTGATCACCCAGTTGCTGTCGCTTGCGAGAACAGAAAGCCCGCAGCAACTCGGGCCGCATGTGCCGCTCGATCTGGTCAGCCTGGTGAGGGATGCGCTCGCGCCCTGGATCGACCAGGCGCTCGCACGGGGCATCGATCTGGGCTTCGAGGCACCGCAGGCATCCGCCCTCGTCAATGGTCAAGCCGTGTTGCTGCGCGAACTGTTGAACAATCTGGTCGACAACGCACTGCGCTACTGCCCGCGAGGCGCAACCATCACGGTACGCGTTTTGCCAGGTCCGAATGAAGTGGACCTGATCGTGGAGGACGACGGTCCGGGCATTGCGCCCGAAGAGCGCGACCATGTCTTTGAGCGCTTTTATCGTGTGCTGGGCAACCAGGCCGACGGCAGCGGTCTGGGGCTTGCGATCGTCCGGGAAATTGCGCAGCAGCACGAGGCCAGCGTCACAGTCACTGATAGCGAACCCCGGGGGGGTGCCTGTTTCCGGGTCAGGTTTCAGGCGTTCTAGGCGCGGGAGGCCTGGGCCAGGGGTTTTGACGACATGTCGAACTCAGGCTAAACTTCGACCCCTTCGGCGAATTAGCTCAGTTGGTTAGAGCGACGGAATCATAATCCGCAGGTCCGGGGTTCGAGTCCCTGATTCGCCACCATTTTCCCTTCGGCACCGCTTGGCTTGCAAAGATCCTGCGGGCTCGCCGTGCAGGCTTCGTGCAAGCCCCGGCATTCGTGTGGGTGTCGTCAAGGACGGGGGCAACTTCGCGGGGCGCATGCCCAGGCGACGCCGAGTTTAGGGCGTAGCAATCCCATGAAGCGCACCCTGTTCGTCATCTCAGCACTGTTCTTTCTGGGCGTCTTTGTCTGTGGCCTGGCGTACAACGCGATCGGCCAGACCATCGATGAGAACGGCACGCTTCGTGAAGCCTTCTTCCTGATCCCGCTGGCCTATCTGCTCGGCACGGCAGGGATCATCACCGCAGTTGCAGGGCTCGCCTGGCGCAAGCGACGTAAACGCGCACCCCGCGTTTAAACCGAGCCGCATGCCAGCGCCTGATCGATTTCGGCGATCTCAGTTTGAGACAGGGTGATGATCCAATCCTGCCGCTGGCGCATGTGATCGCCCTTCCAGGCACCGGGGCCACTCAATGGCTGATCAAGGAAGGTATTCATCGACACTTCGCCTTCGGCACTCAAGCGCCCGGGGTCAGGGCAACGGCAAGATCAGAGTGCTCCGAAGCTGCTTAGCCTGCCACCGCTGCAGGCGCACTGCTACGCTAAACTGGGGTTCTTGGGTGCTTGTGTGCACATACCGATCGTGCAAACGCAGGCCTGACGTCGGACACCATGCGTGAGGTTCTCAATGAAAGCCATCTGTTCCCTTGTAGTCGCGGCCAGTGCATTGGCATCTGCGCCTTCGGTCCATGCCCAGTCCTATGGGGAGATTGGATACACCAATCAGCGAATCACGCTGAACCTCACCGACGGCTTTGCGAGCGCCAATTTCAGAGCGACCAGTGGCACGCTGCGCGGCATCGCTGGCTACAAGATCCACCCGAATCTCGCTATGGAGGGGCTGCTTGCTGTCGGCATCAACGACGGCAACATCGAGACAGGGAATGCCACTCTTGACAACGCCTTTCGATCCATTGGCGCCGTCCTGGGTGTGAAGAACGCGTTTGGCGTTTTTCTGAAGCCGCAGTTCAAAAACTCGGCGGGTTATACCTACTATGCTCGAGTCGGTGTCAACCGGGTCACCCTCGAAACAAAAGGCGATGGCGTATCGGACTCCGTGGGCAAAAACGCATTCGCCTATGGCCTGGGTGTGGGTTACGACATCAGCAAACACCTGTCTGTGTCGGCCGACTGGATGGAACACCTCAACAAAAACCTTGATAGCTTCATTGACGGGACCAGGCTCAAAGCAAAATCCGGTGGGATTGCGGTGTCCTTGCAATACCGCTTTTAAGCGGCACGCACCTGAAGGACCGGGAGTCGGAAGAGAAGCCTCTCAGGCCTGCGGCCCGGGCAGCCGCCAACCGCGGAACACGGACAGCATTCGAAGACCGGCGGTCAGGGTCAGGGTCATCAGGATGACCGCCCACTCGGGCCATCCCGCCTGATCCAGGCCCAGGCATGCCCAGCCACCCACGAAGGCGCAGACCGCATACGGGCGCTGATCGCGAAAGACCGTGGGGATTTCATTACACACGATGTCACGCAACACACCGCCGAAGACACCGGTCACGACCCCCATGAGCACGACCACCAGGGCCGGGAGTTGGGCATCCAATGCCAGCTGCACCCCGGATGCCGTGAACAGACCCAGACCCACCGCATCGGGCCATTGAATGGCGCGCTCGGTCAGCGCATGATGGCGGGCGCGCAGCACTGCCATGGCCAGCATGCACAGAGCCAGCACGCCCCACAGCATCTCGACATGCTGCACCCAGAAAAAGGGCCGGCGATCAAGAAGCAGATCGCGCAGGGTGCCTCCACCGAAGGCAGCCAGGAAGCCAACGGCGCATACGCCTACCGGATCGAGGCGCTTGCGAGCCCCTTCAAGCACCCCTGACAGGGCGAAGGCAGCGGTCGCGACCACCTCCCCGCTCAGCCGGGCCCATTCGAACCAGTGGTCAGTCAGAGGCACGATCGGGCAATCACTCCATCAGGCGGGTCAACATCCTGATCATTGTGCCTCGAGTTTGATGGCACGCGCGATCGCACGGAACTTCGCTGTCTGGGTTTCATACTCGCGCCGCGCCTCCTCAAGCGACATCATGGCAGGCACATCGCCACCGATCTTTTGCAAGGCGGCCCGCACCCCTGGATCGGTCATGGCCGAGGCGAGGGACTTGTTGAGCGACTGCGCCACAGGCTCGGGCGTGTCGCGACGTACAAAAAATCCGGTCCAGGTGTTGAAGGCGAAATCCTTGACCAGGCGGCTGTCATTGACCGTCGGAAACTTTCGCAGGAATTCGGCCTCGACCTTGCCTGAAGGTGCCATGGTGGCGATCACCTTGAGCCGCCCCTGATCGGCCATGGCGAGCGTGCTTTCGCCCACCACGAAAAAGGCCAGATCGACATTCTCCCCGCCCATGTCCTGAAACATCGGCGCGCCGCCCTTGTAGGGAATGTGTGTCATCTCGGCACCGATCAGCTGCGCAAAGTGAGCACCGACCACATGGTAGAAGGATCCGATGCCGACGCTTCCGTATGACAGGGGCTTGCCAGCGGCTGCCTGCCTTCGCGCGAGCTCGACCACCTCATCAATCGTATTGGCAGGCAAACCCTTGCGGGCCAGCACGGCCATCGGAAAGGCGCCAATCATCTGCACCATGCGCCAGTCCTCGGCCTTGTACTTCACCGATGAGAGCACCATCGGAGTCAGGATCAGTTCATTGGGCGAGCCCTGATACAGCACATGACCATCGGCCGCTGTATTGAGCACCTTCTGCGCAGCTACCGATCCGCCCGCGCCTCCGAGGTTTTCAACGATCACAGGCTGCCCCACTCCCTTGGACAGCTGGGGGGCGACAATCCGAGCAATCACGTCAGACAGGCCGCCTGCAGGGTAGGGCACCATCAGACTCATGGTGCGGGAAGGAAAGGACTGCGCTGCTACGCTGCTGGCCAGGGCGAGCAGCAAAGGGGCGCAGGCCAGGCGCAGGCACGAGAGCAGATGACGCATGGAAGGTCTCCTGAAAAAGTAGGTACGGAAGACTGAAGGCACTGACGTCGATCCTAGAGCTCACAGGCACCTTATTTCCAATTCATTTATTTTGAGTTTTTGATGCATTGAATGCATGATTTGATTCATGACGCTCGTCCAGCTTCGACACCTGCTGTCTCTCGCGCAGACCGGCTCCTTCAGGCGCTCTGCAGAGACACTCTTCATCACCCAGCCGGCGCTTAGCAGAAGCATTCAGGCGCTCGAATCCGAACTCGGTCAGGCCCTGTTCGACAGGGTGGGTCGGCGCACAGAACTGACCGCCTTCGGGCAGGAGGTCCTGGCGCGGGCTGGGCGTCTGGTCAGTGAGGCTGAGCACCTCAAAGAAAGTGCGCATCGGCATCGCGACGGTCAGGAAGGGCGTCTGCGCCTCGGTCTGAGCTCTGGACCGGCGGCGGTTCTGGCGCCGGCATTGATGCGTCACCTGCTCACCCGCCATCCAGGCACCCGCCTGGAAATTCTGCAGGGTCAGTTCGAGCAACTTGAACTGGCCCTGCGTGAACGCCGATTGGACGCACTGGTGGCCGATGCCCGTCTCATCTCACCGTCGGCCCTGTTGTCCATAGAGCCTGCAGGAGAGCTCCGGGGCGCATTCATGTGCCGGCCAGGTCATCCCCTGACAAAAAAACGCCCCCTTCTGCGCTTTCCGGCGTTGCTCGACTATCCCATCATCACATCGTTTCTGAGTGACGAAATCAATCGGCTGCTGCTCGAGCGCTACGGGCCACAGGCCCATCTGCAGGATCATCTCAGCGTACGCTGCGAAAGCCTCGACATGCTTGCGAGCGTTGCGCGATCGACCGATGCCATCCTGCTGGCCGTCCGTGCCTCGGCACCCGACCTACACGAGCTCGTTCTGCGTCCTGCCCTCAATGTCAGCGCACGATTCGCACTGGTGACCTTGCCAGGTCGCTCTGAACCGCCCTTGCTGCAGGTCTTGCGCACCCTGTTGCGCCGTACCCTGCACGATTGATCAACACCCACGGGCTTGCGTGTCAAAGCCGC
Organism: Burkholderiaceae bacterium; assembly: GCA_049422085.1. Classification (GTDB taxonomy): domain Bacteria; phylum Pseudomonadota; class Gammaproteobacteria; order Burkholderiales; family Burkholderiaceae_E; genus UBA4615. The sequence goes on from JBMSOD010000083.1 coordinate 5,555, forward strand.
AACTGCGTGACAGAATCGTCGGCCTTGCATCAATCGATCCGGAATCAACATGAACTCCACCAAGGTCGGCCTGGTCGGCCTGGGCGCCATGGGGGCTGGAATGGCTGCCTCGCTCCGACGCGCTGGCCATGACGTCCTTGTCTTCGATATCCGCCCTGCCGTGGTTGAGCGCTTCATCCAGGAAGGCGGTCAGGCCTGCGGATCCCTGGCCGAACTCGGTGCCGCCTGCGATGTCATCTTCAGTGTGGTGGTGAACGCGGCCCAGACCGAAACGGTGTTGTTCGGCACCGCCGCAGAAGGCAGCCCTCAGAAGTCGGTCGATTCCATGGCCGGATGTGCGGACAGCATGCGCCCCGGAAGCGTCTTCGTCATGTGCTCCACCGTCGATCCCCAGTTTTCGGTGCGCATGGAGCAGCTCCTTCAGGCCAGAGGGCTGGGGTATGTCGATGCGCCCATCTCTGGCGGCGCAGCACGTGCCGCCTCCGGTCAGATCACCATGATGACCGCCGGACAAGCTGCAGCCTGGGAAAAGGCCGAGCCCTTCATGAACGCCATCGCCGCAAAGGTCTACCGCCTCGCGGATCAGGCGGGCGCAGGAAGCAGGATCAAGATCATCAATCAGCTCCTGGCAGGCGTTCACATTGCGGCCGCAGCCGAGGCCATGGCACTGGGCTTGCGTGAGGGACTCGACGCCAAGGCGCTGTATGAGGTCATCTCGAACAGCGCCGGCAACAGCTGGATGTTCGAGAACCGCATGGCGCATGTACTGGCCAACGACTACACGCCACTTTCCGCCGTCGACATCTTCGTCAAGGATCTGGGCCTGGTGCTCGATGTCGCCCGTGGCAGCAAATTTCCGCTGCCGCTGTCGAGCACTGCGCACCAGATGTTCATGCAGGCCTCCACGTCGGGCCATGGGGCGGAAGACGACAGCGCAGTGATCAAGATTTTTCCAGGGATTCGCCTGCCGGGAACTGACAACAAGGACGCCTCATCATGAACATCCTGATCACCGGCGGCTGCGGCTTTCTGGGAGCACGCCTGGCCCGGACCCTGCTTGCGCGCGAGCAGTTCAGTCTCGCCGGACGCCCCCCCGCCCGTCTGACACGCATCATCCTTGCCGATCGAATCGATCCGCCAGGCGATCTGGCGGCGGATCCCCGCGTTCTCAGCATCACGGGCGACCTCATCGATCAGCTCGCCCGGGGCACATTGCCCCTTGCCGAAGTCGATGCGGTCGTTCACCTGGCGGCCGCCGTCAGCGCCGAGTGCGAAGCCGACCTCGACCTCGGACTGCGCAGCAACCTGCAGGCCACGCTCGCGCTGCTGCAGGCCTGTCGCGCCCTGCCCCGAGCGCCGATGTTTATCTTTTCGAGTTCACTTGCGGTCTTTGGTGGCACGCCTCAGCAGCCCCTGCCCGAGCGGATCCAGGATGACTCCCTGCCCACCCCGCAGGGCAGCTACGGCAGTCAGAAATTCATGTGCGAGCAGCTGGTCGCCGACTTCGGTCGACGAGGCTGCATCGATGCACGCAATGTCCGCCTGATGACCGTTTCGGTGCGTCCTGGTCGACCCAACGGCGCAGCCTCAGGATTTTTGAGCGGCATGATCCGCGAGCCCTTGGCAGGGATGCGTGCCACGGTCCCTGTGGCGGCCTCGACACGGGTTGCACTGGCCTCGCCTGGCACCACCATCGCCGGACTGATCCGTACGCTCGAATGCCCGCTGCAGCAGTGGGGAGCGCGCACCGCAGTCAACTTCCCTTCCGTTTCTCTCACGGTGGGCGAGATGGCTCAGGCCCTGCGCAGCGTGGCTGGCGAGTCGGTCCATGCCCTGCTCGACTGGGCCGTCGATCCCGCCATCGAGCGTCTGGTGAGCAGCTGGCCGGGACAACTGGACACCGTGCGCGCCCGCAATCTCGGTCTGCCTCAGGACGAGAGCTTTGAGGCGATCATTCGCGATTACATCCGGGAAAACCCGGCGGCCATCGCACGCCCTGCCTGAGACCACCCATGCTGCTTGGATGCATCGCAGACGACTTTACCGGGGCCACCGACCTGGCCAACAACCTCGTACGCCAGGGCATGCGGGTGATTCAAACCCTGGGCATTCCCGACACGCCCCTGCCCGACGAAGCCATCGACGCGGTGGTTGTGGCCCTCAAGAGCCGCACCATCCCTGCACCGCAAGCCATCGAGGCGTCAGTGGATGCACTGCGCTGGTTGCGCTCGCATGGCGCGAAGCAGATCTACTTCAAGTACTGCTCTACCTTCGACAGCACGCCTGCAGGCAACATCGGCCCTGTCTCAGAAGCCCTCATGCAGGCCCTGGGCACCGACTTCGCAATCGCCACACCCGCCTTTCCGGACAATGGCCGGACGGTCTTCAAGGGGCATCTCTTCGTGGGCGAGCAACTGCTGAGCGACAGCGGCATGCGCGACCATCCGCTCACCCCCATGACGGATTCTTCACTGGTGCGAGTGCTTCAGGCGCAGTGCACGCGCAAGGTCGGTCTGATCGATCATCGGGTGGTGAGCCAGGGGGCAAGCGCCATCGAGGCTCGCATCCAGGCGCTGCGTGCGCAGGGGATCTCCCTTGCGATTGTCGATGCGGTGAGCAACGAGGATCTGTTCGAGATCGGCGCTGCGGTGCGTGACCACGCACTGGTCACGGCAGGATCGGGCGTGGCGATCGGTCTGCCCCGTCACTTCGGTGTGCAGCCCTCCCCGCAGGCAAGCCGGCTCGCCCCGCCCTCCGGACGGCAGGCCATCCTGGCAGGCAGCTGCTCGCAGGCCACCCAGGCCCAGGTGGCCGATTTTCGTGCCCGTGGCGGCGCCTGTCTGGCGCTCGATCCGCGTGCTCTGGCAGGCGGCGATCAGGCTCTCCAGAACGTTGTCGACCAGGCCCTGAGATGGGCTCAAGCGTTCGGCACACATCCGATCCTGATTTACTCCACGGACACGCCCGAAGCCGTGCGCGATGTGCAGGCTGCGCTCGGTATCGAACGGGCAGGCGCCCTGGTCGAGCAGGCGATGGCCCTGATCTGCAAGGGTCTGATCGACTCAGGGGTGCGACAGCTGATCGTGGCGGGCGGCGAAACCTCGGGCGCCTGTGTGCAGGCGCTGGGGCTGAGTCAGCTGCGCATCGGCCCACAGATCGACCCGGGTGTTCCCTGGTGCCAGACAACGCTGGCCGATGGCAGCGTGCTCCATGTGGCCCTCAAATCGGGCAACTTCGGGGCGACCGACTTTTTCACTCGCAGCCTGACGCTGCTGACCTGACATGAGCCTTCTTCGTCTTCGCGAAGACATCTGCCTGATCGGCGAAAGCCTTTTTGCCAGGGGCTATGTGCATGCCACTGCGGGCAACATCAGTGTCCGGCTCAGCACCGAGGAGGGCGGCGGATTTCTGATCACACCCACCGACGCCTGCCTGGGCAGACTCGATCCGGCACGCCTCTCGCACCTCGATGAGGGGCTGAACCTGCTTTCGGGCGATCGACCCAGCAAGACCATCGTGCTGCACCAGCGCATCTATGCCAGCGCCACCCGCTTCGACCCGGCCACGCGCTGCGTCATTCATACCCACAGCACCCATTGCGTGGCACTCAGTCTGCTGGGAAGGTCCAGGCCAGGCGGGCAATCCATGGCGCCATCCGATCCGCCATCCAACCAGGACTGGATTCCACCGATCACGCCCTACTTCGTCATGAAGGTGGGACACGTGCCGCTGATTCCTTACCACCGTCCCGGTGATCCGGCTGTTGCTGACCGGGTCGAGCAGGCCATCCTGCATTGGGGCGCCCGGGGCGCGCCGATCCGTGCGGTGATGCTCGATCGACTCGGACCGAATGTCTGGCATGACTCGCCTCAGGCCGCCATGGCGACGCTGGAGGAGCTTGAAGAAACCGCCCGGCTGTGCCTGATGATGCGGCCACACCTGCCGGCGCAGCAGCCCCGCGACGCGCCTGAGGGAAGCCAGGCGCCTGAGGGAAGCCAGGCCCTCGCGGCACTGAATGCGTCGCAGATCGACGAACTGCGACAGGCCTTCGGCGCACGCTGGTAGGCCGCCGCCCCGTCGGTCTCAGGCGTGCAAGGTCGGTCGCCCGCACCCCCGAAGGTCAGGGGCGCGCGTACACCAGATCCCTGAGCGTGAGCGAAATTCCAGGCACATAGGTGATGGCCATCAGGCAGGCCAGCACCACCAGCACGAAGGGCAGCAGCTGCGGAATGATGCGGTCTAGCGACACTCGGGCCACCGTGCAGGCAGCAAAGAGGTTCACCCCAAAGGGCGGCGTGATCATGCCCAGAGCCAGATTGACCACCATGATCAGGCCGAAGTGCACCGGATCCACGCCGTAAAACACCGCCACCGGAGCCAGGATGGGTGCCAGCACGATGATGGCCGCGCTGGTCTCGATGAACATGCCGATCACAAACAGGGCGGCATTCACACCCAGCAGAAAAAGAGCCGGTGACTGCAGCACCTCCTTGAGCCAGTTGCCGATCGCCTCGGGCACACCGGCGCGGGTGATCATGAAGGCAAAGAGCCCGGCGTTGGCGATGATGAACATGATCACCGCCGACGAGATGACCGACTTCCTGAGGACAGGCATCAGGTCTTTGATGCCGATCTCGCGATAGACCAGCATACCCACCACCAGGGCGTAAAACACGGCCACAGCAGAGGCTTCGGTGGGAGTGAAGACACCTCCGTAGATGCCGCCCAGAATGATCACGGGCATCAGCAAAGCCCAACCCGCCTGCGCTGTGGCTGCAACCATGCTCATGCGGCCCTCGCCATCAGTCTTGCCCCAACCCTTGAAGCGACACCAGAGGTGGACGAACAGCATCAACGCAAGCCCGATCAGCAAACCCGGACCGAAGCCTGCAATGAACAGTTCTCCGATTGAGACCTCTGCGCTCACTCCATACAGAATCATCGGAATGGAGGGCGGAATGACCACACCGAGTTCGGCCGAGGTGGCCTGAAGCGCTGCGGCATAAGGCGCGGGATATCCATGCCGGATCAGTGCAGGAATGAGGATGGCGCCGATGGCAAAGGTGGTGGCCACCGACGAGCCCGACACCGCAGCAAAGATCATGCAGGTCAGCACGCAGGTCATGGGCAGACCGCCCTGCACGCCACCCACGAGCGACTTGGCAAACTCCACCAGCCGACGCGAGATGCCGCCGGTTTCCATCAGGTTGCCCGCGAGAATGAAGAACGGGATCGCCGCCAAGGGAAACTTGTTGATGGCGGTGAACATCTCCTTGACCGACAGGAGCATGTTGGCATTGGCGACCTGAATGCCCAGCACCGCGGCCAGGCCAATCGACACCGCCACCGGGACGGTGAAGGCAAAAAACAGCACCATGGCGGTCAGCATGACCGTGCTCATTGTGCCGCCTCCAGTTCGGTATCGCGGGGGTCAATCAGGTAGCCGATGAGTGCAGGAAGACAAAAGAGCGCGCCCACAGGCATGGCCAGGTAGGCCCAGAACATCGACACATTTTCCAGGCCAATCACGGTCTGCACCCGACCCCGCTGAGCGTAATCCCAGCCCCACCAGATCATCACCGCCAGTAGCGCCAGCGTAATCAGAAACACCAAGCCGTCCAGCCCGCGACGTACCGCGGGCGGACTCAGGCGATGCAGCACATCGACGCTCACCATGGCGCCCTGGCGAAAGGCCGCCGGGATGCCCAGGAACACCATCCAGATCAGGCTGAAGCGGATCAGCACCTCGCTCCATTCCACAGGGGTCTGGAGGACGAAGCGGGTGATGATCTGCATCATGCCCAGACCGGCCGCCAAGGCCAGCATGGCGCAGGCCCCGGTCAGCGCGATGGCGGTGGTGATGCGCTCAATGCGCAGCAGAACCGATTTCACTTGAAGTTGCGAATCCGGTCGATGTTGGCCTTGCCGAACTGCTTCTCGAACTCGGCATTGATCGGTGCGAGCGTGGCAACAAACTTGGCCTTGTCGACATTCTCGACCACCTGCATGCCTTTGCTGCGCAGCTCGGCCACGCCCTTGGCATCATCCTCGTCCACCCGGGCCCGGTTCGCCTTGACCGCCTCGCGGGCAGCCTCGATGAAGGCCTGCTTGTCCGCCGCCGACAGCTTCTCGAAGGCGCCCTTGTTCATCAG
>JBMSOD010000084.1:0-11565 GCA_049422085.1 Burkholderiaceae bacterium
GGCACCCAAGAGCGTGGACTTCATTGCCTCCCTGCCTCGCAGCCCGGTGGGCAAAGTGCTCAAGCGCGAGCTGCGTGCGCCTTACTGGGCCGACCGTGGCCGGGCCGTAGGCTGAGATCTCGACCATGAAAGAACCAACAATGACCGGACTGCCCCCTGGCGTGCTCAGCGGAGTACGCATCCTTGATATGGCCACCGTGGTGGCCGCTCCTTTCGCAGCCAGTCTGTGCGCCGATCTGGGTGCTGAGGTGATCAAGCTGGAGCTGCCTGATGGGACCGATACCCTGCGTGGGATGTCGCCCACTCAGGGCGAGCATGCCCTGCACTGGAAAGTCACCAACCGCGGCAAGCGGGGCATTTCTCTGGACGTGCGTACGCCCGAAGGCAAGGCGATCCTGCTCAAGCTCCTGCCGGGCTTTGATGTGCTGGTCGAGAACTTCCGGACCGGTACTCTGGATCGCTGGGGACTGGATCTGGCGACCCTGCATGCGGTCAATCCCAGGCTGACGGTGTTGCGCCTGACCGGCTTCGGACAGACCGGCCCCAAGTCGCGAGACCCCGGCTTTGCTCGCATCTTCGAGGCCATGGGCGGTCTCGCGCATCTCACGGGCGAGCCCGATGGCAGCCCTCAGCACATCAATTACCCGATGGGCGATATGACGGCCGGCCTCTTTGGTGCCTTTTCAATTGCGAGCGCCCTGGTGGAGATGCGCGCGCATCCCGAGCGACCTGGCCGCGAGATCGACCTGTCGGCCACCGAGGTGCTGCTGCGACTGCTCGAAACGTTGCCGGTGGAACATGAACGGCTGGGGGTCGCCCGCAATCGCTCCGGGGCCAGGGCGACCTACACCGCGCCTTCGAGCATCTTTCGCAGCGGCGATGGCCACTGGTTCACGCTGGTCGCCGGGGCCAATGCCATGTTCCGCAGACTGTGTGAAGCGATGCAACGGCCCGAGCTGCTTCTTGATCCACGTATGAGCGAGGCCCGTGCCCGCACCGCGAATCTGGATGTCGTGAATGATGCGGTGGCACAGTGGGCGGCAAGCCTGCCCTTTGCCGAGATCGCTGCAAGGCTCAAGGCGGTGGATGCGCCCTTTCACAAGGTCTATGACGTTGCCGATGTGCTTGCAGATGAGCACTTCAAGGCGCGGGGTGCCATCACCCGCCTGCCCGACCCCGAACTCGGCAGTGTACCGGCACCTGCCGCCGTACCGCGCTTTTCGGGGCTGCCCCAGATCGTGCATCGCACCGGCCCGGGCGTGGGCGAACACAATGCCGAGGTGTACGGCGAACTCGGCCTGGGGCCCGCCGATCTCGAGCGCCTGCGCGCGGGCGGCATCATCTGAGCACGCAAGTCATCATCCGCGCACAACGTTCATTCGCTGAGCCCGACTGACCTCATCCGAGATCGATCGGCTCTACCCTGTCTTTCCGACGTCTTTGATCTCTTCTCTTCGGTCTCTCTGCCATGACTGCCTCCACGTCCTCCCATCCTTCCTCTGCCATTGATCTTCATACCCCGCTCGAGATGGGCGGGATGTCGCTGACGCATCGCGTGATCATGGCGCCCCTTACCCGCATGCGGGCGACCGTGCCCGGCAACATGGCCAACGCGCTCATGGCGCAGCACTATCGCCAGCGGGCAACTGCGGGCGGATTCATCATTGCCGAGGCGTCGCAGGTCTCACAGGATGGTGTGGGGGCGCCCAACACGCCGGGCATTCATACCGAGGCTCAAATCGCAGGCTGGAAAGAGGTGACCGAGGCCGTGCATGCCAAGGCAGGCAAGATCTACCTGCAGCTGTGGCACATGGGCCGCCTGTCGCATCCCTCGCATCAGCCCGATGGCGGTCTGCCCATTGCACCTTCCGCCGTGGCCGCCAAGGGGGATGTCACCACCGCCGATTTTCAACGCGTGCCCTTCCCGACGCCCCGGGCCCTGGAGACGCATGAGATTCCCGCACTGGTGAAGCGCTATGCGCAGGCGGCGTCGAACGCCAAGGCGGCCGGTTTCGACGGCGTCGAAATCCATTCAGCCAATGGCTATCTGCTTGAGCAGTTTTTGCAGGCGCGCACCAATCAGCGTACCGATGCCTATGGGGGCTCCGTCGCCAATCGCTGTCGGCTGGTGCTCGAGGTGACCGAGGCGGTGGCTGCGGTGTGGGGGGCGGGTCGGGTGGGTATCCGGCTATCGCCCTACGGCGTTGCCAATGACAGTGGCGAGGACGACCCCATGCCGCTCTACAGCCATCTGATCCGGTCTCTGGATACCCTGGGCCTGGCCTATCTGCACCTGATCGAGCCGCGCGCCAGCGGTGCCGGCCAGCGCGAGGTGGATCATCAGAATGTGCCGTCGGCAGCCCGGCTGTTCAGACCCATGTGGCGCGGCCGCCTGATTGCCGCGGGCAACTTCCAGCGGGACAACGCCAACGCCATGCTCGCTGCAGGCGAGGCCGATGCGATCGCTTTCGGACGCCTGTTCACCTCCAATCCTGATCTGCCCGAGCGGTTGCGGACCGGGGCGTCGCTCACCCCCTACAACCGGGCCACCTTTTACACCCGCGGGCCCGAAGGCTATGTCGACTTCCCTTGCGCGGACGGGTCGTCAGCGGATTGACCAGTGTCCCGACTGATTGTTCTGGGTGCGCTCATCGAGACCGCAGGCGATGCCCGTTTTGAAGGGCTGAATGTCAGGATCGGCCCAGGGCTGGCGCTGATCCGAGGGGGAGAGGGGCGCGGAAAGACTTCACTGCTTCGACGCATCGCAGCCGCTCCGGGCATCACGACCAGCTGGCAGGACCCGGGCACACCCCTCGATGATCAGTCGGTTGCGCGTGACTGGCTGAAAGCGCAGGCACTGAGGCAGCCCGGATGGGACCCCGTGCTCGAGCAGGAGGCTCTGGAAGGCTTTCGCCTGCATGAACATCTGGACAAGCGCCTGTTCATGCTTTCAAGCGGCACAACCCGCAAACTGATGCTGGCCGCAACCTTGGCAAGCCAGGCGGAATGCATTCTGCTGAGCCTGCCGTTCGGGGCCCTTGATGGACGCTCGCGAAGCTATCTGGCTGGACTCCTCGCGCGCCGGGCAAAGGACGCCAGAGGCCGCTGCTGCGTGCTTGCTGACTATGAATGGCCGATCGAGCTGAGCGACGTGCCGCCCAGTGTCGTGATCGATCTGGGTGACTAAGTGGGCGGATGGAGGCGGATGGGCCGCGCCAAAGGATCCTGGCTCTGGCGAGGGCCGGAGAGGCCCTCGGCCAGATGCTGACTTACTTGCCGCCGCGCGCCTGGAATTCCTTCTTGCCACGCTGCAGGGCATCCCAGAGTTCCTGGGCTGCACCGCCGGCTTCCTTCACCATCTGCTCCTGATGGGGCAGGACCAGCTTGGCCCATTCGGCACGTTGGGCCGGGGTGAGTTCATGAATGAAGCCGCCTTTCTGTTTGAACTCGGCCATCTTGGGCTTGATGCTCTCATCGACTTCGCGGCGCATGCGGGGGGTATCCGGCACGGCGGTCTGCACGACTTTTTTCATCTCCGCGCTCAGACCATCCCAGACGCGCTTGTTGATGATGAAGGCCGAAGGATGATGCAGGTGACGCGTTGTAACGTAATGAGGCGTGCTCTGTGCGGCCGGGGTGGTCACGTAGTAAGGGAAGGGCAGATCGGCTGCATCGACCAGACCACTTTGCAGGGCCGGGAAGAGTTCGGACAGAGGCATCTGCACACCGTTGGCCCCCACCGAGTTCCAGTAGATCTTGGAGGAGGTGGCTGGTCCCACACGAACCTTCATGCCTTTGACGTCGGCTGGCGACAGACAGGGCTTCTTGCAGACCGTATCGTTCCAGCCCACTTCGCTGATGGCGATCAGGACGATGCCCTTGGCTTCGTAGATCTTGCGCAGCACCGGCAGGGCGAAGTTGTCGGTCACGAAATCGCGTTCGGCGTCACTGCTCCAGAGGTAGGGCGTGGTCATCAGACCCGCCTCGGGAATCAGCGGGGCGATGCCGGCCATGGAGATGCCGGCCATTTCGACCCGACCGCGCACGATCTGCTGGGCGATTTCCTGCTCACTGCCGACGAACAGGCGCTCGGCCTTCACGGTGCCGTTCGAGCCCGCGGTGATCTTGGCAACCGTCTCGTCAACAAAGCTGATCAGCGGGGTGCCTGGCTGGGCGGCCGAAACCACTTTCCAGTTCTGTTGGGCCAGCGCCGGGGCATGCGCGAAGGCGGTGAGCGCCGTTACGGCAAATGCCGAGGCAAACCATTTTTTGAGGGTCATTCTTATGTCTCCGGTAATACCAGGGGGTTGAATCTTTACTTCGGGGATGTGCGCATCTCTTGACGCACGGGCGCTAGCCTACTTGAACTCGAATGCCTGTGGGGCGCATGGCCTCAAGCCGTGCAGGTGAGATTCCAGTCACCCAGTGGGGCCATGTCGATACGATGAACAGGACAGAGTGGCGGGCCGAGCACCAGGAACGGGCGCAGCATGGGTACGGTGTAATCGCACTGAGGGCAGCGCGCTCGGGGCCGCGGGGCAGACTTGCGCGGTCTTTGGCGCAGCCTGAGTTCGGCATGGGGATAGGCTCCGAGCCGCTGGGCGATCTGACCGAGTTTTTCAAGCAGGGCGGGTGTGGCACTTGCACTGCGCATCGGACCCTTGAGGCCCACCGACAGGGCGATCTTCTTGAAGGCCGGGCCGTGGTGATGCTCGCAGTCATCGACCGCATGCACGAGTTCATGCACCAGGGTATCGAGCACCTGCACCGGGTCTGCCAGTACAGGCGAGATGAAGATCTGATTGATGCCATCAGGCGCGGTGCTGCGTGACCAGCACTGCCCGATGTGGTTCGACCGCAGACCGGTGCTGGCAAACCCGCATGAGACCCGCACCTGAGGCAGGCGATGGCCGGCAGACCGGAAGATCGGCCTGAGTGCCTCGACTCCCTGATGAAGCCAGGCTTCGCGCAGGGGCGAAGTCGGATCGGTATTGAGCGACGGCGCTGACGGATGATCCGTCGTGGCAGCCGCTGGCATCGGATCGGCAACAGGAAGGGATTCAGACATCGGGCGCGGACGCACCCCGCCAAGGGGTGTCAGGAGAAGGGACGTTTGATCCTGCCGCGCCGGGGGCTCAGGGCATGAGCCTGGCTGGCCGAAGAGATGCTGGAAGATCTGCGGCACCGGGATCAGGAAGTCCGGTATCACGCCCTTGGCAAGACACTTGAGGAGCGTCTGCTGCACATCACTTTCACACTGCGCGGAGATGGCACCCTGATCCGGGTGATATCGGCGCGCGACATGCACCGAAAGTAAAGGAGCTGCTATGAGCAAGCCCGCTAAGCCCCTACCCAGGTTCAAGACAGAAGCACAGGAGCGTGCCTACTGGGAGACCGAAGGTCGAGACTCCACCCAGTTCCTTGACTGGACAAAGGCGCAGCGCGTGGTTCTGCCTGAGCTGAAGCCCATCCTGATCACGCTCTGAACGAAAAGTGGGTCAACCCGCTCAGACGTTGAACCTGAAGTGCATGACGTCGCCGTCACGCACGACATAGTCCTTGCCCTCGAGCCGCATCTTTCCTTTTTCCTTGGCGCCCTGCTCGCCCTTGCAGGCGATGTAGTCGTCATAGGCGATGGTCTCGGCGCGGATGAAGCCGCGCTCGAAGTCGGTATGAATCACGGCAGCCGCCTGGGGTGCGGTGGCGCCCACCCGCACCGTCCAGGCACGCACTTCCTTCACACCTGCGGTGAAGTAGGTCTGCAGGCCCAGCAGTGTGAAAGCGGCGCGGATCACCCGATTCAGGCCCGGCTCGCTCATGCCCATATCCGATAAAAAGACAAGCTTGTCTTCATCTTCCATGTCGGCAATCTCGGCTTCGATGGCCGCGCAGACCGGCACCACCACCGAGCCTTCTGATTCGGCGAGCCGGCGGACCGCATCAAGATGCGGATTGTTCTCAAAGCCGTTGTCCCGCACATTGGCCACATACATGGTGGGCTTGGCGGTGATCAGGCACAGGGGCCTGAGAACGGCTTTTTCTTCTTCGTACAGATCAAGCGAGCGCACCGGCCGGGCCTCATTGAGCACGACCAGGCATTTCTCCAGCACCGCCACCAGTCGCTGGGCCTCCTTGTCACCGCCGGCGCGGGCCACCTTGCTGTAACGGGCCATGGCTTTGTCGACGGTGGCCAGATCGGCCAGCGCGAGTTCGGTATTGATGACTTCAATGTCGGAGAGCGGATCGACCTTGCCGCTCACATGCACAACATTCTCGTCTTCAAAACAGCGCACCACATGCACGATGGCGTCGGTCTCGCGGATATTGGCAAGAAACTGATTGCCCAGACCCTCGCCTTTGGAGGCGCCTGCCACCAGGCCTGCGATATCGACGAACTCGACCGTGGCGGGCATGACCCGTTCGGGCTTCACCAGACCGGCCAGGGCGCCAAGTCGCGGGTCAGGCACTTCCACGATGCCTACATTGGGCTCGATGGTGCAGAAGGGATAGTTCTCCGCAGCGATTCCCGCCTTGGTGAGCGCATTGAAGAGGGTGGACTTGCCAACATTGGGCAGGCCGACGATGCCGCATTGCAGGGCCATGGCACAGACTCGGTGAGAGGGCGAGGAGGACGGGGGGAAGGACGACCGTAGATCGTCGGGCGCACGGGACGCGCGTTGATCACGCGTCCGATTCGGCGGGAGCGACTGTAGCGCGCGATTGTAGCCCTGATGCCTGTTTCGGACCCATCAGGTCCGCCAGAAGCACGCCAGCAAGACCAAAGACCGGAGCGGTGAGATCGGCTGTCCTGCCAGGGGTCATGCTTTGTAGAACTTCAGACCCACCGAGCACCAGGAGAGCGACCAGAGCCCACAGCCCTCTGGGCCCGCCAATGAGGACACCTGCCAGGCATAGGCTCATGGCGACCCAGGTGACGAGGCCGAGCAAACGGATGCCCTCCAGTGCGTCGCCCTCAAGACCACGCAACGTCCACGCCAACGGCCTGATTCCTCCCGGGTTGGCGCGTGTGGACCACCAGAATAGCGCCAGGCAGGTCAACGCGGCCAGCGCCGCCCCTGCAAGTCTGCGTGCCACAGGCTTCTCAGTCCATCGGGATCCACCGACCAGGCGGCCCGCAAGCAGACCACAGAGCATGGCCGATGGCAGCCCGACCCAGAGTTCGACCATGGGCGCGGACCTCATCATCATCAACTCTGAGGTGAGGACGCCGAGGGTCAGTGTCAGGGCTGAGACGAGGGCGAACGAGCCTCTCGGATGGGCCAGCCCGAGTAAAAGCCCGACGGACAGACCTTGCAGCAATGCGCTGACCAGGCGCGAATGTTCAAGGCCCGACAGGCCCCAGGTCGTCCAAAGGCCAAGCCATTTGTCGGGAGCCAGAGCTGGGTCGGAGAGTGTCCAGGGCGAGCTTGCAAAAGTGGCCCAGGCCAGAGTGGTGATCAACACCACACCGGGGTTCATGCACATTCTTGCATCGCCCCTGCTCGCAAGAGAGCGAAGGAAGCTGGCTCGCCGTCCATCCAGGAGATGCGCCCCTACCGTTCCGAGGAGGGCCCCCAGACCATTGAACAACCAGTCCCAGCCGGAGGACAACCGTGAGGGCAGGCAGGTTTGCAGCGCTTCGATGCCCAAGGACAAAATGCAGCAGAACACCAGCGTTCGGAGCGCATTGCGTCTGCTCCGGGCGGAGCGCGCGCTCAGGCAGGCTGCGAGCAGGGCATAGGCAATCAGGTTGCCTGCCACATCCGACAGGCGAAGCGGCATGCTCGCACCTTCTTTCAGGAAGGCAGGCCATCCGGGCGAGCAGTCCATCGCTCCCCCTGCGGCCACACTCGCATGAATGACGGCGCCCAGGCCGAGGATGGCGAGGCTGTCGATGGCCCGGATCAAAGCGGCTCGAGCCGGTCCGGGTCCGGGCGACGAATGAAGTCGAGAAGGTCTTCGGCCATCCGCTGGCATTCGGACATCGCGCGACGCCAGGCAAGGATGCGCGCGTCGTGTCTCACGCCGTAACGCGCAAAGTCCTGACGGTCGGGCAACTTGCCGTCGGGAAGCCTTGTCAGCAGGGCCTGCGAAGGGGCAATCAGGAGGACGTTATCCAGCCAGTGTCGCAGTGCGCCGGGCCCACGCCTGCGCCATGGCAGGCCCTTGTCCAGCCACCCGGGAGTCAGCCAGGGTGTGAAGTGCGGGATCAGCACCAGACCGTCTTGCGCTGACCAGGGCAGATGAAGGTGGTAATCGATCAGTCCGCCATCCCAATACAGCCCGGCGGGTGCTCCCCGAGGTGTAAGCACGGGCTCACATACCAGTGGAATGCTGCCCGAAGCAAGCAGGGCATCTTCAAGATTGTCCGTAGTCAGGGGGATATGCAGGGTGTCGAACCCGTCCTGCAAACCCATGAAGACCGGGGCGCTGGCCACTTCAGGCGGCCCGAAGACGACCCGTTGCAGATGGCGGCCCAGGCGATGACGCCCACGCAGATTGTCCCAGGCGCAGGCCGCGAACCCCCATCGGTCGGTGCGGCCCATCAGTGGTCCACGCGCCCTGGCAGTCACGATGGCCAGATGGTGGGCCTGGCTGGCAACAGACGGCTTGTCTGCGTCCGGTTGCGGTCTTGGTGTACCCAGCATGGCTGCCGCCACGGCGCGGCAGACACGGGCGACCTCGGCGGTATCCGGTCGCGCGCTGTAACGTTGAAGCTCGAGGTAGGCTTCGCCTAACCGTCTTGTGGCAACGATGCCGTCCGGATGAACTGCTGCAGCCATGCGCCATGCGCCGATCGAAGCCCCTGCGAGGAGTCGTCTTCGGGGCGCTGCGGCCAGCCAGTCCTGAAAAAGCCACTCATCCAGAGGCAGCAAGGCCAGGCCCTTGGGCCCTCCTGCGGCCGCGGCGACCGCACTGACCTGAGACGCTTGCAGCCCCTCGCGCCGGATTCGCTCCCGCGCGCCTGGGCCCGCGAGCAGGCGAATGCTGGACGGGCTGGCCCGCGTCGGATGCACGGCGCCGATCAAGCCGACTCCTAGGCTCCGGGAACTGAAGGTTTTCGCACAGTATGCAGGCGCTGGCCTGCCCGCTCAGTGTCGCCATGACAGAGCAGCGGGAGGGCCTCCAGGGCTTGCGTGATGCGTTCGTCGATGGCGTGTTGCTCAGCACGCGACGGACGGGCCAGCACGAAATCAATGACCTCGCGACCTGGGTACAGCTCTCGCGGGTGACCGATGCCGATGCGTAACCGCCAATAGTCGGGGGTGCTCAGGGCCGCGCTGATGTCCTTGAGCCCATTGTGGCCACCGCTGCCACCCCCACGTTTGAGCTTGAGACCCCCGGGAGGCAGGTCGAGTTCGTCATGAACAATGAGGATGTTCTGCGGCGCGATGCGATGGAAGCGGGCCAGTGCTGATACCGACTGACCCGAGCGGTTCATGTAGGTGGAGGGCTTGAGAAGCCAGACCTCCTGGCCATCGACGCGCACCCTGGCGAGGTCTCCGAAGAAACGCTTTTCGGGACGCAGGACACCGCCCGTCTGACGCGCAACGGCGTCGACGAACCAGAACCCTGCATTGTGCCGGTCGGTTTCGTGCTCGCCCCCCGGATTGCCCAGACCGACGATGAGTTGAATTGGAGTCATGACAATCGACACGCCTGAAAAGAACACGCCCCGGGCCGGCCTGGGCCAGCACGGGGCGTTTCACGCCCGGGCGAAGAGGCTGACTGAGTTGCTTACTTCTTGCCCTTGCCCTTGGCCGGTGCTGCGGCGGGAGCTGCGGCAGCTGCCGGGGCTGCTTCTTCTTCAGCCTTGGCGACTGCGGTGACCAGCACCGGGTCGGGATTGCCGTGCACGACCGGCTTGACCCCTTCGGGCAACTTGACCGAAGACAGGTGCATCGGGTGACCCGCGGTGAGGTTGGCGAGGTCGACCTCGATGAACTCGGGCAGGTTCGATGCCAGGCAGATCACATCGAGCTCGGTGAGCACATGGCTCACGATCGCACCGGTCACCTTGACTGCAGGCGAGACATCCTGATTCACGAAGTGCAGAGGCACCTTCTTGTGGATACGGGTATCCGCAGTCACGCGCTGAAAATCGACATGAAGCACTTGCGGCTTGTAGGCATGCCACTGGACATCCCGAAGGATGACGCGCTCGGCCTTGCCGTCGAGCTCCATGTCGAGCACGGTCGAATGGAAGGCCTCGACTCTCAGCGAGTGGTACAGGGGGTTGTGATCGAGCTCGATGGCGGTGGGCTCGACCGAACCTCCGAAGAGGATGCCCGGAACCTTGTTGGCACGGCGCAGGCGGCGGCTCGCACCCGAACCTTGCGCAGAACGTGTTGCAGCGACAACTTTCATCGCAACTCCTTTACGAAAACCCGGGCTCCGCGACCAGAATCACCGGGAGGGAACAACCCGCCCGAAGGCGGGGACATGGAGCGCCGAAAGGGGCTACTCGTCGATGAACAACGAGGAGACCGAGTCAGCGCGGTTGATACGAAGGATGGTTTCGGCAAGCAGCTGCGCGCAGCTGATCACCCGGATCTTGTCGCAGGCCTGTGCAGAGAGCGCCAGCGGGATCGAATCGGTCACGACAAGCTCATCAAGCGACGACTGGGCCACCCGCTCGACAGCGTTGCCCGAAAGGACCGCATGGGTGCAATAGGCAAGCACCCTGACGGCCCCATGTTCCTTGAGCGCATCGGCGGCCTTGGTCAGCGTCCCGGCGGTGTCCACCATGTCGTCCATGATGATGCAGGTGCGTCCCTTGACCTCACCAATGATGTTCATGACCTCGGACACATTGGCTTTCGGGCGACGCTTGTCGATGATCGCCAGATCGGTATCAAGGCGCTTGGCCAGCGCCCTGGCCCGGACCACGCCGCCCACATCGGGCGAGACCACGATTGCGTTGTCGAGCTTGCGCCTGGTGACATCGGCCAGCAGCACCGGCGCGGCATAGATGTTGTCGACCGGGATATCGAAAAACCCCTGGATCTGGTCGGCATGCAGGTCCATGGTGAGGACCCGGTCAACGCCTGCGACCTCAAGCATGTTGGCCACCACCTTGGCGCTGATCGCCACGCGTGACGAACGAACCCGCCTGTCCTGGCGGGCATAGCCGAAGTAGGGCAAAGCTGCGGTGATCCGACCGGCCGAAGCACGTTTGAGCGCATCGACCATGACCATGAGTTCCATCAGGTTGTCATTGGTCGGGGCACAGGTGGACTGCAGCACGAAGACGTCCTTGCCGCGAACGTTTTCGAGGATCTCGACCATGACTTCGCCATCGGAGAAGCGACCGACGGTGGCCTTGCCCAGACTTGTGCGCAGATGCTGAGCGACCGAGGCGGCGAGCTGTGGCACGGCGTTGCCGGTGAACACCATCAGCCCCTCGGGGCGCAGGCCTTCAGGAAGATCGTGGGGTGCGCGTTGCATGGGGCTCGAGGACAGCTCTTGGACGAAAGAACAGGAGAAGGAGCGAAAGCCTCGGGAACGCAGACTCAGGCCTTAAATCGGGCTGGGGAGGAAGGACTCGAACCCTCGCATGCCGGA
>JBMSOD010000085.1:0-11497 GCA_049422085.1 Burkholderiaceae bacterium
TGTCGCCTCGAGTTCGTCCAGGCGCATCAGTACCCTGGGCGCAAAGTTCACGAAGTTGTTGCCGCGATCAGGCTCCAGCGTTACCAGACCCGCCACCCGGAAACTGGAGCGACCGAGCTGGATCTGCTGGCCGACCTCAATCTCGAGTGCCACCAGCAGCGCAGGATCGACCCAGACCGAAGCCACCGGCGGCAAGCCGGGCAACTCGCGTTCATCGATGCGCAAGCCGCCGCGAAGCGGGTAGCCTTCATCGACAGCCTTGACCGAGGCAAGCACGGTGGCGGTGTCTGCCCCCCGACTCACCGTGGCCATGCTTGGAAATACCACGGTCCGGGCCGTTCGCAGTCCAAGTCCGCGGGCTCGATCGAGCAACGCAGCAGAGGGCGCATTGTTCGATGCCACCACCAGATCACCGCCCAACAGCTGGCTCGCCTGGGACTGAAGGGCACCTCGGACCCGATCCACGAAAAAGCCGACGCTTGAAAGCGCCGCCACGGCCACCAGGAGCGCCAGCACAAGCAGGCGCAACTCGCCTGCACGCCAGTCGCGCCGCAGGAAAGCCAGTGAAAGGCGGATCAAAGAGCCCTGCGAGGGCATGACTCAGCGACTTGAAGGCGGTGCTACAGGATTGACCGGTGGCAGACCTGAGGGCGGCGCCACTGGAGCAGGCGGTGCCGGCACCACGGACGGCGTCACCGGTGCAGCAGGCACGGCAGGGGTGACAGGCTGAACCGCAATGGAACCGCCGAGTCCAGGCAGGCCCGCCGGCTCATCGACCGAATGCACATCAGTCACGTAATAGCGCGTATCACCGAAGCAGCTGGTCGGCAGACCGACCTTCTGTTCGTAGGTCAGGGAAACACGCTTGCCCATGAGTTTATTGATACGCGCGGCGACCTGATCGTCCCAGACGGTGAACTGGAACTTCTCGGGAATGGCCCCTGGCATGGAGACCAGCGCGAGCTCGCCCTCCCATGTCTTGCACAGCCAGCCTTTCTCCGAGAACTTCTGCACCCAGCCCGCCCGATCTCCGCGCGAATAGCTCCAGTTCCATGCAAAGGCAAACCAGGCCGCCGGCAGGATCACCAGGATGATCAGAAGGACCAGCAGAACCATGCCGATGCCCCCATGCTGAGCGCGTGCCCGCATGAACCCGCGTTGATCAATGGAAGGACACGGGCGCAACAGGGGCATCCGGACAGGCTTAGACGAGATCATGAGTGCAACTGGACGCTGAGGGATCGGGGGATCGGATGATGCTACCACCCGTGCGATGGATGGCTCATCAAGCCCGAGACGGCATGGGGCCCCATCGCAGCGTCCAGAGCATGGCGATCAGGCCCAGGAAGATGAGGGCCGCCCCAAGAAAGACCTCGGTCACAGCCAGGGTCTGGGCCTGCTGATCAATCAGGCGCGACAGGCTGGCCCAGGCCTGGGGCATCGACAGACCCTGCGACTGAGCCTGCTCCATCCAGGAGATCGTGGCTGGATCTGACAGGTTCACCCGCTCGGCGATTTCGGCGCGGTGCACCGCGCTTCGATGATCCCAGAGCGTGGTGCACAGCGAGGTCGAGATCGCACCGGCGGTCATGCGCATGAAGTTGTTCATGCCCGCTGCCGAGGGCATCAGGTGAGGGGGAATGTTCCGATAGGCCAGTGGCTGCATGGGCAGAAAAAAGCAGGCCACCGCAATGCCCTGAATGACCGTTGGAATCGCGATCACCATGAAGGGGGCGTCGACCGTGAAGTTGGCCCTCAGAGCCATCACGATCGCAAACATGAAAAATCCGAAACTTGCGATTCCGCGAGGATCGACGCGTCCCACGATGCGTCCAATGATGGGCGAGAGCATCACCGAAAAAATGCCGACAGGCGCCAGCGCGATCCCGGCCCAGGTCGCCGTGTAGCCCAGGGTCTGCTGCAGCCAGAGAGGCAGCAGAACGATACTCGCGAAAAAAAGTCCGAATCCGAGCGACACCGTGAGAGTGCCCAGCAGGAAGTTGTGATCGGTGAACAGCCTCAGATTCACGATCGGATTCTTCTCCGTGAGTTCCCAGGCAAGGAAAACGGCAAATCCCACCAGTGCGATCACGGCAAGCGTGACGATTCCGGTCGATTCAAACCAGTCATGCTCCTTGCCGGTATCCACCATGAGCTGAAGCGCACCGACCCACAGGACCAGGAGAGCAAGCCCCACTGCATCCAGTGGCACCTTGCGAGGCCCCTGATCGCGGTCCCTGAAGATGGGCCAGGCAATCATCACCACCAGCATTCCGATTGGCAGATTGATGTAGAAAATCCAGGGCCAGGAGATGTTGTCGGTCAGCCAGCCCCCTAACAAAGGGCCGACCACAGGCGCGAAGAGCGTCGTCATCGACCACCAGGACAAGGCCGTTCCGGCCATATGGCGCGGAGAACAGGACAGCAACAGCGTCTGGGACATCGGGATCACCGGCCCGGCGGCAAGGCCCTGCAGGATGCGCGAAACAATCAGCAGCTCGATGGTGGGTGCTGCCCCGCACATCCAGGAAAAGAACATGAACAGCATCACGCAGCTCACAAAGAGCCGCACCTGACCGAAACGCTGACTCAGCCATCCGGTCAGTGGCACCGAAATCGCATTGGCCACGCCGAACGAGGTGATCACCCAGGTGCCTTGCGAGGGGCTCACCCCAAGGTCTCCGGCGATCGCCGGAATCGAGACATTGGCGATGGCCGAATCAAGCACCATCATGAACGTGGCCAAAGCCACTGCGAAGGTGCCGAGGGCGCGCTGGGAGCCCTCCAGTGGCGGAAGGGGTGGCGGCGGAGCGCTCATGTCCGGCCTGGACTCAGCGTCCGGGCGCGGCGCTTCGACCCGCGTGGCGGGCGATGATCGCCCGTACCTGTTCATCTGCCCGGGCCAGGGCCTGGTCGTACACCGGTGTTTCCTGCGCACGTTGTGGCGACTTGAAATCACTCAGCCGCTCACCCTCCTCGCGTGTGACATCCACCGTGGCATGCATGGACAGACCGACGCGCAGGGGGTGCTTCTGAAGTTGCGAGGCCTCGAGTTCGATACGCACCGGGACACGCTGGACGACCTTGACCCAGTTGCCAGTCGCATTCTGGGCAGGGAGCACCGCGAACGCGGCGCCCGTGCCCGCACCCAATCCAGCCACATGACCACGGTAGTCGATGGCCTGCCCGTGCAGATCCGCCCGCAGGTGAACCGGTTGCCCGATGCGCATGTCGCGCAACTGCACCTCCTTGAAGTTGGCCTCGACCCAGACCTGATCGAGCGGAACGACCGACATCAGTGCCTGCCCCGCGGTGATTCGCTGCCCCACCTGGACTGTGCGCCGCGCCACCTGCCCTGCAACTGGCGCAGGAATTTCGAGACGGGATTCAGCAAGCAGCGCTTCGCGCAGCGCCGTGGCCGCCCGTTCGACCGAAGGAAGCTGTTCAATACGCAATCCCTCGAACTGAACACGGTGGGCCAGGCGTTGCTCGCGCGAACTCTCCAGCGCGGACGACGCGGCCATGCGAGCGGCCTGAAGTGCTGCCAGGGTCGATCGGGCGTGGGCGACCTCTTCCTGGCCGACCGCACCGGTCGCAAGCAGCGGCACGCGTCTGGCGAGATCATCGGCAGCCCGGGCCTCTTCTGCCCGCAAACGCTCAAGCTCGGACTCTCGGGTCCGGATGCCGGCAAGCAGGACCGTATCCTGGGCGACCAGGGCCCGCGCTTCACGCACCGCCTGAGCCAGTTGTGCCTCGGCCCTCTCGCGAGCCAGTCGCGCCTCGGCTGCATCGAGCCTGACAAGCACCTTGCCTTCACCGACCCGTTCGGTGTCCTCGACCAGCACGGCCACCACCGTACCTGCCTGCTGGGCAGCCACCTGGACCAAGGGCGCATGCACATAGGCATTGTCGGTCCGCTCACTCCCCCTGAGCTGAAACCACCAGTAGCCGCCATACACAAGGCCCACCCCACTGATCAGACCGAAGACCCAGACCAGCGCATTGCGACGGGTCCTGGTCCCGGAGGCCGGGGCCGCTGCGCTGGTCACGGTGCCGGGCGTGCCCGACGGCGGAGCCGCGTTCGGCGTCTGGGTCATGGTGTCTCCCTCAGACCCAGCCGCACAGGCAGGGCCGATTGTTCATCGTCAAAACCGCCCCCCAGGGCACGCACCAGACTGACCCGACCCATCCATTGCCGGGCCTGCAGTTCGATGATCGGGCGTTGTGACAGGAGCAGCTGCTGCTCAGCCTCAAGCACGGGCATCGCGGTGCCCATCCCTGCCTGCTGCCGCGCATGTGCAGCGGCGAGTCCCTTCTCGCCGGCGCGCAATGCCTCCTGAAGCGCCTGACGCTGAGACTGGAGGTCCCGCAGTCCTTCGAGTTCCTGAGCCACCTCCCGCACCGCACGAAGCAGCGCCGCGTGGTAGTCCGCAATCAGTCCATCCCTGATCGCTTCTCGCTCACTTTGCTGGGCAGCTCTCGCGCCAGCATCGAACACGGGAAGGCTGAGCACCGGGCCGATCCCGTAGGAGCGCGCACCCAGTGAAATCCAGCGGTCCAGCCCCAGAGAGATCAGCCCCGCAAAGGCGGCCAGATTCACATCTGGAAAGTGGGCCGCATGCGCCTGTCGTACCGTCCCTTCGGCCGACTCGATTCGCCATCGGTGTGCGACCAGATCGGCGCGACGAGCCAGCAGGGAAGCAGGCAGCTGAGCTGCGGGCATGTCCGGAGCCTTGTCGGGCCATCGACCCGTCAGGGGAACGCTTTGCGGCGCAGCACCGCCACACAGTTCGTCAATCACCCGCCTTACCCGACTCTGCAGTCGCTCGTGTTCGAGTCTTTCGGCTCGGCTACGCGCCTGAGCGGCGAGAAGCGGCTCGAGCAGATCGCTGCGATCGAGCCCTGCGTTCACGCGTTGCGACAGCAGCAAGCGCTGCCTTTCCTGAAGTGCGAGCAGCCGGTCACCCCAGTCGATCAGCGCCTGCAATCGGGCGAGCTCGAACCAGGCCAGCGCAATTTCGGTGTCAAGCAGCACCTGTGCAGCCACGACCTCGGCCTGGACCGCATGCAGAGAAGAAAATGCCGCTTCAACCGCAGCGCGCTGGCGCCCTGACCAATCGAGATCCCAGGACAGGTTCAGCCGCGCGGCGTTATTCCATGCCTGCCTTCCGGCCAGGGCTGCGGGCGCGGCCCCCACCTCTGAAAACCGCGTCCGGGTGGCCTCGACAGCGATCCCGGCCTGCAGCCCCTGCCCCGACTGGATCCGCTCAAGGACTGACTGCGCCGCACGAATCCGTGCCTCGGCAAGCGCAACGCCGGGCGCCTGTTGCCTGGCGCGCGAGATGAGCGCGTCGAGTTCGGGAATCTGCCAGTGCCGCCACCAGACCTGTTCTGGCCAGGCGGCAAAGGCACTCGACCTCACCGCCTCGGTCCCTGCCTTTGGTGCATGCGATGCGGACGCCGTGCCTGAGGCTGCCTCAATGGTCCGCCCTGCGAGGCCTGCAGGCCACCGAGCCGGTCGCAGCGACGGGGGTGTCGCACAGGCCGCAAGAACTCCGCAGGCCGCCACAAGGGCTGCCCTGCGGCTCACTGCGTGCCGATGGGACTCGGTCATGACCGTCCGGGATGTCTCACTCCGATACGGCTCAGTCTACGACGAATCAGCAGGAACCCAGACCCACGCGTTCCAATCAGACCATATGCCGCTTGAGCAGACGGGCCCACAAGGCCCCGCCCAGTGTCTTGGCGACAAATTGCAGCACGACGATTTCGGGCATCAGACTGCCAAAGGCCAGGGTTGGGAAGACCAGGGAGTCCACCGCCGCGCCCGCCGTGTTCGAAACATTGGCCCTGAACAGCCAGCTGCCTCTGACGCGCACGAAGACCAGCCAGTCAGTGAGGGCGGCTGCAGCGAAGGCAACCGCCGAGGCGAGCGCAATCTGGCCTGCGGCCGGGTTGAGTACCCATGAAAGCAGGGCTGCTCCCCCGATCAGAAGTGCCATCTGTCCGCGACTGATCCTGACATGCAGCCAGTCCCGCAGGGCCAGATCCAGCCCGATAAAGACAAACGCCAGAATGGGAGAGACCTTGGGACCCAGCGCAGCCACGATGAAGTTGGCCGCCACCATGGCAATCACATAGACAAGGATGGCAAGACGAATCAAGGAAACTCCCCAGGCGCCAGTCACAGGACGCGAAAAGGCCCGCATTGTAGTCGCCCGGCGGACCTGGACCTGGTTTGATTCTGGTTCGGTCCTGGTTCGATCCTGGTTCAGGCCAGGCAGGGCCCAGGCTTAGCCCAGGCTTCGCGCAAGCGCCTCGAACGCCCCCTGCGTGGCCTGCAAAGCCTCATCAATATCCGATTCGGTGTGCGCCAGCGACAGGAACATGTTGTGCTTCGGATGCAGGTACACGCCGCGCTGAAGTGCCTCCATGCAAAAGCGCTCGCCTCTGGCGAAATCCGCGTCATCGTCAAAGAGGACGGTGGGCATCTGGGCCGGACCGCTCTGACGGATGTTCAGACCCACAGCCTTCGCCTGCGTCGCGAGCCCCTGGCGAAACCGCTCCCCCAAAGCCTGCAACCGGGCCGGCCCGTTTTCGCGCTCAAGCACCCCCAGCGTGGCCAGCGACGCCGCCATCGAGACCGCGCTGCACCAGAACGAACCCGTGACATACATGCGGCTCGCGGCATCACGATAGCGCTCGCTGCCGGTCACTGCCGCCAGAGCATGGCCGTTGGCGATCGCCTTGCTCCAGGCTGAGAGGTCGGGCTGAACGCCGATCGGATCCCAGCTGCCCTTCAGGGACAGACGAAACCCCGCCCGGACATCATCCAGAATGAGCGCAGCCCCTTTGGCATCGCAAAGCGATCGGGCAAGCCGAGCAAACTCGGCCGAGGGCAACTCCTGATCCAGGCCATAGTCATGTCGAAAGGCACTCACCAGAATGCCCGCCAGATCATCGCCTGCCTGTCTTGCTGCCTGTTCAAGGCTCTCGGGGTCGTTGTAGTCGAAGGGAATCAGGTGAGCCCTATCCTCAGCCGTACTGCCCAGCGGATAAGGCGAGCACCAGGGCAAGGCGCCGTGATAGGCCCGCCGGGCCAGCAGAATCTTGCGTCGACCTCTAGCCGCCCTCGCAATGCTCACGCAGGTGGTGGTGGCATCGGTGCCGTTCTTTGAAAACATGGCCCAATCGGCATGGGTGACCAGGCCGGTAAGGCGCTCGGCCAGTTCGACCAGAACCTCGCCCGGCCCATTCAGTGCATCGCCCAGGGCGCGTTGTCGCTCAACCGCTGCATCCACTTCGGGATGATGATGGCCCAGCACGATCGGGCCCCAGCTGCACATGAAGTCGATGTAGCTGCGCCCATCAACATCCTGCAGGCGGCAGCCCTTCCCGCTTCTGAAGAACTGCGGATAGCCTCGGGGCAGACCCTCGGCGCGCATATGCCCCCACATCCCGCCCGGAATGACCTTGGTCGCGCGAGCGCGCAGCGCAGCGTCAAGACTCATGTTGTGTCTCCTGCCAATTCCTGATGAATGCTGGTCACGTTACCATCGCTTCGATCCGATCTCTGCCCTTGAACGGGCAGGTTCCCGCGAGGAGACCCGCATGAGCACTCTTGAGAAACCCAGCGTCTGCACGCTGGACTGCCCCGATACCTGCAGCCTGACCGTGACGGTGGAAAACGACAAGATCATCCGGGTCAGGGGCTCTGATGCCCTGCCCTATACCGCAGGCGTGATCTGCAACAAGGTCGCTCATCAGACGCCGCAATGGGTCCATGGTCCCCAACGCCTTAGACACCCTCTCAGGCGGATCGGTCCGCGCGGTTCCGGTCAATTCGAGCGCATCTCCTGGGAGGCCGCGCTCGACCTGATCCATGAGCGCACGTCGCAAGCCATCGAACGCCACGGCCGTGAAACGGTGATGCCGCTCAATTACGCAGGGCCGCATGGGATTCTCGCCATGGACAGCATGTCCCTGCGCTTTTTTCACAAGCTGGGGGCCAGCCAGCTTTATCGTGGCGCCATGTGCGGGGCCGTGCGACGCGAAGCCTGGGTCGGCACCTATGGTGCGATTCCCGGACTCGGGCCGGAGCTGGCCGCTCAGGCGAAGCTCAATATCGTCTGGGGCAACAATGCCACCGTCACCAACCTGCATCTGGTGCGGGGCATCACGCAATCCCGACGTGAAGGTGGCCGGCTGGTGGTGATCGACCCCTTGCGCACCCGCATCGCTGCGCTGGCCGATCTGCATCTTGCGCCTCTGCCCGGTACCGACGTTCTGATCGCGTTTGCTCTGGCCAATGAACTGAAGTCGCTGGGCGCCCACGATGCCGCCTTCATTCGCGACCATGTGCTGGGCTATGAGGACTTCATGGCCCGCGCCGCCGCCTGGCCCCTTGAAAAAGCGGCACAGACCGCAGGGGTGTCTGCCCAGGACCTGCGGACCCTGGCGCGCTGGATGGTCGAAAGCAATCCGATGGTGATCTCGCCCGGCAATGGCCTGGAGCGGGCACGCAATGGCGGCAGCGGCATCCGTGCGCTGATCGCGCTGCCCGCCCTGATGGGCCGGCTGGATGCACGCAACGGCATCGTGCTCGGTGCGGGCAATGCCTTTCCACGTACGCCTGCTCGCCTCGCACGCCCCGACCTGCTGCCCGGTCCCACCCGCACACTGAACATCCTCGATGTCGGGCGCATCCTGTCGGAGGACGCGCTGGGCGATCAGCCCATGCACCCCCCGGTGAGGGCAGTCTTCATCTACAACCACAATCCGCTGGTGGTGCATCCGGATCAGAACCGCCTGCGCCGCGGTTTTCTGCGTGAAGACATTTTTACCTGCGGCATCGAGATCGCCATGACCGAGAGCATGGCCTATTGCGATGTGGTGCTGCCTGCAGCAACCGCCTACGAGTCCGACGACCTGTACGCAGCCTATGGCCAGCAGTGGCTGCAACGCGCGCAGGCAGTCGTGCCTGCCGAAGGTGAGGCCCTGCCTAATACCGAAATCTTCAGGCGGCTCGCGGCACGCTTTGGATTCACGGACGGATGCTTTGCCGACTCGGATGCACAGCTCATGGACGACGCCCTCAATACCGAAGACGCGCGTCTGGCGGGGCACCTGCCCAGCCAATTGCCGCTGGATGCAGCAACACTCATGCGTGCACCCGACGGCGAGCCCTTTGCGCCCATGGTCAATGTCCGGCCTGCAACCCCCAGCGGACGGATTGAACTGGCGTCAGAAACCCTCGCTCAGCGCTGGGGTGAGGCGCAGCGCGTGGCCGACTTCATCGCGCACCCTGCGGATCAGGATGACCCCAGGGAAGACAGCCTCGCGCTGATCTCGCCGGCATCCGATGCCAGGATTTCATCCACCCTGCTGGGAAGCGGCGGGCTGGCCCACGAGGCACCGCCCTTATTGATGCATCCGGAGGATGCAGCGCATCGTGGCCTGTCCGATGGCATGCAGGTCCGGGTGTCCAACCCGCTGGGCCAGGTGATGCTGCGCCTTCAGGTCAGCAAGGATGTGCCGCGGGGTGTGGTGTCTTCCGAAAAAGGCGCCTGGCTTGCCACCAGCCCCAATGGGCAGACCATCAGTGCGCTGGTGAGCGCCACACGACGCGCCGATCTTGCTTCGGGAGCCTGTTACAACGACACCCGCGTCCAGGTCAGCCCGGCTGCAGCCTGAACAACCTTACTTGCGACCGCCCGCCTTCATGCGCTCGGCCATGTCCTCGGGTCGACCGTAGGGGCGCAGGCGCTCGTGAATCAGCGCGGCCGGGCGGCTGCGACTATCGCCATCGGCGATCAGTGCCTTGACGATGCGGTTGGTGCCCTTGGAGTTCGCCAGGATTTCCTTGCACAGTGCATCGATGCGGACATCGAGCTGATCATCAGCCACGCAGTGGTCGACCAGGCCGAGACCACAGGCCTCGCGCGCGCTCAGGCGACGGCTGGTGTACATCAATTCCTTGGCTCGGGCCCGGCCGACACGCTCGGGCAGACGTACCGACATGCCCCAGACCGGCACCAGACCCCACTGGCCATGCGTATCTCCGAGCTTGGTGGATTCTGCCGCGACCAGCAGATCACAGGCCAGAGCAAGCTCCAGCCCACCGGTAAAGCAATGCCCCTGGATCCGGCAGATCGTCGGCTTGGGCAACTGCTCAAGCGCATCGATGGTTTCGGGCTCGAAATAGGGCGTGGGCGCGGGTTCATGCGAGGCGATCGCATCCAGGTCATGACCGGCGCAAAACGAGCGACCCGCGCCGGCCAGCACCACCACGCCCACCGAGGCATCGTGGGCAATCGAATCAAGATGCGCCCGCAACTCAATGAAGACAGCCGGATTCAGGGCATTGAGTTTGCCCGGTCGATTGAGGGTCAGGGTGGTGCGCCCACCATCATCGCTTCGTATCACCAGGGGTTCAGACATGGGGTCTCCTGTTTTTCTTTTTTTAGCGGGCTCAGAGGCCTTCACGTGCCATCTTGCGAACCTCCTGCTGTGCAGGCCGGGACATGCAGCCCTTGAGCCAGGCGGCCACCGCAGGATGCGCATTCATCAGTTCGCCTGAGGCCTGAGCCCAGCCCAGCACCGACGCCACATTCACATCCACCACGGTGAACCGGTCGCCGGCAATAAAGGGGCGCGTGGCCAGATGGGCGTTCAGCACCGACCAGGGCTTGGCCAGTGCCTTCTCTGCCCGTACGGCGAGCGACTCGTCGCGCTGGTCAGCAGGCATGCCCACCCGGTGCATCAGCACCGTCAGGGCATCCTTTTCGCATTCGGTCACGGCCCAGAAAGTCCATCGAAGCACTTCGGCTTCTTCGGCCAGATTGGCCGGCGCCAGCGAGCCGCCGATCTTGCGGGCCAGGTACAGGTTGATGGCCATGGACTCCCAGACCACGATGCCGTCGTCTTCCAGCACCGGAATATGCCCGTTGGGATTGAGCTTGAGAAACTCTGGCGCGTGGGTGGCGCCACCCTTGTAGGTCTGCGAGACATGCTCAAAGGAGGCGCCCATTTCCTTGAGCAGCCAGAGCGCACGTGCGGCCCGCGAGGCCGCAATGCCATAAAGCTTAAGACCCATGCTGGTCTCCTCTTGTGTTGATGTGTTTAGGTTAACCCATCCGGGCGCAGGCTCGCGATCTGAGCCTGCGCTGCGGCATCATGCGCCATTGACCTTCACGCCATGCTGACTGTTCACTGCTCCAACCGATTCGAAGTGCTTGCTGACCGGGTCTCCGATCGGGTCGCAAGTCGTGTCGGGATGCACGCCACCAACCCCTTCACTCCGGATCATCTTGTGGTGCCCAGCGCGGCCATCCGGCGCGCGCTCAGCCTGCATCTGGCAAACCGGCACGGCGTCAGTGCAAATCTGCACTTCAGCTTCCTGGCCCAGTGGCTCTGGGCCAGGGTCGCGGCCGTGGTGCCCCAGATCCAGAGCGACTCCCCCTATACGGCTCAACGCCTGGGCTGGCGCTTACTCGGG
>JBMSOD010000086.1:0-11340 GCA_049422085.1 Burkholderiaceae bacterium
GCCTAGCGCTTCATCGTCGGATCCAGTGCCACCCGCATCGACTCGCCCAGGGTATTGAAGGCGAGCGCGGTGAGCAAAATGGCGATGCCGGGCGGGTACATGAGCGCCGGGGCGATCTCCATGTTCTGGTAGGCGCGTGCCAGCATCGCGCCCCAGCTCGGCTCGGGCGGCTGAATGCCCAGACCCAGGAAGCTCAGGCTCGCCTCGGCCAGCAAGGCCGCGGCCAGCAGCAGCGTGACCTGCACGATGACCGGCTGAATCGCATTGGGCAGCACATGGCGCCACAGGATGCGGGTATTGCTTGCGCCCAGGCAGCGGGCGGCATCCACATAGGTCTCCTGGCGCACCACCAGCGCCCGCGCGCGCACGAGCCGGGCGATCTGCGGCGAGAACACAATGCCCACCGCGATCATGCTGTTGGTCAGGCCGATGCCTAAAGCGCTGGTGACCGCAATGGCCAGCACGATGGCCGGAAAGGACAGCAGGGCATCGATGATGCGGCTGATGACATCGTCGATCGCGCCGCCCCGAAAGCCCGCCACGATGCCCACCGGCACGCCAATCAGCGTGGCGATGCTCACTGCAAGAAAGCTTGCATAAAGCGTGGACTTGCCGCCATGAATCATGCGGCTAAGGACATCGCGTCCGAGATCATCGACACCCAGCAGGTGTTTGGCACTGGCCTCGGCCAGAGGCACATCGAGGTTCTGCTGCGTGGGCGAATAGGGCGCAATCCAGGGTGCGGCCAGCGAGAGCGCGAGCAGCAGCAGCAGAAAGCCCAGACTGAAGCTCGCGCGCAGGTCGCTCTTGAGCCAGGAGCCGAGAAAGCGCATGGTCAGCCTATCCTCGGGTCGAGTACGGTGTACAGGATGTCGGCGATGAGGTTCACCGTGATCACCACCAGCACCATCACGAAGACCACCCCCTGAACCACGGGCAGATCGCGGGTGAGTGCACCGTTGACGATCAGTCCGCCCATGCCGGGGATGGCGAACACCGCCTCGACCACGACCGTGGCCGCGAGCATGCGGTTAAAGAGCAGCGTGGCCACCGTGATGAGGTTCACGCCGACATTCTTCAGGCCATGCTTCCAGAGGATGGCCGCAGGTGAGAGCCCCTTGGCATGCAGGGTGCGCACCGGAGGCGAAGACAGGTACTCCACCATGGAGCTGCGCAACTGACGGGAGACCTCGGCCATGCCGCCACCGGCGAGCGCGAGCGCAGGCAGGATGGCGTGATGCAGGGCCTTGATCGGATCCTGCGCAAGAGCCACCGCGCCCGTGGCCGGGAACCAGCCGTACTCGAGCGCGAGCCAGGACACGAGAATCATGGCCAGCCAGAAGTTGGGCACTGCAATGCCCAGTGATGCAATCGAAGTCACGAAACGATCGAGCAGGCTGTCGGGTCGGCTTGCGGCCAGCATGCCCAGCAGCAAGCCCAGCGTGAGCGCCACCGTCATGGCCAGCAGCACGATCAGCAGGGTGTTGGGAAAGCTGCGTCCGATCGAGACCACCACCGCTTCGCCCGAAGCGAGGGACTTCGCGAGATCGCCCTGCAGCGCATTGAAGAGCCAGCTGCCGTACTGAACCAGGAAAGGCCGATCCAGGCCATAAAGCGCCCGGATCTCGGCAATCCGCGCCTCGGTGGCATTCTCGCCAGCCAGCGTGATGGCAATGTCGCCTGGCATGAGCTTGAGCAGCCCGAACACCACCAGGGTGGCCAGCACCAGCACCGGCACCGCCTGAATGAGGCGGCGCCGAATCACGCGACGACGGGCTGCGGTCAGCATGGGCTCAGCTCATCGACAGGAACTCGTACTTGGGCTTGCCCAGCAGGTTGGGCTTGTAGCCATGCACCTTCTTGTGGATGGCGTTGAACTCCAGCGTGAAAGCCAGCGGCGCGACCAGGGCCTGCTCCATCACGATGCGCTGCAGCTTCGAGAACACCTGCTTGCGCACCTCGAGGTTTTCGCTCGCACGGCTCTCCTGCAGAAGTTGCTGTAGCTCGGCCGAGACTTCCACCCGGCCCGCATTGAAGTAGGCATCCTTGGCATACATGAGGCCGTAGGTCATGGCCGGGTCGGGGCGGCCGGTCCAGGCCGACAGCAGCAGATCGAACTTCTTCTCGTTGCCAAAGAACTGTCCGCTGATCTCAGGAATGGAGCCTCGGATGAAGTTGAGCTTGATGCCCACCTTGCCGAGCTGCTCCTGAATGATCTCGCCCCGACGCACCGAGTCCTGGTCGGTGTAGCTGCCCACGGTGAGCTCAAAGCCGCTGCCCAGGCCCGCCTCCTGAAGCAGTGCCCGGGCCTTGGCCGGATCATGCGGATAGAGGTTGGCCAGTGCGGGTTCGTAGGCCCAATGCGACTTGGGCAGCTGCATGGCCGCGGACTCACCCATGCCCGAGAGCGCCACCTTCACGAAGGCGTCGCGATCCAGCGCGAAGTTGATCGCCTGACGCACCTTCACGTTGTCCAGATGCTTCTTGGCCAGATTGATGTAAACCTGCAGACAATAGAGCGTGGGCCCGGTGACCAGCTCCAGGTCCTTGGCCTTGTCGATGATGGGCTTCAGGCGCGGGGGCAGGCCATAGGCCATGTCATTCTGGCCCGCCACCACCGAGCGCAGGCCGGTGGCCAGTTCGGTGATGATGGAAAATTCAATGCCATCAAGAAAGCCTCGAACCGTGCGCCAGTACTTGTCGTAGCGGGTCACCACGATCTTCTGGTTATCGGCCCAGCTCACAAACTTCCAGGGGCCGGCACCCACCGGCTTTCGGTCGTGTTCATTGCCAAGCGCCTTGGCGGCGGTCGGCGAGACCATCATGCCGGCCCGGTCGGACAGAATGGCAGGCAGTGCCGAATCGGGACGGGCAAGATTGACCTTGACCTGCAAGGGCCCGGTCACCTCGACCGATGCGATCGAAGACAGATCGGCCTTGATGTTGGAACGCTGCTCGGTGCGTCCCCGGTCGAGATTGAACTTGACCGCCTGCGCATCACAGGGCGTACCGTCATGAAAGGTGATGCCCGGCTTCAGGGTCAGCACCATGGTCTTCGGATCGGAATAGGCCCAGCTCGCCATGCCCGGGACTGGCTTGAGGGTGGCGTAGTCCCACTCGACCAGGGTGTCGTACAGCGTCCAGAGATAGGTGTGGTCGGATCCCGCACCGCCGGTGGCCGGATCCAGGCTCGAAGGATTGGCCGTGCCCGAGACCTTGAGCACACCGCCCCGCTTGGGTGCGCCCTGGGCCATTGCGGACAAGGGTCCGGCGGCCAGAGCGGCGCCGCTGGCACCGGCGAGGAGTTCGAGCCAGGCCCGTCGGGACAGGGGGGCGCCAGTCAGATCCAGGGTGGGGTTGGAATCATTCATCGAGGTCTCCGGAAGTTGGGCTACAGGGCGAGGCGACATGAGGTGGTTTCAATCAGGTCAAGGCTGGGTCAAGGCCGGGTCAGGGCATGCAAGCTTCAGGGAGGCCCCGCAGGCGTGGCGTAGTGGCAGGCCACGAAGTGGCCGGGTCGAAGCTCGCGCCACTCGGGCTCGCGGCTGGCGCAATCGGTCTGCGCATGTCGGCAGCGCGTGCGAAAGCGGCAACCCGAAGGCGGATCGATCGGACTCGGAATTTCGCCTTCGAGCACGATGCGCTGGGTGGTGCGCAGATGCGAGGGCAGAGCGATCGGTTCGGCCGACATGAGGGCCCGCGTGTAGGGGTGCAGCGGCGCCTCATTGATGGCCTCGGTGGGGCCAAGCTCCACAAAGCGGCCCAGATAGGTCACCGCGACCCGGTCGCTCACATGGGCCACCACCGACAGGTCGTGCGTGATGAAGACATAGGTCAGACCGAAATCGCGCTGCAGCTCGGCAAAGAGGTTGAGCACATCACCCCGGATCGAGACATCGAGCGCCGCCACCACCTCATCACACACGATGAGCTTCGGACGCAGGGTAAGCACGCGGGCAATGTTCACCCGCTGCTTCTGACCGCCCGAGAGCATGTGCGGATAACGGCGGGCGTACTCCGATGCGATGCCTACCCGGCTCAGGGCCTCGATGGCCCGGGCCTCGCGTTCATCACGCGACAGGCCACCCTGAATCTCGAGAGGCTCGCACACGCTGTCCAGAATGGTCTGCCGCGGATTGAGTGCGGCACTCGGATCCTGAAACACGATCTGGTAGGCACGGCGGGCCTCGCGCAGGCGGGACGCGCTCAGGGCGGCCAGGTTTTGGCCGTCGTGAAGCAAGGTGCCTGCGGTCGGCTTGAGCAGGCTGACCAGCGCGCGCCCGATCGTGGTCTTGCCCGAGCCCGATTCGCCAATCACGCCGAAGGTTTCGCCGGCCTGGACGTCAAAGCTCACGCCATCGACAGCCTTGACGGTCACACCCTGCTCGCGCGTGGCGAAGTGGATCTTGAGGTCCTGGACCCGAAGCAGCGGGGGCGCTGGTACGTGGGCAGAGGTCGCGCCGGATTCAGAGAGGACTGCGCCGCCGCTCATGCCACGGCCCCCGGCAACTGCAACTCAGCCGCGCGCGAACAGCGCACGCTGCGACCCGGGGCAATACCGGCCAGTACCTGTTCGCCATCGCAGCCCGCGGCCGCGTACGGACAGCGCGCACGAAAGCGGCATCCGGCCGGCATTTCGGACGGCAGCGGCACGCGACCCGGGATCGAGGGCAGCACAGCCTTGCGCTGCGCGAGCCGAGGCAAGGAGCGCAAGAGCCCCGAGGTATAGGGATGGCGGGGCCGCATCAGGGCCTCGTCGGTGGGCGCATCTTCAACCACCTCACCGGCATACATGGTGACCATGCGGGTGCAGACCTCGGCCACCACGCCCAGATCGTGCGTGATGAACATGAGGGCGGTACCCTGCGTGCTGCTCAGCTCAAGCAGCAGATCGGTGATCTGCGCCTGCACGGTCACATCGAGGGCCGTCGTGGGTTCATCGGCAATCAGCAGGCGAGGCTCGCAGATCAGCGCCATGGCAATCATCACGCGCTGGCGCATGCCGCCGGAGAGCTGATGCGGATACTCGTCATGTCGACGTGCGGGCAACGGTATGCCGACACGGGCCAGAGACTCGATGACCCGCTCGCGGGCCTGCGTGCGGCTCACTGGAAAATGCTGACGATAGGCCTCGCCGATCTGCTCGCCGATGGTAAAGACCGGATCGAGCGCGGTCATGGGCTCCTGGAAGATCATGCCGATCTTGCGGCCGCGCACGGCCCTCATCTGATCGGGGCTCATGCGGTTGAGGTCGTCACCATCAAAGAGGATCTCGCCCTGCACCCGACTGTGCCGACGGGGCAGCAGCCCGAGGATGGACAGCCCGGTGACCGACTTGCCGCAGCCGCTCTCGCCCACCACGCCCAGACGTTCGCCAGGCGCAATAGAGAAGCTCACATCGCGTGTGACGGGCGTAAAACCCGCTGGCGATGCGAAGGCAATCGACAGGCCCCGTACCTCAAGCACGGTGTCTCCCCGGAATCGTTATGAGGGTCATGCTAGCGCGGATTGCGTCGGGCGGCCATCGCGGTCTCGGTCGATGCGGGGCGCGCCGACGTTTTTGAAACCTGCACAGGCGGGCCGGAAAGCCTGCTGTTACCCTGCAGCCCATGAACACCATGCTTGCAGCCGTGGCCGTTCCGGGCCCCGAAGGTGCGGTCATCGAACTGCGCGAAATGCCCGTGCCCCAGCCCGGGGCAGGCGAAGTGCTGATCCGGGTGCGGGCCGCCGGTCTGAACCGGGGCGAGCAGGTCGGGCTGGCCGCGTTTCGCACGGGCTCGCCGCGCATCATGGGCATCGAATGTGCGGGCGAGATCGCCGCGCTCGGACCGGGTGTCGAAGGCCTCAAGGAGGGCGATGCCGTGCTGGCCCGCGGGGCCGCCATGCATGCAGGCTATGCGCGGGTCGACGCCCGACTGGTCATGCGCAAGCCGGCCCGTCTGTCCTGGGCCCAGGGCGCCTGTTTTCCAAACTCCTTTACCACCGCGCACGATGCGCTGATCACCCATGGGCAGTTGCGCGCCGGTCAGACCGCGCTCATCAATGCAGCCTCATCGGGCGTGGGCATGGCCGGCATCCAGATTGCCCGATGGGCGGGGGCAAGCACTGTGATTGCCACCTCGCGCTCGGCCGACAAGTTGCGCGCGCTGGTGCCGATGGGCATCACGCATCCGGTGGTGGGCGGCAAGCCCTCCTGGATCGATGCGGTCATGGCGGTCACCCATGGCCGTGGGGTGGATGTTCTGGCCGACTGTATTGGTGCCTCGGTGTTCGAGGACAACCTCAAGGTCATGGCCCTGGAGGGTCGTCTGGTGAATATCGGTCGCCTCGGCGGCAAGGCGGCGAGCATCGATCTGGACTTTCTTGCACTGCGGCGTATCAGCGTCATCGGCGTCACCTTCCGCACGCGCACCGCAGAGGAAACCATCGCGTGCGTGCAGGCCTGTGCCCGTGATCTGCTCGACCCGATCGAGGCCGGCGAGATCACGCCGGTGGTCGACCGCAGTTTTGCACTGGCTCAGGCGGCGCAGGCCGCCCAGCACCTGATGAGCGATTCGCAGGTCGGCAAGATCGCCCTGGAGATGACATGAAGATTCGTCCCCTCACGCCCAGCATCGGCGCGCGCATTGAAGGCGTGAAGCTCGGCGCCCTTGACGCCGACACCTTCGGGCAGATCAAGGCCGCCTTCCTGCAGCATTGCATGCTGGTCTTTCCGGGGCAGTGTCTGCAGCCCGACGATCACTTCGCATTCGCACGGCTCTGGGGCGAGATCGCGGTCACGCCGATGCTCACCTATGCAGATGGCTATCCCGGCATGCTGCAGCTCACCAATCCGGGCAAGGCCGATGCCATCACTGAAAACTGGCACTACGACTCCACCTTCATCCCGGCCCCCCATGCACTCACGATCCTGGCCGCGCAGCAGATGCCCGAGGCTGGGGGAGACACCATGTGGTGCAACCAGTATCTGGCCTACGAGGCGCTGTCAGAAGGCATGAAACGGTTGCTGCAGGGGGTGCGCGCGAAGTTCACAGGCACCCGCATCGCGCGCAAGACCGGGACCACCGGCGAGCCGCCCAGCGCGTTTCATCCGGTGGTGCGCACGCATCCTGAGACCGGACGCAAGGCCCTGTTCATCGGCCATCCGGGCGATACCGTGCCGCATCTCGAAGGCATGACCGAAGCCGAGAGCCGGCCCCTGCTCGACTTCCTGTACCAGCACTCGCCCTCGCCCGATCGCACAGTGAGGCACATGTGGCAGCCGGGTGATGTGGTGATGTGGGACAACCGCTGCACCATGCACTATGCGGTGCATGACTATGGCGAGGCGGTCCGCAACCTGAACCGCATCACCATCAAGGGCACCGTGCCCTTCTGATCGGCCCCGGCCTCGTGCCCTGACGGGCGACAAGGCCGAAGCCTGATCGCCGGCTCAACCCCGGCCGGCCAGGGTATTGCGGGCGATCACCCACGTGTGCACTTCGGTCGGGCCCTCATAGACGCGCATCAGGCGCGATTCATTGGCCATCTGCTGCAAGGGCAGCTCCTTGGTCATGCCCATGGCGCCGAAGGTCTGCATGGCCCGGTCGATCACCTCCCAGGCCATCTCGGTGGCATAGGCCTTGATCATCGCGACCTGCGTGCGGGCCTCCATGCCCCGATCCAGGCGCCAGGCGGCTTCATAGGTCATGAGGCGGCAGGCATGAATGCGGGTGGCCGCATCGGCGATCCACCACTGAATGGCCTGCCGGTCGGACAGGTAGGCGCCAAAGGTTTTTCTCTGCGGCGCGTACTCGCACATCATGTCGAGTGCCCGCTGGGCCCGGCCGACGCACCAGGCCGCCATCTGCACGCGCCGTGCGCCCAGACGCGACTGCATGGGCGTAAAGCCTTCGCCTTCCTTGCCGAGCAGCTGGCCTGCGGGAATGCGGCAGTCCTCGAAGGTAACCTCGTAGGTATAGACCCCGCCCAGCATGTTGATGCGCCGGGCGACCTCGAAGCCCTTGGTGCCCTTGTCGACGATGAAGGCGCTGATGCCGCCGCGCTCGCCCTTTTGCCCGTCGGTGCGGGCCATCACGATCAGGAAGTCGGCCCGTTCGACATTGCTGATCCAGATCTTGCGGCCATTGATGACCCACTCGTCGCCTTCACGCACGGCGCGGGTGATCAGGCCGGAGGGATCGCCGCCGGCGCCGGGCTCTGAAATGGCAATGGCCGAGGACATCTCGCCCCGCACATAGGGCTCCAGATATCGGGCCTTCTGCTCGGCCGTGGCGGTGAGCATGAGCATGCGCAGGTTGGGGGTGTCCGGCGGCAGGTAGTAATGCACGATGGTGCGGCCGAGCTCTTCGTTCACGCCCACCATGGCGCTCACCGGCAGGTCATGGCCGCCGATATCGGCGGGGGCGTCGAGTCCCCAGAGGCCAAGCTCATGCGATGCGGCATCGACCTTGGCCCGCTCCTCAGCCGTCAGGCCGATGCCCTGGCCCGCCGCTTCACGGCGCAGCAGCTCGGGCTCGAGCGGAATGAGCGCTTCCTTGACGAAGCGCGCCACCACATCCTTGATCATGCGGTGGTCTTCGGGAATTTCGAAATCCATGTGGTCCTCCTGAGGTGTGTTCTGGTTCTGACCCCGGAAGATATCAGGGCGGAGAGCAGTTCAAGCTCAAACCTGCGTCCAGCGCGCGCAGGCGCTCCAGAGCTGCTCCTGCAATACAGGGTCGCACGCCAGCACGGAGGGTGTCGCGACCCGCTGATGCTCGTCCAGATACGCGCCATGCAGCCCTGCGGGGTCGTCGTGCAGGGCCAGAAAGAGCGTGGTGCGCGCGCCTGCTTTGGCGCTGATCATGCCGCGTCGGACAAGCGGCTTGAGGAGGCGAACCGGCCAGGGCAGCAGATGGGTATGGACCACCCCGGGATGCAGGCAATGCGCCGTGATGCCGCTGCCCTCAAGCCGGCGGGCCAGCGCCAGGGTCCAGAGGATGTTGGCCAGCTTGGAGTGGGCGTAGGCCTGTTGCGGCCGATACGCAGGCAAGGGGTCGGGCCGATGCTGTACTGCGCCCAGATCGAAATGCCTCACCTGCTCATGCGCGCATGAGGCCACGTTGATGATGCGCGCGCGCGTCCTCAGAAGGGGGCGCAGCAGTTCGGTCAGCAGAAAGGGGCCCAGTTGGTTGACTGCGAACACCGTCTCGAAGCCATCCTGCGTCCATTCACGGCGCAGGCGTGTCAGACCGGCGTTGTTGATCAGGTGCGTGATTGCCGGGCCTTGTGCGACCTGCCGGGCTGCGGTCCGGATGCTGGCAAAGCTCGAGAGTTCACAGGCCAGCGCCTCGATATGTGCCTCGCGACGCGGATGCATGCGGCGCAGGGCCTGGGCCTGCGCCTGTCCACGATTCAGGTCACGCACGAGCAGGGTCAGGTCGTGGCCGGCCCGGGCCAGTGCCTCGGCGGTGACTGCGCCGATGCCATGGGTGGTGCCGGTGATCACGGAGTGGGGGACGGGCATGGCGGGGGGATCGCGACAGGACAAAGATTGAATGTGGATGGGGCGTGACTCAGACGTGCGAACAGGACGCGGCAAAGCGAACACGGA
Source organism: Burkholderiaceae bacterium (assembly GCA_049422085.1). Taxonomy (GTDB): domain Bacteria; phylum Pseudomonadota; class Gammaproteobacteria; order Burkholderiales; family Burkholderiaceae_E; genus UBA4615. The sequence goes on from JBMSOD010000086.1 coordinate 9,596, forward strand.
GTGCGATCATGCTGCCCTGCCAAAGTGACCGGACCGCGTCCCTGAGAGATCCTGCCATGCCTGATCGCCCTGAACTGCACGACCTGCGCGACCTGCTTGATCCCGTGATCGGGCCCTGGCTCAAGGGCTTTCCAGCCACGCAGGCCCCGCTGCTGCGTTCGCAGATCGGCAGGCAGGGCTGGCAGCTGATGCGCGGCGATCTGCCCATGCCGCTGGCGGTGATCCGCAAGTCGCGGCTCGAGCACAACCTCGGCTGGATGCAGCGCTTTGTGGAGGGCCACGGCATTGCGCTGGCGCCGCATGGCAAGACCACCCTGTCGCCCCAGCTCTTTGCCGCCCAGCTGCAGGCAGGGGCCTGGGGCATCACGGTCGCCAATGTTGCGCAGGCTGCGCTGGCTTTTGCGAGCGGCGCACAGCAGGTGTTGATTGCGAATCAGGTGCTCAATGCGGTTGAGTTGCGAGGGCTCGCCGCACTGTTAGGGGAGTCCGGTCCGACGACGCGTCGTGCGCCCTTCCTGCTCGACTCCTTCGATCAGCTGCGGGCCATCGAGACCGCGGTGGGGGTCGCTGGGCTCGCACCTCTCGAGGTGCTGCTCGAACTCGGGATTGCGGGCGGCCGCACAGGTGTTCGTTCAGCCGAAGACGCGTTCCTGCTGGCCCGCGCAGCTCGCTTGAGTCCAGCCGTGAAGCTGGTGGGCGTGGAGTGCTACGAAGGTCTGTGGACGCGAGGCGATGATGACGATGCGGATCGCGCTGTCGTCGAGGGCTTGCTCGGTCGCAGCATCGACCTGGCCCGGCGCATCGATACCGAGCTTGGTTTCGAGGCGCCGACCATCCTGATCTCCGCCGGCGGATCAGCGGTGTTCGATCTGGTGGCTCCCTGGCTGCATCCGGAGCTTAGTCGTCCGGTGCAGGGCTTGCTGCGTTCGGGCTGCTATGTCACGCATGATCAGGGCCGCTATACCCGGCTGGTGGCGAGGGTCAACCGCCGTCTGGGCATTGACTGTCAGAGCGGCCTGCAAGCTGCACTTGAGGTCTGGGCCACCGTGCAGTCCATGCCCGAGCCCGGCTTGGCCATCTTGAGTGTGGGTCGTCGCGATGTGTCGACCGACATCGATCTTCCGCAGCCGGTGGCCTGGTACCGACGGGGCATGGACCGTCCTGCTGCGGCACCAGCGGGCTGGGTGATGACGGGCTTGAATGACCAGCATGCCTACCTGAAGCGATCCAGCGACGCGGTTGATGCGTCTGCTGCCAATGCCTCGCATCAAACGCTACAGGTGGGTGATCTGATTGGACTGGGCTTGTCTCATCCCTGCACCACCTTCGATAAGTGGCGCTGGATTGCGGTGGTCGACGAGGAGTATCAGGTGGTTGATGCCGTGGTGACATGGTTTTGAGATCCGGCGCATGATGCTGAGGACGGTCCGACCGCATCTGCTTTTCACGATCGTGGCAATCCGTGATTCGACCTAGGCCGTTCGCTCAATGGCTCTTTCTGTGAGGAAAGCCCAAGATGAGTTCTCGATCCACTTCCCTAAGGCGCTCTGGTTTGTCGCTGTTGCATCCCGAGCTTCGTCTTGTGTCCGACACCGCTGCTGATGTTGAACCCCACCGGTTCTCAACGGCAGCCTATCTCGGTCTGGTCGAGCGTGGCCTGGTCGGCCCGGAGCAGAGGATCGAGCTGATCGACGGCCGCGACGGCGCCTGCGTAAAGTCCCGCTGCAACGGCGCGGGGCAGTGCC
>JBMSOD010000087.1:0-11321 GCA_049422085.1 Burkholderiaceae bacterium
CCGAGGCCGCCCGCTCCAGTTCAGCCACCATCCGGGCCACCCGATCCGCCAGGGTTTCGGTGCTGACCTGTTCACGCAGCCGCTCCACCATCAGCGGAAAGGCAAAAGGCCCCGGGCGTTCGAGCGCGACCACCACCGCCTTACGCGCACGCAGGCGCGCCAGGGCCTCGCGCATGCGCTGCAGATCCAGCTCCTGCTCCAGCACTTCATTTCGGGCCTGAGCCAGCAGCAGGTTGTCCGGGTCATGATCCCGGAAGACCTCGAAGAACAGGCTGGCCGAAGCCTGCAGCTGACGGGCCCCCTTGCCCGCCCCCGGAAAGCCCTGGAACACCAGCCCGCTCACCCGCGCAATCTCCCGAAAGCGGCGATGCGCGAGCTCACCTGAATTGAGGCTGGCCTCGATATCCTCCAGCAAGCCCGCTTCAGCAAGCAGGCGGCCATCGCTCAGGCCACTCCAGTCGATCGGCTCGGCACTGAGCAGCTCCAGCCCGTAATCATTGACCGAGACCGACACACTGCGCGGCAGATCGCGCGCCACACGCCATGCGAGCAGCGAACCCAGGCCGAGATGCACATGACGACCAGCAAAGGGATAGAGAAAGAGATGCCAGCCCTCGCGCGACCTCAGCTGCTCGATGAGCAGCGTGTCTGGAGCGGGCAGATGCGACCAGGTCTGCTGCAGGCGTAGCAGGGGCGCCATGCGGCGCATTTCAGGGCCACTGAAAGTACCCGCCCTCGCCTTGGCCAGGCGCTCGAGCACGGCATCGGCCATTTCGCTGGACAGCGGCAGCGTGCCGCCATTCCAGCGAGGGACGGCACCCCGTCGCGTGCTCGAGCGACGCACCCAGGCGGTCATCTCGCGCACGCGCACGAGTTCAAGCAGGCGCCCGGCAAACAGAAAGGTGTCGCCGGGCTTCAGGCGCGCGATGAAGCCCTCTTCCACCGTGCCCACCGTGCCCCCGGTCAGGAACTTCACCGCCATGGCGGCATCGGCCACGATGGTGCCAATCGACATGCGATGGCGCCGCGCAATCCGCGCATCGGGCACACGACAAATGCCCTGCTCATCCGGCACGACCCGGCAGTAGTCGGGATAGGCGCGCAGCGAGGGGCCTCCGCGCATCACAAACTCCATGCACCAGCCCCACTCGGCCTCGGTGAGGTCAACATACGAGGGGCAGCTGCGCACCTCATCAAAAAGTGCCTGAGGCTCAAAGCCCGGACCTGCCGCCACCGTGACCAGATGCTGCACAAGCACGTCCAGCGGCTTGCGCAGCACCCGTCGCGGCTCCACCCGGCCCGCACCCACGGCATCGCGGGCTGCAGCCGCCTCGAGCAGCTCGAAGGCATGCGTCGGCACCAGCGTGACTCTGGAGGTGCGCCCAGGCGAATGTCCCGATCGGCCCGCACGCTGAAGCAGCCGTGCCACGCCCTTGGCGCTGCCGATCTGAAGCACGCGCTCCACCGGCGAGAAGTCCACGCCCAGGTCCAGACTGGAGGTGCAGACCACTGCCTTGAGCCGGCCCTCTTTCAGGCCTGCCTCCACCCAGCGCCGCACCGACGCATCCAGCGAGCCATGATGCAGGGCGATCAATCCGGCCCAGTCGGGTCGGGCCTCGAGCAAGGCCTGATACCAGAGCTCGGCCTGCGAGCGGGTATTGGTGAAGACCAGCGTGCTCGCGCTGGCCTCGATTTCGGCCACCACGGGCATCACCATGCGAGTGCCCAGATGGCCCGCCCACGGAAAACGCTCGATGGCCTCGGGCACGAGGGTATCCACCGTGAGGCGCAGCGGCTGCTTGCCCTGCACGAGTTGCCCAGGCAAGCCGGCGAGCAAGGCATGTTGCGCCTCTTCGAGATTGCCAAGGGTCGCTGACAGGCCCCAGACACACAGTCGCGGCTGAAGGCGGCGCAGACGGGCCAGGGCAAGCTGCACCTGCACGCCTCGCTTGCTGGCGATAAGCTCATGCCATTCATCCACCACCACCATGCGGACCCGGGCCAGACGCTGCGGGGCATCCGCCCGGGCCAGCATCAGTGACAGGCTCTCGGGCGTGGTCACCAGAGCCTGTGGCGGCGATCGATCCTGGCGGGCGCGTTCGGATGAGGGCGTATCGCCGGTGCGCAGAGCGACCTGCCAGCCTGGCACGAGCGCATCGAGCGGCTCGCGCAGAGCAACAACGGTATCGGCCGCAAGGGCTCGCATGGGCGTGATCCAGAGCACCTGCAGCCCGGTCGCTGCGCCCTGCCGTGCCTCCTGCCGCGCCCCTTGCCGCGCCCCTTGCTGCGCCCCTTGCCGCTCCCCTTGCTGCAATGAGCCTGTCGACGCTCCCGGCGCAAAGGCTGTCAGCGCACCCAGCCAGACCGCCAGGGTCTTGCCCGATCCGGTGCTGGCATGCAGCAAGCCCGACTCACCCTGGCGGATTGCACGCCAAACCGTTCGCTGAAAGGCGAAAGGCGCCCATCCCTTGTGGGCAAACCAGTCATCGACAGACTTGAAGGACACGCGCGAACGAAAGGCAAGGGGCGAAAAGCCCGCGAGCCTATCGCATCGCGTCAGACCGGTGTCGACTCGGGACGACGCGATGGGGGCATGGCCACCGGAGCCGTGCCGGCCGGCAGCGTGCCCGCACCCGACGAGGCCGTACCGGGATGCAGATGACAGGCCACCATCCGGCCCGAGCCATCACCCACCAGCGCCGGCATCTCGGTCTTGCAGCGGTCCATGGCCTGCGGGCAGCGGGTATGAAAGCGGCATCCGGGCGGGGGGCGCAGCGCACTGGGCACCTCGCCGGTCACCACCACCCGCTCGCGTCGGGCCTCCACCGACGCGTCAGCCACAGGAATGGCGGCCAGCAGGGCCGGGGTATAGGGATGCAGGGGATTGCGATAGAGCTCGTCCCGCGAGGCAATCTCGACAATCTTGCCCAGATACATGACCGCAATACGGTCGCTGATGTGCCGGACCACCGCGAGGTCGTGCGCCACAAAAATGTAGGACAGTCCCAGACGCTCCTGCAGATCCATGAAGACATTGACCACCTGCGCCTGAATGGAGACATCGAGCGCCGAGACCGCTTCGTCGCAGACAATCATGCCGGGCTCCAGGGCCAGGGCACGCGCAATGCCGATGCGCTGACGCTGGCCGCCCGAAAATTCATGCGGATAGCGCTCGGCCATGTCGGGCAGCAGGCCTACCGTGGAGAGCAGCGAGGCAATGCGCTCGCGATAGGCCGCCTGATCGGTATCCATGCCATGCACCTGCAACGGCTCGCCGATGATGTCCTTCACGCGCATGCGCGGATTGAGCGATCCGTAAGGGTCCTGATAGACCATCTGCATGCGCCGCCGTACCGGGCGCATCCGTTCGCGCGAATACCCGGTGATGTCCTCGCCCTCGAAAATGATCTGCCCGGCGGTGGGCTGCAGCATACGCAGCACCGCCAGGCCGGTGGTGGACTTGCCGCAACCGCTCTCGCCCACCAGACCGAGGGTCTCGCCACGCCGCAGGTCGAAGGAGATGCCATCGACCGCATGCACGGTGGCCACCTGCTTCTGAACGATCACGCCCTTGTGCACCGGAAAGTGCACCTTGAGGTCGCGCACGCTGAGGATGTTGTCTTCAGTCATCGAGGAAACACGCCTTGTGATGACGGGGCCCAATCTCGCGAAGCACCGGCCGCTCCTGCAGGCAATGCGCCGTCGCGTGCTTGCAGCGGGGCGCGAAGGCACATCCCGGAGGCAACGCCGCCAGATTGGGGGGCTGGCCTTCGATAGGAACCAGCCGCTTGCGGGTATCGCCGTCGAGTCGCGGAATCGAGGCCAGCAGGCCTCGGGTATAGGGATGCGAGGGCTTGGCATAGAGCTGCATGGCCGGCGCACTCTCAACCACCCGGCCGCCATACATGACGATCACGCGATCGGCATACCGGGCCACCACGCCCAGATCATGCGTGATCAGGATGAGGGCCGAGCGCGCCTTTTTCGCCAGATCCTGCAGCAGATCAAGCACCTGGGCCTGCACGGTCACATCCAGGGCCGTGGTGGGCTCATCGGCAATGATGAGCTGAGGCTCGCAGGCGAGCGACATGGCAATCATGGCGCGCTGGCGCATGCCACCTGAAAACTGGTGCGGATAGGCATTGACCCGCGTGGCGGCATCGGGAATGCGCACGAGATCAAGCAACTCGCGGGCCCGCTCGATGGCGGCCGTCCAGGGTGCCTTGCGATGCAGATTGACCGGCTCACCAATCTGCCGCCCGACCGTGATCGCCGGATTGAGCGAGGACATGGGCTCCTGAAAGATCATGGCGATGCGGTTGCCCCGGATGGCCCGAATGCCTGCATCGTCGAGCTTGAGCAGGTCCTGGCCGTCAAACACAATCTCGCCGCTCACGATCTCGCCGGGAGGATTGGGAATCAGGCGCAGCAGCGAGAGCGCGGTGACGCTCTTGCCTGAGCCCGACTCGCCCACGATGGCCACCGTTTCGCCGGAGTGCACATCGAAGGAAACATTGTCGACCGCCATGACCGTGCCCCGTTCGGTACGGAACCGGGTCGACAGGCCCCTCACGCTCAGCAGCACATCGCCTGCAGGCGCCGTGGTGTTCTGCGGCTCGGCCGCGGGGGTATGTGCTTCGGTCAATGCGGTCTCACTCATGGCATCCAGATTGCGGTCTCACCCTTGCATCCCGGCTCAATAGCCCATCTTTTTCTTGAGTTCCTGGTCGATCCAGATGCGCGCATACACCGGGCCTGGGCGTCCGCCCCCACCCCGCAGCTCGCCGTCATAGTTCTTGACCCAGGGCCAGTAAGCCGAAAACTCCAGGGGCGTGGGCAGCCAGACGAAGGGGGCGTGATCGAGCATCTCGCGGTTGATGGCCTTGAGGGTGCGCTGACGGCTCGCCTCCACGCGATCGGAAAACATCGCATCGATGCGCCTGTCCAGCGCAGGGTCATTGACCATGGCGGTGTTCCAGTTCTGTCCGGACTTGAACAGCTTGGACACCGAGATGGTCGGGCTGCCATGGGCCGTGCTCATCAGGTAGCCAGCCGAATGCGCCTTCTTGATCTGCTGTGAGTAAAACGCGCCGTACTCCAGGGTCTGCACCTGGGTCTTGATGCCGATCCGCTCGTAATAGGCCACCAGCATGGGCAGCATGTCGAGCTGAGCCGGTGCGCAGGCGCATACCGTGATCCGGAAGGTGAAACCGTTCGGATAGCCCGCCTCGGCCAGCAGCTTTTTCGCCTTGTCGGGGTTGTAGGCAAAGAGCTCCTTCACCGACTCGGGCATGGCCGACAAGGGTTCGTAATAGCCCGTCCAGTCGGGATGCATCGGAAAACCGAACATCACGGCGTTACCACCGTAAAAGCCCTTGATGATCTCGTCCTTGTTGACCGCCATATTCATGGCGCGCCGCACGCGGACATCATCAAAAGGCTTCTGATCAGTGCGCAGCGAGAGGTAATAGCCGGTGTTGGCCACGCCACTGACCCACTTGAGCGCAGGCGCGTTTTTCTTGAGTTCTTCTACGGCCTGCCAGCGCACCGTCTCGAGGATGTCGAGCTTGCCCGTTCGCAGTGCAGCATGCTGGGCGGCTTCATCCTTGATGGTGCGCACCACCAGCCGATCCAGGAAGGGCAGCTTGTAGGCCACGCCGCCGATCGTCTCCTTGTCCCAGTACGCCGGATTGCGGGCATAGCTGGTGGAGTTGCCGGAGATGAAATCGGTCAGAAGAAACGGACCGGAGCCAGTGTGGTTCTTCCATTGCGCCATGCCCGCCTGCGCCATTTCGCGCGGGAACACATGGCCGTAATGCCCATAGCCCGAGCGCATATCCCACTCGGCATGGAAATCCTTGAAGGTGTAGACCACGGTGTGCTTGCCGGTGGCCTCGACCTTCACGATGTGATCCCAGTAGTCCTTGGCGGCCTTGGGGCTCTTGCGCAGGGTCTCGTAGCTGAAGACGACATCGTCGGCCACCAGTTCGCGCGCGGCCATCACGCCCTTTTTCTCGGGAAACATCACACCCTGGCGAAGTTTGACCTCCAGGCGCAGCGGATTTTCCATCCATCGCCAGGACTCGGCCAGTTCGCCTCGCACGGCATCCAGCGGAATGAAGTAGTTGTCGCGGAAGCGATACGGGCCACCATTGCGGCGGGCCTTGGAAAAATCGGCGGCGAACAGACGTTCGATGTAGTGCCCGGTGTCGTCGGCCTGCTTCCAGTGCCAGTCGGCGAGATCCCAGCTCTGCGCGCTCAGCGTGACATAGATGTTGCCCACGCTGAGCGTGCCGCCATATCGGGGGGCTTCAGCCGGCCTTGCCGCACTCGCGCCCTGAGCCCAGACATTGGCCGGACCCAGCGCAGCGGCCGCGAGGGCCGCCACACAGACGGCCGCGAGGGATTGAAGCGATCTCAAGGCGCGCTCCCGAATTATTTGAAGCCCATCTTCTGCTTGAGCGCCTGATCTATCCAGATGCGCGCATAGATCGGGCCCGGACGCACCGCACCCGCACGCAGCTCGCCGTCATAGTTCTTGACCCAGGGCCACCAGGCCTGGAAGACATAGGGCGTGGGCAGCCAGATGTAGGGCGCGCTGTCGACAATCTCGCGGGTCATCTCCTTGAGCATCTGCTGGCGCTTGCCTTCATCGCGCTCGGCGTACATCGTCGCCACCTTCTTGTCGAGCGCCGGATCCGCCCATTGCGAGGGATTCCAGGTCTGGCCGGTGACGAAGCTCTTGCGGATGGTGGTGGTCGGGTTGGTATGCCCGTTGTCCATGAAGTAGCCCGCGCTCAGGGTCTTGGAGGTCATGCGCGACAGGAAGGCGCCGTACTCCAGGGGCTCGATCTGGATCTTCACGCCCACCTTCTCGAGATAGGCGCCCACCATGGGCAGCAGGTCCATATGCACCGGGCTGTTGGCATTGACCTGCACCTTGAAGGTAAAGCCATTGGGATAGCCGGCTTCAGCCAGCAGCCGCTTTGCCTTGTCGGGGTTGTAGGTGAAGAGCTCCTTCACCGACTCGGGCATGGCCGACAGCGGCTCGAAATAGCCGATGTAGTCAGGATGCTGCGGATAGGCAAAGAGTTCAGCGTTGCCGCCCCAGAAGGTCTTGACGATCTCCTGCTTGTTGACCGCCATGTTGAGTGCGCGCCGCACCCGCACATCATTGAAGGGCTTCTGATCGACCCGCATCGACAGGAAGGTGCCGCTCCAGGCCAGCGTCTTGGACCACTTGAGTTGAGGCGCGTTTTTCTTGAGCTCCTCGACCGCACTCCAGCGGATGTTTTCGTGCATGTCGATGCGGCCGGTGCGCAGCGCCGCATATGACGCCGCCTCATCCTTGATCGTGCGGTAGATCACGCGATCGACGAAGGGCAGCTTGTACTCCTGGCCGCCCAGGCGCTCCTTGTCCCAGTAGTTGGGATTCTTCGTGAACGTGGTCGAGTTGCCATTCACGAAATCGGTGAGCATGAAAGGGCCGGAGCCATTGTGGTTCTTCCAGTCCTTGGCGCCCTTTTCCAGCACTTCGCGCGGGAAGATGTTGGAGTAATAGCCCCAGCCGAAGCGGTAGTCCCACTCGGCAAAGTAGTCCTTGAAGGTGAAGAGCACCGTGTGCTTGCCGGTGGCCTCCACCTTGGCCAGGTGGTCAAAGTAATTGGGAATGCGCTTGGGGCTCTTGTCGAGGTTGTTATAGCTCGCCACCACGTCATCGGCCACCAGCTCGCGCGCGGCCATCACGCCCTTCTTCTCGGGGAACATGATGCCCTGGCGCACCTTCACTTCCAGGCGCAGCGGGTTTTCAAGCCAGCGCCAGGACTCGGCCACCTCGCCCCGGATGGCATCCAGAGGCAGATAGGCGTCGGCCACGAAAGGATGCTTGCCGCCGTACTTGCGTGACTTGCTCAGATCGGCCGCGAAGAGGTTCTCGGCGTACTGGCCCATGTCGTGGTTGGACTTCCAGTTCCAGTCGGCCGGATCCCAGGTGAGCGCGCTGATCGTGTAGTAGATCGGAGCAATGCTGAGGGTGCCGCCGTACTTGGGCGCCTCGGCCTTGTCCATCGGCACCGGGGCGTTCTGGGCCATCAGCATGCTGCTGCCCAGGAGCAGGCTGCCGCCCAGCGCCAGCCGGGTCAGTGCGTTTCGAAGGGTCTGGTTCTTCATGCGATGTCTCCTCGCTGAAAACGTTGTGAACGTCGACTCGTTGTGAACTTCTGATGATGAACTTCTGATGGTGATGAACTTACGATCCGTTCCGGGCGAACCCGGACGCAACACCCTGGAATAACTTGAGACTCAGCGTGAGCCGCGCAGGCGCGGATCCAGCAGGTCACGCAAGGCATCCCCAAACACATTGGTGGCATAGACCACCACCGTCAGACACAGTCCGGGCGCAAGGGCCAGCCAGGGCCCCTGGAACATGTAGGTCCGGCCGCTGCCGGAGAGCAATCCGCCCCAGGTAGGCGCAGGCGGTGGCACCCCCAAACCCAGGAAGGACAGGCCCGATTCGGCCAAAATCACTGCGCCCACGCGGGTGGTGAACAGCACGATGATGGGCGGCATGATGTTGGGCAGGATGTGCCGCCACAGGATGCGCAGGGTGCCTGACCCGATGGACTGCGCGGCATGCACGTACATGTTCTCGCGTACCGAGACCACGGCGCTTCGGATGATGCGCGAGCCTGCGATGCCCAGCAGAAGGCCCAGCGTGCCGATGATCTGCGGCATGCCCGGGCCGAGCACCGAGACCACCACGATCAGGATGATGAGCTCCGGAAAGCTCATCCAGGCATCGACGAAACGCTGGGTGATCAGGTCGAACTTGCCACCGAGATAGCCGGTGGCAATGCCGATCACGACCGAGACCACCGTTGCGAGCGAGGCTGCGGTCAGGCCGATGATCACCGACAGCTGGGCACCATGCAGACATCGCGAGAGCATGTCGCGCCCGAGATTGTCGGTACCGAAGGGATGTGCCCATGACGGCGACTTGAGGCGCTCGATCGGGTTGATCTCGTTCATGCCGTACGGCGACAGCACATCGGCAAAAATGCCGCAGAACAGAAAGACGAGGAACACCACGCCGCCAGCCGCACCGAGCGGCTTGTCACGGAACAGGCGCCGGATAAATCCGGCCGGAGCCGGCGCCGCAGGCACGGCGCCCGGTGTGGACACAACAGCACTCATGAACGCACCCTCACACGCGGATCGAGCAGACCGTAGCTCAGGTCGACCAGCAGATTGATCACCATGACCGCAAGACCCACCACCAGAAACACGCCAGTGATGATCGGATAGTCGCGCTGGTTGACCGCATCGAGCAGCAGGGTGCCCATGCCTGGAATGCCGAAGATCTGCTCCATGATCACCGCGCCGCCGATCACCAGAGGCGCCTGCAGACCGACCAGGGTCACCACCGGAATCAGCGCATTGCGCAGTGCATGGCGAAACACCACCAGACGCTCGGGCAGGCCCTTGGCCATGGCAGTGCGGATGTAGTCCTGACGCAGGACCTCGAGCATCATGGTGCGGGTCATTCGCATCGTGACGGCCGAAAGCGCAGCGCCCAATACGGCTGCAGGCACCAGCATCTGCTTGAGGTTGCCGATCGGATCTTCAGTGAAGCTGATGTAGCTCACCTCGGGTGACCAGCCGAAATAGATCGACGGAATCACCACCACCATGGTGCCCAGCCAGAAACTCGGAATCGCCAGCAGCAGGATTGAAAACGACCGTGCGATGTAATCGCCTGCTGTGTCCTGCCGGATGGCCGAATACACGCCAATCGGCAATGCAATCGTCAGGCCGATGAGAATGGCCAGCAGGCCCAGTTCGAAGGTGACCGGCAGGCGCTCGGCCAGGCGCTCGGTCACGGGCGTGGACTGCCACAGCGAGTTGCCCATGTCGCCCTGGAAGAGATTGCCGACCCAGGTCAGGTACTGCGACCACATCGGCTTGTCCAGGCCCAGCACTTCCATCAGGGCCTCGCGATCCATCTTGCTGGCGCTGATGTCGTTCTGACTGAGCATCAGGTCGATGATGTCGCCAGGAATGAGGCGCACCGTGGTGAACACGATGACGCTCGCAAAAAACAGCGTCGGAATCAGCGCGAGCAGGCGCCGGATGATGTAGGCCTGCATGGCTCAGGCGCGCTCGAACCAGAACATGGACGTACTGGACACGGGTCTCCTCCGCTGATTTGTCGAACGCCGTGCAGGATGGGGTGTCGCCGGCGTGTTTGTCGTCAATCTTCGGTGGACTCTAACATGCCTTTCCGGAGCTGCGGCAAGCCGTGAAGGCGGGCTGTCATCAGGCCTGCCGCAGCCTGCTGTCGCCACTTTCGCAGCCCCGCCAATGAAGTAGCATCAGGGATTGTCGAATACGGCCCCTGTCTACCCGGACCAGTGGCCGAATGAAAAGGAGACCCTCATGACGGTTGCTACCGCCGATTCCGGCCTCGATGCGTTTCGGGCCGAGACCCGCGCTTGGCTCGAGGCCAACTGCCCAGCCGAAATGCGCACGCCTGCACGCGGCGAAGATGACATCTGCTGGGGCGGCCGCAAGGGCAATTACAGCGACGCACAGATCACCTGGCTGCAGCGCATGGGCGAGCGTGGCTGGACAGTCCCCACCTGGCCCAAGGAATACGGCGGTGGCGGGCTCAGCAATGCCCAGGCCAAGGTGCTGGCCCAGGAAATGTCCGCACTCGGATGCCGCTCGCCGCACTCCAACTTTGGCATCTGGATGCTCGGGCCGGCGCTGCTTAAGTTCGGCAGCGAAGAACAGAAGCGCGAACATCTGCCCAAGATTGCGCGTGGCGAGATCCGCTGGTGCCAGGGCTATTCCGAACCCAACTCCGGCTCCGACCTGGCCTCGCTGCAGACCCGGGCTGAAGATCGCGGCGATCATTTCATTGTCAATGGCCAGAAGATCTGGACCTCCTACGCCGACCGCGCCGACTGGATCTTCTGCCTGGTGCGCACCGACCCGGCTGCGAAAAAGCACGAGGGCATCAGCTTCGTGCTCTTTGACATGGCAAGCGCAGGAGTCACCACCAAACCGATCCGGTTGATTTCCGGCAAGTCGCCCTTTTGCGAGACCTTCTTCGACAACGTGCGGGTTGAAAAGCACAACCTCGTCGGACAGATCAACCGCGGATGGGATGTCGCCAAATACCTGCTTGGCCATGAGCGCGCCATGATCGGTGGCACCGGCAGCGCCGACATCGCACGCCCCCTGGGTGAGGTGATCGCGGGTCTGGTCGGCACCGACGATCAGGGTCGCATTGCCGATCCGCTGCTGCGGGCCCGCGTGGC
>JBMSOD010000088.1:0-11299 GCA_049422085.1 Burkholderiaceae bacterium
GGATCTCCCGCCCGATTACCTCTCGGCGCTTGCGCAGGAACAACTCGTGCCGCTATGGCCCAGCCTGAGGGCGCTCATTCCACCTCACCTGCCTGCACGCCAGACCCGCCCGACCCACTGGCGCTACCAGGGCATCCGACCCTTGCTGATGCGGGCGGGTGAACTGACCCCGATCGAAAAAGCCGAGCGTCGCGTGCTGGTGCTGGCCAATCCGGGCCTGGGTCTGGAGCGACTGCAGGCCAGTCCGGCCATCTACCTGGGCATGCAGCTGCTGCTGCCCGGCGAGATCGCGCCCTCGCACCGGCACACGCCCAATGCGGTGCGCATGGTGGTTGAAGGCGAAGGGGCCTACACCACAGTCGATGGTCGCAAGTGTCCGATGGCCCGTGGAGATCTCATCCTCACCCCGACCGGCATGTGGCACGAGCACGGTCATGAGGGCGATGCGCCGGTGGTATGGCTCGATGTGCTCGACCTGCCGGTGGTGGTTTACCTGGAAGCCTCGTATCACGTGAACGGGCCGCACCAGGACCCGCTGCCCCTGGATGCCCAGGCCGGTCTGGCCCGCAGCGGGCTGCTGCCAACCCAGGCCTTCGAGCGCTCGGATGAACCCTATCCGATGCTGCGCTATGCCTACCAGGACACGCTGGCGGCGCTGCAATCGCTGGCCACGGCCCGCCCCCTGGGAGAAGCGGTGCTGATGAGCTTCGTGAATCCTCAAACCGGGCGCGATGTGCAAAACATTCTGGGGTTTCATGCCCTGATGCTGCGTGCGGGCGAAACAGTCCGTCTGCCGGCACGCTCACCGGCCAGCGTGTTTCACCTGATCGAGGGACAGGCCTGTGTGAAGGTGCTGATGCCACATGGCTCTGGGGTGCAGATGCCGAAAGGCTCTGGAAACGTCGCAGGCAACATCACTGGCAACCTGATTGAGCACTCCGTGGGCGACTTCATGCTCGAGCCTGCCGATACCTGCTGCGCGCCGGGCTATTGCCCCATCGAACTCAGCAATCCGTCTGCCACCGAGAACGCCGTCCTGTTTCTTGCCGATGAGTCACCCCTGCATCGCAAGCTCGGTCTTTACGAAGTCAGGAGTTGAATCGAATCATGAGTCTGCGTGCCTACGACTGGATTGCCCACCATGCCCGAAATACGCCGCGCCAGTGGGCGGTGCATGACCTGACCGAACAGCGTCAGCTCAGTTACGCCCAATTCGACGACCGCATCAGCCGTCTGGCCGCCTGGCTGGCCGAACAAGGCGTGGGTCGCGGTGACCGGGCCGGTGTGCTCGCACAGAACTGCACCGACATGCTGGAGCTTCAGTTTGCCTGCGGTCGGCTGGGTGCCATCTTTGTTCCACTGAACTGGCGACTGACCCTTTCCGAGCTGCGTTTCATCGTGGGCGATGCCGCCCCGCGCGTGCTTGTTCACGATCCGGAGTTCGCCGAAACCGCGAAGGCGCTGACCCTCGTCGTTGCGGGGCTGATCACGCTCGAACGCCAGGGTCCGGCCAGCGACTATGAGGCGGCACTGGCGGCAAGCACGCCCCTGCCGCGTCCGCGCTGGGCGCAGGTCTCGCTCGAAGACGTCTCGACCATCATGTACACCTCGGGCACCACCGGTCGGCCCAAGGGCGCCATGATCACGCATGGCATGACCTTCTGGAATGTCGTGAACCTGGGCGGGCCGGCCGAAGTCAGCCATGCCAGCGTCTTTCTGTGCGTACTGCCGCTTTTTCATACCGGCGGCCTGAACTGCTACTCCAATCCGGTGCTGCATGCCGGGGGCACGGTGCTGGTGCCCCGCGTCTTTGATCCGGGTCAGGCACTCGAGCTGATCGGCGACCCGAAGGTGGGTCTGACGCATTTCTTTGGCGTGCCGGCGCACTACCAGTTCATGCTGCAGCATGAGCGATTTGCTGCCACCGACCTGTCTCGCCTGGCGGTTGCGGGTGTGGGCGGTGCGCCCATGCCGGTGCCGCTGCTCGAGGCCTGGCTTGCCAGAGGCGTGGCGCTCAATCAGGGCTATGGCATGACCGAGACCAGCCCCTCGGTGCTGGTGCTCGATCGGCGCGATTCAGCACGCAAGATCGGCTCGGCCGGGCTGCCGGTACTGCATACCGAAGTGCGCATCGTGGATGAGCAGGGCCAGGATGTTGCGCCCGGCGACATGGGGGAGCTCTGGGTCAAGGGGCCCAATGTCACCCCGGGCTACTGGAACCGGCCCGATGCCAACCAGAGCTCCTTCACTGATGGCTGGCTGCATACCGGCGACGCGGCACGCATGGATGACGAAGGCTTCTATTACATCGTCGACCGCACCAAGGACATGTACATCTCTGGGGGCGAAAATGTGTACCCCGCCGAAGTGGAGAGCGTGCTCTACCAGATCCCGCAACTGGCCGAAGCCGCCGTGATCGGGATTCCGGACGAACGCTGGGGCGAAGTCGGTAAAGCCATCGTGGTGGTCAAACCCGGGCAGGTGCTCACCGCCGACCAGGTCATTGCCCACTGCGCCGAAAATCTGGCGCGCTTCAAATTGCCCCGGACAGTCGAGTTCGTCGATGCCCTGCCTCGTAACGCCACCGGCAAGGTACACAAGCCGACGCTGAGGGAGCGCTTTGTGAAACGCCCCTGAAGCCGCGATCGGTGCACACTCACCCTGCAGCCGGTGCAAAGGCGCCGCCTTCGACATCAGGCACATCTCATCAATGACTCAGGAGACCCCCCATGGCCGCACTTGAAGCCATCGCCACCGGCAATGTCTGGAAGATCCTCAAGCAACCCGGCGACGCGGTTGCGCTCGATGAGGTCGTGATCATTCTCGAATCCATGAAGATGGAGATCCCGATCGAGTCGCCGCGGGCAGGCACCCTGCGCGACCTGAAGGTCGCCGAAGGCGATCAGGTCACCGAGGGACAGGTGCTCGGTTCGATCGTCTGAATTCCCGTCCTTGCCCGACACCCTGGCCTCACCCGCCCAACCCATCACCCGCCCAACCCATCACCCGCCCAACCCATCACCCGCCCAACCCATCAGGGAGCGCGTCCATGAACACCCATGATCTGGTTATCCGCAACGCAGTCATTCTCGATGGCAGCGGCCAGGCCCGCTTCAATGGCGATGTCGCCATCGACGGCGATCGCATCTCGGCTGTCGGACAGGTCGATGGCCAGGGCCGGCGCGAAATCAAGGCCGATGGAGCGCTGTTGACTCCAGGCTTTGTCGATATCCACACCCATTACGATGGTCAGGCGACCTGGGACAAGCATCTGGCCCCCTCGTCCTGGCATGGGGTGACCACCGCCGTCATGGGCAACTGCGGTGTGGGCTTTGCGCCGGTCTTCGATCATCACCATGACCGGCTGATCGAGCTCATGGAGGGTGTGGAAGACATCCCTGGAACCGCCCTGCATGAAGGCCTGCCCTGGACCTGGAAGAGCTTTCCCGAATACCTCGATCATCTTGACCGGGTCGCCCGTGACATCGATGTCGGCACCCAGGTGCCTCATGCTGCCGTGCGGGTGCATGCCATGGGCGAACGGGCCATCGCGCGCCAGGCGGCCACCGACGACGAGATTGCGCTCATGGCGCGGGTCACTGCCGAGTCGGTGCGGGCGGGCGCGCTGGGGTTTTCTTCTTCGCGCCACATGAACCACAAGAGCATCACCGGCGAGCCGGTCCCCACCCTGCGATCCGAAGCCGAGGAACTGCTCAGCATCGCCCGGGCGATGGGCGCGACCGGACGCGGCGTGCTGCAGTTCGTGAGCGACCGTCTGCATCTTGATGAGGAGCTCGACCTTCTGGAGCGTCTCGGACGCGAATCGGGTCGCCCGGTCTCGGTCTCGATCGCCCAGCATAACGGCGCTCCGCAACAGTGGCGGCAGCTGCTCGACCGCTTCGCCCAGGCGACTGCGCGGGGGGTGACCATGCGCGGCCAGGTGGCTGCGCGTGCGGTGGGTGTCCTGCACGGTCTGGACATCACCCTCAATCCCTTCATGTACAGCCCGGCCTATCAGGCGATTGCGCACCTGCCCCTGGCCGAGCGCGTGCAGCGCATGCGCGATCCGCAAACCCGTGCGGCCATCCTCGAAGGCATGCAGGTCGACAAGGAAGGGCTGCTCGGCAGCCGCATGATCAACCGCTTTCACGAGATGTTCCGTCTGGGTGACCCGCCCGAGTACGAGCCCGATCCCTCCACCTCGATCGCCGCCGTGGCCCGTCAACAGGGACGCTCCCCAGGCGAGATCGCCTATGACTGGCTGCTCGAAGACGAGGGCCGCGCCCTGCTCTATACGCCGTCGCTCAACTGGGCGGCAGGCAACCTGGATGTCGTGCGCGACATGCTGACCGACCCGATGAGCCTGCCCGGGCTGTCCGATGGCGGTGCCCATGTGGGCAGCATCTGCGATGTGAGCTTTCCGACCACGCTGCTGCAATGGTGGGGGCGCGATCGCCCGCAGGGCAGAATTCCGCTCGAGTTTCTGGTGCACCGTCAGTGTCGCGCCACCGCCCAGGCGGTGGGCCTGAATGACCGCGGCCTGATTGCCGCAGGGGCCAAGGCCGATCTGAATCTGATCGATTTCGACCGGCTCAGGCTGCGCCGACCCGAGGTTCAGCGTGATCTGCCTGCCGGCGGACGAAGGCTGGTGCAACGCGCCGAAGGCTATCTGCATACCTTCGTGAGTGGCACCGAGATCATGTGCAATGGCGAGTCCACCGGGGCGGCGCCGGGCAAGCTGGTTCGGGGTCCGCAGCAGATGGCCCATGCCTGATTCTTGGTCGGCAGTCTGAAACCCTCGGTCCTCAGGCCGCATCACTTGCCTCTGGCCTGAGGCGGCTCAATCCGGCGCGACGCCCTGAGCCGACACTGTCGGGGCGATGTCGAGTGCGCCCCCAGTCTTGCTTCAGGCCCGTGGCCTGACCCGCATTTACCGAAGCGGCGAGCACCAGGTGCTCGCTCTGGATCATGTCGACCTCGACATTGCCCGGGGCGAGTTTGTCGTGATGCTGGGCCCCTCAGGCAGCGGCAAGTCCACCCTGCTCAACATTCTCGGCGGTCTGGACCTGCCCACCAGCGGCAGCGTGTGTTTCGCCGGCCATCGTCTGGATGGCGCAAGTGATGATGAACTGACCACCTACCGACGCGACCATGTCGGCTTCGTCTTTCAGTTCTATAACCTGATTCCCAGCCTGACCGTGCGCGAAAACGTCGCGCTGGTGGCGGGCATCGCGCTCAACCCCATGCCGGTCGACGAGGCGCTGGGCGAGGTGGATCTGCTGCCACGGGCGGATCATTTTCCGGCCCAGCTCTCGGGTGGGGAGCAACAGCGCGTGGCCATCGCACGGGCCATCGTCAAGCGGCCCGACCTGCTGCTGTGCGATGAACCGACCGGCGCGCTCGACATTCAGGCGGGTCGCCGGGTGCTTCAGGCGATCGCGCAGATCAATGTCACGCTGGGGACCACCGCTGTCGTGATTACCCACAATGCCGTGATCGCAGACATGGCCGACCGCGTGCTGCATCTGGCGGGCGGCAGGATCGCGCGCATCGACATTCCGCAGCGCAAGATCGCCCCGGACGCCCTCACATGGTGATCGCACGACCGAAGGGCTTTGAGCCCCTGAAGGGGGTTGCGCCACTGGAGCTCAAGATGCTGCGGGACCTGCGTCGCATGGGGCCTCAGGCCATCACCATTGCGCTGGTGATCGCCAGCGCGGTCGCCGGTTTCATTGCCTGTCTGTCGGCGGTCGACTCCCTGGAGCGCTCGCGAGAACGCTTCTATCGCGAGGCGCGATTTGGCGATGTGTTCGTGGATCTGGTCCGTGCGCCGCTCTCCGTGCTGCCACGCGTCTTCGAGATCCCCGGGATTGCACAGGCCGAAACCCGCATCCAGAGGGGGGCCCGCATCGATCTTCCCGGACGGGCAGACCCCCTGTCGGCACGTCTGATCGGACTGACCGCCTCGACTCTGGCGGGACAGTCCCTCAATCAGGTGCTGCTCAGACAGGGGCACTGGCCTGCCGCCCAATCCCCGGTGGCTGACCAGCTCGAAGCCCTGGTGTCCGAGGGCTTTGCCCAGGCACATGGCCTGCGCCCGGGAGATCGGGTTCGTGCCCTGGTGCAGGGTCGCGAACGGACCCTGCTGCTGACCGGCATTGCCCTGTCTCCCGACACGATCTTTGCTGGCATGGGCGGCGCGCCAGATCCGCGTGGTTTCGGCATCTTCTGGATCGACGAAGCCGCCCTGGCCGCTGCGAGCGATCTCAAGGGGGCCTTCAATCATCTGGTCGTCCGGCTCGCGCCACGGGCGGATGGCAGCCTGATCGCCACCCAGGAAGCGCAGGTGATCGATGGCCTTCAGCGCCTGCTTCGACCCTGGGGCGCGCGACTTGCCCAGGGGCGGGAACATCAGGTCTCGAATGCCATGCTCGACAACGAGATTCGGGAGCAACAGGTGATCGGGACCATCCTGCCCGCAATCTTTGCAGCGGTCGCCGCATTTCTGGTGCATGTGGTGATGTCACGCCAGATAGCCACCCAGCGAGAGCAGATCGCAGCCCTGAAAGCCCTGGGGTTCAGCAACAGGCGCATTGCAGGACATCATCTTCAGGGAGTCCTGCTGATCGCCCTGGCAGGAGGACTCATCGGTCTGGCCTCCGGGCATCTCCTCGGCTCGGGACTGGCAGGCCTGTACGCCGAGTTCTTCCGCTTCCCTGTCCTTGAGCATCGCCTGCCTGCCGGGCTGGCCGCTCTGTCCCTTCTGATGGCCTGCGCGGTGGCGGGGACCGGTGCTCTTCTGGCGGTCCGCACGGCAACCCGCCTACCCCCGGCCCTGGCCATGCAACCCGAAGCGCCCGCGCACTACCATCACCTTCAGTTGGAGCGGCTGACCCCAGGCCGCTTGCGACCGGGCATGGGCATGGTGGTGCGCAACATGGTGCGCCGCCCCTGGCGTACCGGGCTTGCGGTCCTCGGCGTGTCCAGTGCGTGTGCGCTGGTCGTTCTTGGCAACTTCGTGCGCGATGCGATCGAGACCATCGAGATCATGGGCTTCGAACGCTCGCTGAGAGCCGATCTCATGGTGTGGCTGATCGACCCTCGGCAGGCCCGATCCGATCGCGAGTTGAAGCATCTGCGCGGCGTCGGCCAGACCGAGGCCTGGCGAGAGCTTGCCGTGCAGCTTCGCAATGGCGCGGCGACCCAGCGCGTGCGGCTTCAGGGAGGGCCCGAACGGCCAGTGCTCAGACGCGTCATTGACATCGATGGGCGGGTGCATCCACTTCCGCCAGAAGGTCTGATGATCAGTGACCGACTGGCGAACCGACTGCAGGCCAGGATAGGTGATCTCGTCACGATCGAGGTGCTCGAGGGTGACATGCCAGTGTTTCATGCACCCGTGGCTGCGCTGGTGCGCGACACCATGGGTCTGAACGCCTGGATGTCCCGCGACGGGCTCAATCGACTTCTGGGCGAAGACGCTCTCGCATCCAGTCATGCCCTGTGGCTGATTCCCGGCTCGCTCGATGCCGTGCTTCGAGCCCTGCGAAGCATTCCAGCCGTGGCAGGTGTCTTCAGCAAGGCCACCCTGCAGGCCAACATGCGGGAGGTGAGCGCACGCAATGTGCGGATCATGAGCACCGTCATGACAGTCTTTGCCGTTGTGATCGGGGTGGGTGTGGTCTACAACCAGGCCCGGGTGCTGCTTGCCGAGCGCCATCATGAACTGGCCAGCCTGAGGGTGCTAGGTCTGAGCCGCACCGAGGTCTCCGCATTGCTGCTCGGGGAGGTCATGCTCGGCCTGATTCTGGCGCTACCTCTGGGTGCCCTGGCAGGCTTGGGCCTGGTTCATCTGGTTGCCGGACTGCTGGCAACAGACCAGTTTCTCTTTCCGGTCAGCATCCAGCCGCGCACCTACCTGCTTGCGGCGGTCACGGTCATCATCACCACCCTGTTGACGGCTGCACTGGTCAGGCGACGCATCGACCGTCTTGATCTGGTGGCCGTCCTGAAGACCCGTGAGTAGCGAAGGGCATCCCCCCTCGAACGCCCCTGCGCCCCGACGCTGGAAGGGCCGGGTTCTTGCGGTGCTCGGGCTCGCGCTTGCAGGTGCGGCGGCATTCTGGATGCTGCGCCCAGCACCGGTGGAGGTCGAGACAGCCCGGGTTCAACGTGCCCCCTTGCAGGTCTGGGTGGAAGAGGAGGCCCGCAGCCGGGTACGCGAACGACACGGCATCCATGCGCCGGTCGGTGGCCTGTTACAGCGCATCGAATGCCGGGAGGGTGATCTCCTGGAGCGAGGGGCGGTCGTCGCGCGCATCGAGCCTGCCCTGCCCAATGCGCTTGATGCGCGCAGCCTTCGCGTGCAGCAGGCTGCCATTGCTGCTGCGCAGGCCACGATGGAGGGGGCCCAGGCACGACTGTCCCGGGCCCGCGCGGCTGCAGACCAGGCCGAGGCCGATCTGGCCCGCATCCTGGTGCTTGCACAGCAGGGCTTCGTATCGGCCAGTCGGGCCGAATCCGAGCGCCTGGCCCAGGCCCTTGCGCTCAGGGAGCGCGATGCACAGGCGGCTGCGCTCGAGGCTGCGAGGCAGGAGCTGGTGCGATTGCAGGCCGGACTGATCGAGCCCAGCCTGCCTGCGTCCTCGTCACGATCGCCGGTACAGGTCAGAGCCCCCTTGCGGGCGGTTGTGCTCAAACGCCACGTCATCGATCAGAGCCCGGTCCAGGCCGGCGCCCTTTTGCTCGAGCTGGGCGATCTTCAGGACATCGAAATCATCGCCGAACTGCTGACCACCCAGGCAACCCTGGTCCGGCCGGGCCAGAGCGTCGAACTTTTCGATTGGGGTCACGCCGACATCCTGCAGGCAGCAGTCGAACGGATCGAGCCCGGTGCATTCACCAAGGTGTCGGCCCTCGGCGTCGAGGAGCAGCGGGTCCGGGTGGTGATGCGGCTGAAGCCCGGATCAAGCGCGGCCGCGCAAGGACTGGGCGACGGCTGGCGCCTGCAGACACGGATTCTGATTCGCAGCCTGCAGGATGTGGATCAGATCCCTGTGGCAGCGGTCTTTCCCATCCCCGCTCAGGACGCAGCCGCGTCGTCGATGGGGGTGTATCTGGTTCGAAACGGACGTGCGCGCCTGCAGGCCATTGAGGTGCTGGATCGCAACAGCACGACGGTTGCGGTGCGGCACGGGCTGCAGGAAGGCGATACGGTGGTGCTCTACCCACCGCCACGCCTGCGTGACGGTGATCGCCTTCGCGTCGAGCGCTGAATCAGATGGCGTTGCGCACCACGAACACAGGTGGATTGAAGGCGCGATGCGCAGGGGCCGGGCCCTCATGCCGCTCGACCTGAACCAGACAGGTCTGCGCGGTGCAGCCCTGCGATAGCGACGAGGCGCCCGCATCCCGGGTCAGGGTATTGGGATTGCCATGCAGCTCCAGCTGCGAGGCATCGCCAGGCACCAGGGGATCCCACCAGGCCCCGGTGGACAGACGAACCACGCCCTCACGCAAACGGGAATTGATGCGGACTCCGGCCAGACAGCTGCCCCGATCATTGAACACTCGCACGACATCGCCTTCGGACAGCCCCCGGGCACAGGCATCGGCCTCAGACAGATCGATCGGCTCTCGGCCCGCCACCTTGTTCTCGCGGCTCACGCTGGCATGGTCGAGCTGGCTGTGCAGCTTGGTGTGCGGCTGATCCGATAACAGATGCAGAGGAAAGCGCGCCGCGAGCGGACTACCCAGCCACTCGGCAGGTTCGAACCAGGCCGGATGACCGGGGCAGTCGGCATAGCCCCAACTTGAGATGCGTTCGCTGAAGAGCTCGATACGGCCGCTGGGTGTGCCGAGCGGGTGAGCCTGGGGATCCGCTCGGAAAGCCTCAAACGTGATCACTGGCTGATCGTTGGCAGGCAGGCGCACACCGCCCGCCGCCCAGAAAGCCTTGAATTCGGGCAGAGCCACATCGGCCGCCGCGGCCTTGCCCCGGGCCTCTTCATACAGATGTTCGATCCACTGCCCTGCGCTGCGCCCCTCGGTGAAGGTGTCGGCACAACCCAGCCGCTGCGCAAGTGCAGCGAAGATCGCGTAATCGTCGCGGGCCTGCCCGACCGGCGGGATGACCTGACGCATGGCGATCATCAGGCCATCACGGGTACCGTGGCCGATGTCATCGCGCTCGAGCATGCTGGTGGCGGGAAGCACGATGTCGGCCATGCGTGCATGCGCATTCCAGAACTGCTCATGCACCACGATGGTCTGGGGTCGGCGCCAGGCGCGGGCCAGGCGATGCAGATCCTGATGATGATGAAAGGGGTTGCCACCCGCCCAGTAAATCAGCCGGATATGCGCGTACGTCTGGGTTTGTCCGCAGTAGGTGAAGGTCTCACCGGGTTGCTCCAGCAGGTCGGTGATGCGCGCGACCGGGATGAAGTCGCTGACTGCATTGCGGCCCTGCGGCAGCGTGGGCCCGGGCACCAGCCGGTGGGGGCTGCCCACCCCGTTGGTCGGCCCGTAGGCAAAGGCAACGCCACCACCCGGAAGACCAATCTGGCCCAGCACCGAGGCCAGCCCCACCGCGGCCCAGAAGGGCTGCTCGCCATGATCGGCACGCTGGAGCGACCAGGCGACATTGATGAGGCTGCGGGTACCGGCAAGTTCACGGGCAAGCGCTCGCAAGCGCTGCGCAGGCACCTGCGCGATTGACCCGGCCCAGTCGGCATCCTTGACCACCCCATCGACCTGCCCGAGCAGATAGGCAGACCATCGATCGAACCCTACGCAGTAGCGCTTCAGAAAATCCTGGTCGTGTCCGCCCGCCCGGATGATTTCAGTCGCCAGGGCCAGCATGACGGCCGTGTCCGTGCCCGGGCGGATCGGGATCCACTCGAGGGCATGGGCACAATCCGCAGGCAGAGCGAGGTCACTGCCCACGGGTGAAAAATTGACGAAACGGCATCCCGCGCGGGCCAGAGCCGTCAGGCCCTCGGGCAGGCGATGCTCGGAGGCCGCGCCTGCGCCCACCTGGGCATTCTTGGCTGGGGCGCCGCCAAACGAGACAAAGAGGCGGGTATGTGCAGCCAGCGTGGCCCAGTCGTGCTGATGGGCCAGAAGATGATCCATGGTGCACAACACATGAGGCAGCAGCGCGCGGCCCGCACCCAGGCTGTAGCTGTCGACATGACGGACATAGCCGCCGGTCGCATTCAGAAATCGATGCACCTGGCTCTGGGCATGATGGAAACGCCCCGCGCTTGACCATCCATAGGAGCCCCCGAATACAGCTGAA
>JBMSOD010000089.1:0-11006 GCA_049422085.1 Burkholderiaceae bacterium
TCGGTGACGGTGATGCCCTGCACGCCAATGCCCGAGAGTGCCTCGCGGACCTCGTCGAGCTTGAAGGGCTTGATGATGGCGGTAATCAGTTTCATGAAGCCTCCCTCTGGGCAGACCAGCCCGCACACTGCGGGGCTGGCCGCCGGATCAGCAGACAGGAAAGAGAGGAAAGCATCAGAAAGTCCGGGAGACGGAGAAAACCAGACCGGTTACGCCGAGCTTCTTGCCCGGCACCTGGTAGATGTTCTTGTCGGCATTGGTGCTGTAGACATTGGCGCCCAGCATCCAGCCGGCCAGGTCATAGGTCAGCCCGAGCTTGTAGTCGGTGTAGCTGAGGTCGCCATAGTTCTTGACCGACTGATAACCGATGTGTGCGCCCAGAGTGAGCTTGGGCATGATCTCGGCGCTGTAGCCCAGATCCAGGTAATAGGAGCCCTTGGAGTCACCCGCTCCACCCGTGGTGTTGCTCAGACCGAAGAAGTTGCTCAGAGCGTAGTAAGCCTTGGCACTGAAAGGACCACTCGACAGGCCGGCGTACGCCTCGAAATTGCTGTAGCGAGGTTTGCCCGAGAAGCCGCTGTAATAGGCGCCCGGGTAGACGTAATAAATGGCACCGATATCAAGGGTCAGGTCCTTGGCGATCTCGAACTTGTAGCCGCCGTAGAAGTCCATCTCGAGGCCACGTCCGTTCAGGTACTGATCATCAGAAACGGTCGAGTTCCAGTTGCCCAGATACAGCCCGCCGGGACCGGTCCAGTCAATGCCACCCTGAACCGCAAAGCCCTTCTTGGTCTGCGAGATGCCGCGGAAGCGATAGTCGCTGGTCAGGGCAATATTGGCTGACAGCGGGCTGGCTGCCGGGGCGCTTTGGGCCGCACCGATCGAAGGGAGGCTGGCGAATGCGCCGAGCAGAGCGAGGGAGAGGGCTGTACGTTTCATTTGAAGGAAAGCTCCGACACGCCGCCGGCAAAGCCCATGCCTTGCCCCAGAACGGCGCCTGCGTCAGGCTTTGCATTTCCCGTGCCACGTTGGCACTGCGTCGACTGATCGCCCCGAATCCGCCCGAAGCCCTCGAATCGCGGCCATCGGCTCGAACTTCAGCCAGGATTCGCACCAAGAAGAGGCGTGAATCGTTCAGCCCCTCCAACGCGCCCGAGCGGGATAGCACCATCGTGGTGCAAAAGTTCAAGCCTCATGGCCTAGGCTGAAGGTGTCAGAGCAGCCAGAAAGCCTTGAAAAGCTGCGTGCTAGACTCGATTCAACCTGTTTTGGGGTGACCCGCATGGACAAATCCTCCCTTCTGCAAGAGGCGCAGCAGCGGCTATCCGAGTTGCTGCGTTCCAGCCCTGCGGCCGATATCGAACGCAATCTCAAGGCCTTCATGGCCCAGACCTTCCAGCGCATGGATCTCATCACCCGTGATGAATTCGATGTCTTCGAGTCGCGGCTCGAACACCTCCAGTCCCGCATCCTCGAACTGGAAGCCCGACTCGCCGCTCGGTCCAGCGCTCCGGGCTCCGACGGATCTGGCGCATCCGGGTCGGGTCCCTCGGTCGCTCCCCGCGACTGAGCCGCCAGGCGCCCCCCGGGCCCTCCCCCCCGGCGCCTGCCGCATCGGCCCCTCCAGGGTCATCGATTCCGGGTCATCTCTGCCGTGTCGCTAGCCATTGTTCGTAGCCGTGGGCTGGTCGGTATTCAGGCGCCTGCCATTTCGGTCGAAGTGCACCTGGCCAATGGCCTGCCTGCATTCCACATCGTGGGTCTGCCCAACGCCCAGCTCCGTGAGAGCCGCGAGCGGGTGCGGGCCGCACTCCTTCAGTCGGGCTTCGAGTTTCCGCAGCGACGCATCACGGTCAACCTGGCTCCGGCGGATCTCCCCAAGGGTTCAGGCAGCTTCGACCTGCCGATCGCCATCGGGATCCTGGCCGCACAGGCACAGCTGCCCGCCGCGCAGCTCTCTGAAATCGAGCTGATAGGTGAGCTCTCACTCACAGGGGAGCTCAAGCCTGTACATGGGGCATTGCTTCTGACCCTGGCGGTGCGTCGAGAAGCACCCGGGCGCGACGTGGTGCTGCCCCGGTCAAGCGCCAGCGAGGCGGCCGCCGCGGGCCATGCGTTCCTGTACTCGGCCAATTCCCTGGCCGAGGTCTGGGCTCATCTGCTCGCAACCGCCCCCCTGCCCCTGGCACAGCCCTTTTCATGTGCCGCATCCGGACCAGAAAAAACCGCTCAGGCAGAGGGCCTCATGTCGCTCGATCTGTCCGAGGTGAGGGGTCAGGCAGGCGCCCGCAGAGCGCTTGAGATCGCCGCGGCGGGTGGCCATACCCTGCTCTTCGTCGGCCCTCCGGGTACAGGCAAGAGCATGCTCGCGCGCCGCCTGCCCGGCATCCTTCCTCCCATGACCGATGAAGAGGCGCTCGATGCCGCTGCCCTGCATGCCCTTGCATTGCCCGGCTGGCACGCGGGCCTCTGGGGTCAGCGGCCCTTCCGCTCCCCCCATCACTCGGCTTCAGGTGTGGCCCTGATCGGGGGCGGCTCGCCGCCCCGCCCGGGGGCGGGCTCTTTCGGGATGAACTCGGAGAGTTCCGACGCGAGGCCCTCGAAGTGTTGCGTGAACCCCTCGAGACGCGTCGTGCCCATCTGTCCCGCGCGGCACGCGCCGCCGACTACCCTGCGGCCTTTCAGCTGGTCGCGGCCATGAATCCCTGTCCCTGCGGCTGGCTAGGTCATCCGGCCCGATCCTGTCGTTGCTCTCCTGATGAGGTCCGTCGATATCGTCAGCGACTGTCAGGTCCTTTGCTCGACCGCATTGACCTCACTGTCCCGATGGAGGCGAGCCAGCCCATGGCACCAGCATCGGCGCCCTATCCTTCGGGGCTCCGCTTTGCAGGGCCGCGTACGGCAAACCCGGCTGCACCCGAGTCCAGCGCCGTGGTCCGGGCGCGGGTGCTGGCCGCACGAAACCCTGCCCTGAGCCGGCAGGGCTGCGCCAATGCCGAGCTCTCCGATGGCAGCACAGAAACCCACTGCAGCCTTGCGAATGACACGCGAGTCATCCTCGATCAGGCGATGCAGGTGCATCATCTGAGCGCACGCGCGGTGCCACGCCTGCTACGGGTGGCTCGCACCTGTGCCGACCTCGCCGGAGCCGACACCCTCTCAACAGCACATTTGTCAGAAGCCATCCGCTGGCGATTGCCCCTGGCCAGCGCGCCCTCCACCCTTTCGGAAACGAGCTTTCAATGAATGCACCCACCGCCATCCCTGCCCTGCCCGAGGGCTGTACCGACGTGGTCGATGTGGTCTCGGACGTGGTCTGCCCGTGGTGCTACATCGGCAAACGTCATCTCGATGCCCTGATCGCCAGCCTGCCCGCAAGCGAAAAGGTCCTGGTGCGCTGGCATCCGTATCAGCTCAATCCCATCATGCCGCCCGAAGGGGAGGACCGGCAGGAGTACCTCGAAGAAAAATTCGGCAGCCGCGAGCGGGCCGCCAAGATTTATGAACGGGTCAGCAAGGCGGGTCTGGAGGCGGGCCTGAACCTCGACTTCGACCGCATCACCCGAATGCCCAACACCGCCGAAGCCCACCGGCTGCTCGCCTGGACGCAGGCCCCCGAGCGCAAAGCGGGCGTATCAGCTCATGCATTGGCCGAATCCTTCTTTGCTGCCTTCTTCACGCAAGGCCGTCTGGTCGGAGACCGCGAGGTGCTGCTCGAGATCGTGGCCGCTGCAGGAGGCAATGCGGCAGACGCCCGGGCCTGGCTTGAAGCCGAGGGCGGACAGGACGAGCTGCGCGAGTGGGCCCGCAGGTCACGGGCCTTTGGCATCAATGGCGTACCCTTCTTCATCTTCAACCAGAAGCTTGCGGTGTCAGGCGCTCAGCCGGTGCATGTCCTCAAGGATGTGCTCGCTCAGTCGCGCGAGGCCCGACAGGCACCCTCATCCACCACGGAGACCGCATGACCCTCAGTACAAACAGCACCCCGGGCCCCCTCTCGGGCATCCGTATTGTCGAACTCCATGCCATCGGGCCGGTGCCCTTTGCAGGTCAGTTGCTGCGCAGTCTGGGGGCCCGTGTGCAACGGGTCTCGCCCCCGGCCGACCCGGGTCTCGGTGTGAGCATGGATCCCAAGTTCGACCTCAGCAACGATGGCAAGGAGCCGGTGGCCATCGACATGAAGTCACCCGAGGGCCTGGCGCAGGCCCGTGCCCTGATCGACAGCGCCGACGTACTGCTCGAAGGCTTTCGGCCCGGCGTGCTCGAACGCCTGGGCCTGGCCCCCGAGACCCTGCTCGCAGCCAATCCGCGGCTGGTCATCGGTCGCCTGTCCGGCTGGGGCACCGCAGGCGTGCTCGCCCCCCGTGCCGGCCATGACATCAACTATCTGGCCATGGCCGGGCTGCTCCATGCCATCGGCACCCCCGAAACCCCGGTGCCGCCCCTGAATGTCGTGGGCGACTATGGCGGAGGCGCCATGCACCTCGCGGTGGGTGTCCTCGCACAGCTGGTGCAGCGTTCGGTCGATGGCAAGGGCGGTGTCGTGAGCTCGAGCATCCTGGCCGGATCGGTGGGTCTGTCGCCCCTCTTCTACGGACTGATCGGCGCAGGACGCTGGAATACCCGGCGGTCCAACAACCTCCTGGACGGTGCCACGCCCTACTACCGGGTCTATGCCACCTCCGATGGCAAGCATGTTGCGGTCGGCGCCATCGAGCCCAAGTTCTATGCCGAACTGATCAAGGTGATGGGGCTGAGCGGCAAGGTCGATCCGGCCAAGCAGAACGATCGAAGCACCTGGCCCGAGACCCTCCGGATCTTCGCCGAGCGCTTTGCGCAGCGCACCCGCGATGAATGGGGTATCGATGCCGAAAAGGTCGACGCCTGCCTGTCGCCGGTGCTGGATTTTCTTGAAGCCGCAGCCCATCCGCACAATCAGGCCAATGCGCTTTACAAGCAGCAGCCCTTTGCGCAGCCTGATCGCATCGTGAACTTTGCACGCTGAGCGGGCGGCGGGCGTCGCCAGTGCCCTGGGCGCAGGGCTGTGCTGGGGCCTGGTGTTCGTGGCGCCGGTCATGCTGCCTGATGCGCATCCGGTGGCCCTGTCGCTGGGGCGCTATCTGGCCTTTGGCCTGATCGCCCTGTTGCTGGCCTGGCCGGCGCGAAAGGCCCTGCGCGCACTGCAGCACGCCGACTGGCACGAGGCCCTGCGGCTCGCACTCATCGGTAACCTGCTCTACTACGCCCTGCTGGCGGGCGCCATCCAGCTTGCCGGTGTGCCCCTGCCCACGCTGCTGATTGGCACCTTGCCCGTGGTGATTGCCATCACGGCCAACCTTCAGCAGCGCGAGATCGCCTGGGCGAAGCTGTGGCCTTCGCTCCTTGCCATCGGGGCAGGCATCGCGCTGGTCCATCGCAGCGAGGCTGGTGCCGGACTCAGCCAGGCCCCGGTCGCCGGGGGGCTTCTGGCACTTGGCGCCGTCATTTGCTGGACCTGGTATCCCATCCGCAATGCACGCTGGCTGAAGGCACATTCGCAGCACAGCGCAGCCACCTGGGCGACGGCCCAGGGGCTGGCCACCCTGCCTCTGGCCTTGCTGGGCAGCCTGATTGCGGGCCTGATCTGGATCTTTCTGGGGCCGGAGACAGGCGCCGTCAATGCGTCTGCGGCCATCACTGACTTGACGCCGCCCGCACCAGCCCCGGATCAGCGCATGCCCTGGGGTAGCCAGCCCTGGGCTTTCGTCGGCCTGATGCTTGCCATCGGGCTGCTGGCATCCTGGCTGGGCACCCTGCTCTGGAATCAGGCCGCACAGCGCCTGCCGACCAGTCTGGGGGGTCAGCTGATCGTGTTCGAAACCCTCTCGGCACTGGCCTACGGTTATCTGTGGCGCGGACAGAGCCCCGACGGGTTATCCATGGTCGGGATCCTGTTGCTCTGCATCGGGGTCAGCCTAGGGGTGCGCAGCATCACTCGCGACACCTTGCGAAGCCCAGGTCGTTCAAACCAATCGAGTCACTAAGGGCACCAGGGCCACCTCACCTCCCGCCCCAGCGCTTCGGCCAGCCGACGAACACCATCAGGCACAGGCCATGGATACCTGCCAGGCCCAGCAGAGCACGCCGGAAGGCCTCGGCCTCGGCCACGCCCGCATTGCGGATCAGGTCGATTGCAACGCCAAAGCCCCATTGGCTGAAAAACATCCAGCTGAAAATCACCAGATTGAAGCCGGTCAGCGCACGACCTGCGAGCTCTGGCGGGAAGGCAAGACCGACGCGCGGCTGCACCAGGGTGTAGACCGTGGCCGCCGTGGCAAAGACAATCCACAGCCACCAGCGCCCAGGCTCGGTGTTCAGCGCGATCACCACCTCGAACACCACGACCGCCAGGGTGCCCCAGGCCACAATGCGGGCCAGTGCCGCACGCTCCGCGGGGACCCGCGGGGCCACCACGCCCAGGCCCAGAAACGCGAGTAGCAGACCCAGGTTGAACAGGAACAGCCGATCGGCCCCCGCCTCTCCCGTAAAGCCCAGCACTCGGTTCAGCCAGGGACCCACCCAGAGGCTTTGCATGGCCACGAAACCACCCTGGACGATGCCCGCGGTCATGGACATCCTCCAGAAATAGCCATTGCGAAAGACCGCACCATAGCCGGCCATGGAGGCCAGAAAGCTCAGGGGCGCCGACGCAGGGGCCACTGTCGCGCCTGCCGGTGCTGATGCCGCGCCTTGCTCCCGACCTCGGGGCATGACCGTCCACATGAGCACAGCGATCAGCGCCAATAGCAAGGCGCAAGCCCAGAACACACCCCTCCAGCCCAAGAGGGGCAGGGCCCGATGCACCGGGACGGTGGCGGTGAGCACACCTGAAGTCCCGGCCATCAGCATCCATGCGGCCAGCCGGGTTTGCAGGGAGGGATCAAACCATTGTCGGAATGCGGTAAGCGATGCCATCAGTCCGGCCGAAACACCCAGGCCGATGAGCGCACGCGCAAACCAGAGCTGGGAGACCGTCTGCGACATCGCAAAGCATGCGCAACCCAGGCCAGCCAAGGCCATCAGCACTGCATTGACCCGTCTTGGGCCGAAGCGATCGAGCCAGACACCGAGCGGCAACTGCATCAGCGCGAAGGCCAGAAAATAGGCGCTGGAGAGGGATCCGAGCTGCGCATTGCTCAGGCCCAGATCGGCGCTGAGTTCGGGCGCGAGCACCGCATTGACCGAGCGCAGGCCGTAAGACATGAAGTAGCCGGCAGCAAGACAGCCGAAGATGCGGACAGCGAGCAGACCCCGGGCTGAGCTATTGCCTGATGCTGCCCCGGTCTGTTGCGCCACCTCGGCAGGACCCGTGTCCTGCGAAGCTGAAGATCGAGAGGGCGAGCTCATCGGACAATCAGCACGAAGCCGTCAAGAAATTGCGCCACCGAGTCGTCATGCTCCCGCTTTTGACTCGCCGCCTCCGGGGCCAGCACCATCGCCTGCCAGATCCGATCGCCCCGCGCCACGAAACGGGCAGTCAGCACGGCAGGCTGCTTGCGCATCATGCCCCGGGCCTTGATCTGAAGGCCTTCCAGACGACCGATCTGCGGGCCGCTTCCTTCTTCGGTGCGTACCTGGACCGAATCGGACGCGGACTCCGTCCCCGCGATATTGGCCACCATGGACTGGCGCAGCGCAGCAAGCACACGATCGCGTGTCGCAGGGGTTTCATCCGGCAGGCGCAGGACACCGACCGTGTAGGAGGTGTCATCGACACGCGCGCCATGCAGCGTCATCTCGATGGCGATCCCATCGAGGGCGACCTGCTGACTCATGCTCGCAGGGCGAGCGGGCAGCATCGCTGCAAAACCGCCATCGGCGGGTTGTACCCGTCGCCAGTCGTAATCAGGACTGCAGGCCGTCAGCATTCCCGCCATGACAAAAGCCAGAGCCACCCGAATCAAACGCATGTCATTCATGCGTTCATGGTAACAATGACTCTTTCCGAATCCGGAGTGCTGACATGCTGTATGAATTCAAATCCAAGGCGACGGGTACCGTGGTCATGACCGCACCCGTTGCGGAACGCCTGCTCGCCATCGTCGGCAAATCCGCAGGGCCCAGGGGTATCTTTACGGTAGAACAGATGGGGCCGGCCATCGCGGCCCTGCAGGCGGCCGTCGAGGCCGAGGCCTCGCAAGCCGAGCCGCTTGCAACCGACGGGCAGCGGGGTGACGAGGCTGACGACGCACAGGGTCAAGACCAGTCGTCCGCTGCGCCACCGATCACCTTGCGCCAGCGCGCCTGGCCCCTGATCGACATGCTTCGCGCCGCCCAGGCCAAGGGCAGGGAAATCACCTGGGGCGTCTGAACGCAGCGACGTCGATGCAGGTGTGATGACCCAAGTCGTTCGACCTGGATCGATGGGCTTTAACGGGTCTTGAGTCGGACGTCGTTGCGGACCGACTTCACTCCGGGCGTCTTGCGTGCTGTCTCGACCGCTGCATTGATCTCGGCCTGATTGTTGGCAAATCCCGAGAGCTGCACCACCCCGTTGTGGGTCTCGACATTGATGTCTGCGCAGGTGCTCGCGCCCCGTTCCCCACAGAGATTGGCTTTGACCTTGCTTGTGATCCAGGTGTCACTGCCCCATTTGTTGGCAGTGTCGACAGCAGCACAACCTGCCGTTGCGGCCACGACGAGGCCGACCATAAGCAGGCGTTTGAAAGATGCAGTCATGACTCATTCCTCGAACTGAGAATCAATGAACGAGAGTATCGGCTAAAGCCCGGTCCGGTCAGCCGCCGAAATATCGCAACAACGCGCCAGCAGGCTTCTCGTCACCAATCGGCTTGACGATACCGTCGACCCTGAGCACAGGCTCGCCGTTCAGAGTGTAAAGCCCCTGACAGAAGATGAGCGACTTGGTGGTGCGCAACACCTGAAGGCGCCCTTCGATCCAGGCGCCCGTGGGCACGGCCTGCATGAAGTCTCCGGTCAGGTGCACGGTGGTCATGAAGCGATTGACGTTGGTCTGCACATTGGCGCCCAGCACCAGCAGCATGTCACCCAAAGTCATGAGCAGGCCGCCATGGGCAAATCCCGAGGGGCTGCAGTGGCGCTTTTCAATGCGAAGACCCAGCACCAGACGACCGGCAAGGCCCTCTTCGCGATGGCCGTAGAGCGGGCCGATGGAATCGACAAAAGGGTTTTCGCCCAGCATGAGACGAACAAAGCCCTCGGGAATATCGCTCGCAACCGACGCGGGAACCAGCGACTGCGCTGAAGAATCAGAAGTCATTTCGGTCAGAACAATTCAGTCAGGACAAGGAAGGGGCCAGCGCCCGGCGAAGCTCGTCAATGCCTCGGCCACTTCGACGAGCATAGTCCTGCAACTGGTCCTCGCCGATACGGCCCACGTTGAAGTACTGCGCCTGCGGATGGGCAAGATAGAAGCCCGACACGCTTGCGGCGGGGGTCATGGACATCGACTCGGTCAGCCCCATGCCGATCTCGGTCGCGCGCAGCGCTTCAAACATTGGCTGCTTGATGCCATGCTCCGGACACGCGGGATACCCGGGCGCAGGCCGGATGCCCAGATAGCGCTCGGCGATCAGGTCGTCATTGCTCAGCTGCTCCGCAGGGGCATAGCCCCAGAGGTCCTTGCGCACACGCTCATGCATGCATTCGGCAAAGGCTTCGGCCAGTCGGTCGGCCAGGGCTTTGACCATGATCGCAGAGTAGTCGTCATGGGCGGCCTCGAAACGCGCAGCACGCTCATCCGCGCCCAGGCCGGCCGTGACTGCAAAGAGGCCGATCCAGTCTTCGATACCGCTTCGCTGCCCCTTGATCTCGAGCGGCGCAATGAAATCCGAGAGGCACTTGTTGTCCACGCCCTCGCGCTTGGCATTCTGCTGACGCAGCCCGTGCCAGGTGAAAGCCACCTGCGTGCGTGATTCATCGGTGTAGACCACGATGTCATCGCCGACCGAAGCGGCAGGCAGGAAGGCCACGACGGCACTCGCACTCAGCCAGCGGCCTTCGATGATCCGCTTGAGCATGGCCTGGCCATCAGCCAGCACCTTGCGGGCGGATTCGCCCACCACGGGATCACTGAGCAGCGCGGGGTAAGCGCCATGCAGATCCCAGGTCTGAAAGAAGGGCTGCCAGTCGATATAGCGAGCAATCTCTGCCAGATCGAAGTTGCGAAACTCGCGCCGGCCGACGAACTTGGGTCGCACCGGCTGATGGCCTGCCGCACCGCCCCAGTCAAGCCGCGGCGCGTTGGCGCGAGCCAGTTCGATCGGCAGCAAGGGGGGTCCTTTGCGGCCGGCATGCTGTTCGCGAAGGCGCTCGTAGTCAGCACCGAGTTCGGTCAGAAAATTCACACGCGCATCATCGGACACCAGGTTTTGCGCCACCGGCACCGAGCGCGACGCGTCGGTCACATGAATGACCGGCCCGCTGTAGTGCGGCGCAATCTTGACGGCGGTATGAACGCGCGAGGTGGTCGCCCCGCCAATCAGCAGGGGCACCTTGCGCTCGCGAAACCAGGGGTCGCGCTCCATCTCGGCAGCCACATGCGCCATTTCTTCAAGCGAGGGCGTGATCAGGCCAGAGAGCCCGATGATGTCGGCATTCTCGGCGCGGGCGGTCTCGAGAATCCTGGTGGCGGGCACCATGACGCCCATGTTGACCACCTCGAAGTTGTTGCACTGAAGCACCACCGTCACGATGTTCTTGCCGATGTCATGCACATCGCCCTTGACGGTGGCGATCACGATCTTGCCTCGCGCACGGGAATCCCCAGCAGCGGCCTTTTCGGCCTCGATGTAGGGCACCAGATGGGCCACGGCCTGCTTCATGACGCGGGCCGACTTCACCACCTGAGGCAGGAACATCTTGCCCTCGCCGAAGAGGTCGCCCACGATGTTCATGCCCTGCATCATCGGGCCCTCGATCACCTCGATCGGCCGCCCGCCACGTGCGGCGACTTCCTGACGGGCCGCCTCGGTGTCGTCGACCAC
>JBMSOD010000090.1:0-10904 GCA_049422085.1 Burkholderiaceae bacterium
CAACGCCTCTGCGGGACTGCGTTCAGAGCGATAGCAGCAGCCCTGCCATCGCACTGATCCCGAGCACCCACAGCACATTCAGTCGCCAGACCACCAGCATCAGAAAGGCGATCAGGGTGAGCGCCAGGGCGCGCAGGTCGAGGCTCTGGTCACGCCAGAGGACATGGCTCGCAAAGAACAGGGCCAGATGCGCGATGACGCCCACCACGGTCGCCGAGATTGCAGCGAGCGGCGCTGTGAAGCCCAGCCGATCGCGTGTGGCTTCCACAAAGGGACCACCCGCCAGGATGAAGATGAACGAAGGCAGAAAGGTGAAGGCCGTGGCCACGCAGGCGCCAGCAATGCCGCCCGCCAGCAGGGATGTCGGCCCCAGCACGGCCTGGCCCCAGCCGCCCAGGAAGCCGACAAAGGCCACGACCATGATCAGCGGGCCTGGCGTGGACTCGCCCAGGGCCAGTCCATCGATCATCTGCGGCCCGCTCAACCAGCCATGGGTCTCGACTGCGCCCTGCACCACATAGGGCAGGACGGCGTAGGCGCCACCAAATGTCACCAGCGCCGCCTGAGTGAAGAACTCGCCCATGGTGCGCAATGTGCCCTTCGCATCGTCGAATGCATGGACCCCCAGCATCAGCAGGACCCACAGGGCGAGGCCCGCGCCCAGCACCGTGAGCAGTCGGGCGCGCGAGGGCTGCGCATGGTCTGGGGTTGGCGTGTGGTCGTCGATGATGCAGACGATGGTCTGCGCGGGGGGCGCTTCAGCGCTGCCTTCGTGATGCCCGCTGTGAGTCGAGGCCAGGGAGGGCATCGATGCTGAAGGTGAGACAGCCGTGGGAGTGGCGGTGGCCGTTGTGGTGGCAGGAGAGGTGAAGGGGCCTGGAGACCAGCGCCCCAGTGCCCATCCAAGGCAGCCGGCTACGATGATCACCAGCGGAAACGGCACTGCCAGCGTGAGACAGAGCAGTCCGGCCAGCGCGAAGGCCCAATGCAGCGGATGACGCAAGGTGCGTGTGCCCAGACGATGGGTGGCCTGCAGCACAATGGCCAGCACGGCAGGTTTGATGCCATTGAACAGCCCGGCCATCACGGGATGGTCGCCCCAGGCCATGTACATCCAGGACAGAGCCACCAGAATCGCCAGCGAGGGCAGCACGAAGAGCGTACCGGCCACAATGCCGCCCCAGGTGCGGTGCATCAGCCAGCCCAGATAGGTGGCCAGCTGCTGGGCTTCGGGTCCGGGCAGCACCATGCAATAGTTGAGTGCGTGCAGAAAGCGGCGCTCCGAGATCCAGCGTCGCTGCTCGACCAGTTCGCGATGCATCAGCGCAATCTGCCCGGCAGGGCCGCCGAAACTGATGCAGCCAAGCTTGAACCAGAAGCGCAGAGCCTCAGGGAAGGGGATGCTGGCAGGGCTGCCGGTATGCGATGGATGGGACATGAACAATCAGCAGATCAAGGTCATCGACATGATTTCTTTGCCTGAACACCTTGCCCACTGGACTCTTGCCGATGAAGGCCGGGCCATCGAACGCGAACTGAAATTCGAGGATTTCGCCGCTGCGTTCGGATTCATGAGCGAAATGGCCTTGGTCAGCGAGCGTCTGAACCACCATCCGGAATGGTTCAATGTCTACAACCGGGTGCGTATCCGGCTGACCACCCATGATGCCGGCGGCCTGACCGAGCTCGATCTGCGCTGGGCTGAACACGCCGACAGCGCAGTCGCTCGGCGGTTGCTTACTGCTTTTCGGCCTTGATGCCGTATTCGTCGGCACGCGCCTTCCAGCGGTTCATCTCGGTGCGGACAAAGTCACGGAACTGCTCGGGGGTGGGCGTGACCACGTCGCTGCCGGTTTGACCCAGCCAGGCCACAAAGTCAGGCTCTTTGACCACCTTGGTAATTTCGGCGTTGAGCCGGTTGATCACCGCCTGGGGTGTGCCCGCCGGGACGAACAGGCCGGTCCAGGAGAGCAGTTCGAAGTTCTGGTAGCCCTGCTCGGCCATGGTGGGCAGATCCGGGAAGCGGGCCAGACGCCTGGGGCCCAGCACGCCCAGAGGAATCACGCGGCCCGGGGTGATGTACTGCTTGTCCACTTCGGCCAGAAAGCCAATCGAAATGTGAACCTGTCCGGCAGCCGTGTCCTGCAGCATGGGGCCAGTGCCCTTGTAGGGCACAGTCTGCAGCTTGATGCCCGCCGAACGGGCCAGGATCTCACAGGTGAAGTGCTGTCCGCTGCCATGGCCCGACGTGCCGCAGAGCAGCTTGCCGGGATTGGCTTTCGCCCAGGTCACGAGTTCGGCCAGCGTCTTGGGTCCGAAGTTGGCGTTGACGACCAGCACGGGGTAGCCGAGCGTGAATTGCGCCACCGGCACCAGATCCTTGGCCGGGTCGTAACGCGCAGGCATGTCAAGCGCATTGACCCACACGGTTTCGGTATTGCCACCAAAGAGTGCGGTATAGCCATCGGGCGCGCTCTTGGCAACGAACTCGGCACCAATCGTGGTCGATGCACCGGGCTTGTTCTCGACCAGGATGGGCTGCTTGAGCAGTTCGGTCAGGCGCTGCCCGAAGCGGCGTGCCCGGATGTCGACCACGCCACCCGCAGGCGAGCTCACCACGAAGCGAAGCGGTTTGTTGGGATACTCCTGCGCCTGCACCGAAGCACTGGTGCCCAGCGTCAGCGCAGTGACGAAAACACTGGCCGCAGTCATGGCCAGCAAACCACGCCAGCCTCGATTGGGCCCAGCCATGCAATGGCCGTCGATCTTGTGCATGAGAGTCTCCTTGATGCAGTCCCGACCACTTCGGGCCGGGTCTCGTTGTGGGTTTGAGACAGGCGCAGCGCTGTCTGCAGCGGCACTATAGCCCGATTTCAGCTGCTCTCGCGCTCAGTCGGCCAGACGCTGGACGAGTTGTGCGCAAAGCGGGGCCAGCGCTTCGAGTCGCCGGGCTGCCTGTACCGCAGAGGCCTCATTTTCGAGCCGCTCGAGAACGAGCTCATTGATGGCGCCCACCAGGGCAAGTGCCTCGTCGCGACCCAGCAGGCGACGTCGCCCTGATGCAGGCCGGGCAACCTGCACGATGAATTCCGCGAGTTCATTGAAGACCCGACGCCGCGCCTGCTGTCCGGCGATGCCAAGGTTCAGGATGTCGACAAAAAGGGAGCGGGTGAGCACCGGGTTGTCGGCCAGTTGCCTGAGATAGGCCGCCAGCGCCATTTCGACCTGGACGGGCCAGCTGGCCGCTGGATCGATGGCCTCTCTCAGCACATTCAGGGCGGTCCGGTTCGAGGCTTCATAGAGCGCGATCAGACAGTCGGCCTTGTCCTTGAAATGCTCATAGAAGGTGCGTCGCGAGACATTGGCCTCGCGCACGATATCGGCCAGGGTGGTGTCGGCATAGCCCCGCTGGGCA
The DNA here is from genome assembly GCA_049422085.1 of Burkholderiaceae bacterium. Taxonomy (GTDB): domain Bacteria; phylum Pseudomonadota; class Gammaproteobacteria; order Burkholderiales; family Burkholderiaceae_E; genus UBA4615. Next base: position 3,416 of record JBMSOD010000090.1, read on the forward strand.
ATGGCCCGCGCCATGCCCTGCAACAGGCGGCGGCGATGGCCGCTCGGATCCGAAGGGGCGTCCGGACTGGTCTGCCCAGCTCGGTCGGGGCGTGCGAGCGTCTTGCGGTCTGACATGACGAAAGGATGAACGGTACTTGACAGTACCACGACCCCGAGAGAAGATCTCGAAATGGTACCGATGAGTACCAGCCGGATTTGCCTCTTTTTTTAGAGTTTCAGGACACACCATGACCGATCTCGTTGTTCGCCGTCTGCTGGTTGACATGAAAGCGCCGATCGCGCGCCACTGGTGCGATGCAGACGCCTTTCGCAGCGCCTTCTTCAATGCCCTGTCGATGAGCTTTCCTGTGGGTGAGCAGTTCTTCATCGATGCGGTCCGTGCCGGATTCAAGGCACTGCCTGCTGATCAGCAGGAGCGCTTCAAAGAAGAAGTGCAGGGCTTTATCGGCCAGGAAGCCACCCACCGTCGGCTTCACTCGCTCTACAACGAGCACCTCGCCGCGCTCGGACTGGTCAACGAATGGGGGCCGCGCGCGCAGGCCCGCATGCAGGCGCTCGAAGGCGCTGATGTTCGTCATGCCCTGGGCATCACGGCCGCCAACGAGCACTTCACGGCCATCCTCGCCGAGTGGATGCTCAGGAATCCGCAATGGCTGGGCTCTCAGGATCCCCGACTCGCCACCCTCTGGCTGTGGCACAGCGCCGAGGAGGCCGAGCATCGCTGCACGGCCTTCGATCTGTACAAGGCCTTAGGCGGTGACGAGCAGTGGCGTCTCAAGTGGTTCCGCCGTGTGAGCCTGATGTTCGCAAAGGATGTCATGAGCCAGACGGTGTCGAACCTGCGACGCGATGGAACCCTCTGGAAGTTTTCAACCTGGCGCAGCGCGGCATCGATGCTGTTCGGCCGACAGGGCTTTGCCCGTCAGATGTTCGGTGCCTGGAAGGACTACCTGCGCTCTGACTTCCATCCCGCTCAGCATGATGCCGAGGCCTCGCGCCGCTGGCTGAGCGACAACCAGGATCGTTTCGTTCCCGTGGGTGGCTGAAGACAGCCGCCCTTCGGGGTCACCAGAGGCCGAAGCCCTTCGGTCATCCCTGTCTCATGCCTCGAGCGAGCCGCTCGAGGCGCTGTTTCATGCCCTGGGTTCTCGTGCCCAGGGCCTCAGTGCGCGTCAGGCTCAAGCACGCAGAAAGCAGTTCGGGCCCAATGTGCTGTCGCATGAGCAACGCCTGCCCTGGTGGATCCATCTGTGGCGCTGCTTCAGAGATCCGTTCAATCTTCTGCTGAGTGCGCTTGCCCTGGTCTCTGTGCTGACCGATAGCGCGGGGTCGGCAGGCACCATCGTGGCCATGGTCACCCTCTCGACCGCGCTGCGCTTCGTGCAGGAGACCCGTGCACAGAACGCCAGTCATGCGCTTCGGGCCTGGGTGGCTCACCATGTTCTGGTTCGTCGTCCGGAAGCGACCCGTCCGCTAAGGCTGCCTTCATCCAGACTCGTTCCGGGCGATGTCATCGTGCTGAGTGCAGGGGACCTCATTCCCGCCGATTGCCGCCTGATCGAAGCCGACGACCTGTGCGTGTCGCAGGCTGCGCTCACAGGCGAATCCATGCCGGTCGACAAGCGCGCAGTCACTGCGACCGACCCCAGCGACCGCATCAATCTGCTGCTCACCGGTACGAATGTGGTCTCGGGTACGGCTGTGGCCCTGGTCCTGACGACCGGCGACAGGACCTCCTTCGGCGTGATGGCCCGTCATGCGATCGAGGCGCCACAGGCCCCTTCGGCATTTCAGGCCAATGTCAGTCAGGTCGGCGGATTGCTGCTTCGGGTGGTGATGGCCATGGTGCCGGCGGTCTTTGCACTGAACTACCTGACCAAGGGGGATGTCCTTCAGGCCGCACTCTTCGCACTGGCAGTGGGCGTGAGTCTCACGCCCGAAATGCTGCCGATGGTGGTGACGTCCACGCTGGCCCGAGGCGCGCTGGTGCTCTCGAGGCGCAAGGTGATTGTCAAGCGGCTGGAGGCCATTCACGACCTGGGCGCAATGGAGGTGCTCTGCACCAACAAGACCGGCACGCTCACCGAGGACCGGTTGGTGCTGATGCACTGGATCGATCCCTTCGGCGCTGATTCAACGGAGGTGCTCGCACTCGCCTGGCTCAACAGCCATCATCAGAGCGGTCTGCGCAATCCCATGGATCGGGCCATTGAAGGGCAGGCCGCTCGCCTGCCCGGCATGGATGAGGATGGCCTCCAGGGGCACTGGGTGAAGCTCGATGAAGCGCCCTTCGATTTCACCCGGCGGCGCATGTCGGTGCTGATGGGTCCGATGAGTGTGAACGACAGGCCTGACGGCGTCGCCAAGGGCCCCCTGCTGATCACCAAGGGCGCGATCGATGAGCTTGTATCGGTCTGTTCGAGTGCGAGACGCCAAGCTCAGGTGCTTGCCCTGGATGAACCCCTGCGTCAGGAGATCATGCACACCCTCGAGCCTTTCGAATCAGCCGGACTTCGGGTGATCGCACTGGCCAGCCGCGACATGACGGCGGGGACCACGCAATGTCACGCCCTGGATGAGCATGACCTGGTGCTCGAGGGATTTCTGGTGTTCCAGGACCCTCCGAAAAGATCGAGCGCGCGTGCGCTTGAAGCCCTTCGGGCCCATGGCATCGAGATCAAGGTGCTGACGGGTGACAACCCGCGGGTGACCCGCCATGTCTGCGCGCAGGTGGGCCTGCCCGAAGGTCGGACCTGCACCGGTGCCGAGATCGACCGCATGGATGAGGCCGGGCTGATGAAGGCGGTTGCAGAGCATCGGGTCTTTGCTCAGCTTACGCCCCTGCACAAGGAGCGCATCGTGAAGGCACTGCGGGCCCGCGGCCAGGTGGTCGGCTTTCTGGGCGATGGCATCAATGACGCAGCGGCCCTGAATGCTGCCGATGTCGGCATCTCGGTGCATGCGGCCGTGGATATCGCCCGCGAGGCTGCGGACATCGTGCTGCTTGAAAAAAGTCTGCTCATCCTGGAGCGAGGTGTGATGGAGGGCCGTCGCACGGTGGCCAACCTGCACAAGTACCTTCGCATCGCAGCCAGTTCAAACCTGGGCAATGCCCTGTCAGTTCTGGTGGCGAGCATGGTGCTGCCCTTTCTGCCCATGCTGCCGGTGCACCTGCTGTTGCAGAACCTCATCTATGACCTGTCACAGGTGGCCATGCCTTTCGATACGGTGGACGAGGAGGAACTGCGCGAGCCACGCCGCTGGCACCCGCCCGATCTGTGGCGCTTCATGCTGTGGTTCGGGCCGCTCAGCTCGGTCTTCGATCTCCTGACCTTTGCCACCCTGTGGTTCGTGTTCCAGGCAAACAGCCCTGCGGCCCAGGGCGTGTTCCAGTCAGGCTGGTTCGTGGTGGGCCTCATCACGCAGACCCTGGTGGTTCATAGCCTGCGCACGGCCCGCATCCCCATGCTGCAAAGCCGTGCAGCCCCCGTCCTGATGCTGAGCAGCGTACTGGTGCTTGCTCTGGCCGTATGGCTGCCCATGGGGCCGCTCGCACCAGAGTTGCAGTTTCAGTCTCTCCCCGCGTTCTTCTGGGCCTTCGTCGCGGGCATGGTGCTGAGCTACCTGCTGGCCGCGCAATGGGTGAAGATGGCCTTCACCCGGCGGCACGGCTGGACCTGAGCTCTCGGCCTCAGTCAAGCGTAATGCCCAGGGACTGCGTGAGGCGGATCCAGACTGGGGCTTCGTCACGCCACTTGCGCAGGGCTTCGTCGCGGGTGGTGGGCTTGTCCTCGATCGCAAAATTCTCGCGCAGCGATGCCGCCTTGGGGTCGTCGGCGCCCTCGGTGAAAATCTGCGAGATGCGCTGCAGCACGGGTTCGGGCGTGGCGGCCGGGGCCACCATGAGCAGGCCTCCAGCCAGTCTGAAGATCTCGCCATCAAAGCCCTGGGACATAAAGCTTTTGACATTCGGCAGCTTGGGCGAGCGCTCCGGGCCCACCGAGGCCAGTACCTTCACGGTCCCTCTCGCAATATGCGGGGCGAGCGCCACATAGCTGCCGATGCCCGCCTGCACCACGCCGGTGGCCACATCGACCCATTGCGGTCCTTCGCCCTTGTAATGCACCACATTCACTTTGGTGCCATAGCGCTTGTTGAATTCCTCCGCGGCCAGATGCGGAACGGAGGCCGGGTTGTAGCTCGCCATGGTGACCGGGGTCTTTTTCGCGTAGTCGACCCACTCCTGCACGCTGTTGATCGGCAGCGAGGCGGGGATGGCCATCAGCAGGGGGCCGACCGGGAACCAGCCCAGGGGGGCGAAGTCCTTGTCGGCGTCATAGGGCATCTTTTTGTACAAGGCGCGCGCACCCCAGAGCGAGGTCGAGGTGGTGATGCCGATGGTGTGGCCATCGGCCGCCTCCCGGGCCAGCGTCTGAAGGGAAACCATGCCTCCGGCACCCGGGCGGTTCTCGACCACCACCGGCACCCCCAGCTTACGGCTCATGATTTCTCCGTACACACGGGCATAAGGATCGGTGGTGCCGCCCGGCACGAAGCCCACAAAGATGCGGATGGGCTTGGAGGGCCAGGCCTGGGCGTGTGCGCCCGACAGTGCACTGCCCGCAAGGCCGGTGGCGGCGAGGGAACTCACGATTCGTCGGCGTGGAATGCTGAGGCTCATGATGGTCTCCTGTGTTTGAGATTGGGCGCAGGTGATGGCCCTGTCTCGTCTCTTGAATTCTTATGACTTTGTCGCGTTGCTTCTTCGTTCATAGCAACGACGCTAGTGTCCTTAAATGACGCCCGCTTGTCACGGGCATGAATCACGGGCGTGAGGTGGGTCTGATGGCTTGATTCTTGCACTGGCACTGCCATGAAATCACCCCGCCCCACCCGTACTGCGCCCGATACCGGCCTTGCCCAGGAGCGCCTGCTGCTCTCGGAGGTGCTCAAGCTGATTGGCAAGAGCCTGGCTCCCGATGTGGTGCTGCGCGAAATGCTGCATCTGCTCAGTGAGCTCCTCGGCCTGAATCGCGGACGTCTGGTTCTGCTCGATGGCGAGGCTGGGGCGGGCGCCCGCATCGCGCATGCCTATGGCCTGACCCGCACCGAAGTGGCGCGCGGACGTTATGCCCCGGGCGAAGGCATCACCGGACTGGTGCTGGCCACCGGGCAGTCGGTCATCGTGCAGGACATCGACCAGGAGCCGCGCTTCCTGTTTCGCTGCGTCCGGCGCGATCAGTTGCCGCCCCAGACCGTGGCCTTTCTTGCTTTTCCGGTGACGATCGAAGGGCGAACGGTCGGCGTACTGGCCTGCCACCGCATTCGCAGTCGCCAGCGCGCGCTGAGCGATGACCTGGCCCTGCTTCGCCTGCTGGCCACGCTGGCGGGGCAGGTGCTTCAACTCGAGTCGCTGGTGCGCAAGGAGACCGAGGCATTGCAAGCCCAGAATGCGCTGCTTCGCGAAGCTCTTGCAGCAGCGGCATCTCGTGAAGGGATCGTCGGAAGCTCGCCCGCCTTGCTCAAATGCCTGCAGGATCTCGACCGGGTGTCCGGATCCAGTGCCACGGTGCTGCTGCTGGGTGAGTCGGGCACGGGCAAGGAACTCTTTGCCCGCGCCGTGCATCGGGCCAGCCCGCGTCGTGACGGCCCCTTCATCAAGGTCAATTGCGCGGCCATTCCCGAGACACTCTTTGAGTCCGAGCTTTTCGGTCATGAGAAGGGCGCGTTCACCGGGGCGGCCTCGGCCCGGGCCGGATGGTTCGAGCGGGCGCATGGCGGTACGCTCTTTCTGGACGAGATCGGGGAACTGCCCCTGGCCATGCAGTCCAAACTGCTGCGTGCCCTTCAGGAGCGCACCCTGGTTCGTCTGGGTGGCCGCCATGAAATTGCCATCGATGTGCGACTGGTGGCCGCGACGCATCGATCCCTGGCGCAGGACGTGGAGCTTGGTCGCTTTCGGCAGGACCTCTACTACCGCCTGAATGTGGTGCCGCTGCGTTTACCGGCCCTGCGCGAACGGCGGCAGGACATCCGAGCCCTGGCCCTGCATTTCCTGAGTCGGGCCAATCAGGAGCATCAGCGCAATGTGCATCTTGCGCCGCAGGCCCTGCAGTGGCTCGAGCAGCAGGACTGGCCCGGCAATATTCGCGAGCTTGGCAACCTGATCGAGCGCGCGGTGCTGTTGTCCGACGCGACCCAGCTCAGCGCGGATGCACTTGCCGCCTGGGCTGAATCCCAGAGCCTGACGCCTGCTGTGCCCGAACTGGGCGCGAGGTCGCAGGCCGAACTTCGTGACTATCGGTCGATCGACTCCCATTCTGCCGAGGAGTTGCGCGAGGTCTTGCGTCGTCATCATGGAAATCAGTCCCGTGCTGCGCGCGCGCTCGGGCTGACGCCGCGACAGTTCGCCTACCGGTGGCGGCGATACGGATCGACAATCCTCGACGCATAACAACAAAGGTCGACAAAGATCGACAAATACGGACAGCGCAGCAGCGCGGTGGATGTTTTGACGCGGACCTGACCTCCGAAAAGGCCTGTTCCGACCGTGTTTCCTGAGGGAAACCCCCCGTGGCCGCCGAGTGGCACGCGCATTGCAAAGAGGACAGGGTGCAAAGAGGCCAGGGAGCCCTTTGCTCCCATCCATCCTCTGTCTGGAGTGCTTCATGTCCGCCGTCTTTGAAACCCCGTCCGCCCCGACCACTGTCAAGACCTATCTGCGCCCGATCGATCGTGAAGGCCTGATGGCTTTTGCCGAGAAGGGCCGCAACAACCCTGCCAGTCGTGGCACCAACAAGGTCCACACCGTGACTGAAGGCCAGTACCGCACGCTGAGCTATGTGGGCCAGCACGCGCCCGTGGTGGTGGATGAGCCTCTGCATCTGTTCGGTCAGGACACCGCTCCGGCGCCGGGCGAAATCGTGCTGTCCGCGCTCGGGGGCTGCCTTGCGGTTGGCATCACCGCGGTGGCCACCTGGAAGCAGGTGCGTCTGAGCAGGCTCGAACTCTTTCTTGAAGGCGACATCGGCAATCCCGCAGCCTGGGGTGCGGGCGGTGCCCTTCAGAAAACCCCGCCTGAGATGGGCTTTCAGGATATTCGCGTGAAGGTGGTGATCGAGGGTGACGCCAGCCGCGAAACCCTGGACGAAATCGTGCAACACGCGAATGTCTATTCGCCGGTCGCGAACACCATGCGCAACCCGATTCCGTTTTCGATTTCTCTGTCGGAGTGATCATGAATGCACCGATGGACCTGTCGGGCGTGGTGAGTCAGCCGCATGCGGTCGATGGTGTGCATCGGCCTGAACGCGAGGCCATGCTCCGGGCCGTGCGCGAGATCGCCGACGGACCGCTGGCGGGCAAGCTCGTGGCCTATCTGCGTGATCCCGACGGCATCACCGTCGAGCTGGTCCAGCAACCGCCGACCGGCCGCGCGTTCGATGCCCTCAGCCCCTACGCCGACCCGCTGGGCGGGTCCAGCGGCC
>JBMSOD010000091.1:0-10867 GCA_049422085.1 Burkholderiaceae bacterium
ACTCGATATGGCCCCTATTGGCGAGTCTCATCAATTTTGTGCCGACATGACGCTGCTTGCTCTTTATCGGGCAGTCGGCAGCGCCGCCAGAATTGCCGCCAACCTGACTCTCGTTCTTGGTGAGGCATCTGCGCCGCAGCCCGATATTGCGCTGTTGCCTTCCCGTTTTCTTCGCTCGGGGGCGGGTCGGCCAAACGCCGAGGACACCTTGCTTGTCATTGAAGTTTCCGATGCGAGCCTGAGCTTCGATCGCGACGTCAAACGGCCGCTTTATGCCTTCCATGGCGTGCAAGAGTTCTGGATCGTCAATGTGCGCGAGCAGGTGCTTGAGGTCTATCGCTCGCCTGCGGGTTCCGACTACGGCGCCACGCAGACTCTGGATCTCCTGGGCCAGGTGTCGCCACTCGCGTTTCCGGATGCAGTGATCATGATTTCAGATCTGTTCCGGGGCCCTGGCAGCAATCTTCTATGATGCTCACATGAGCTCAAGCATCGTTCAGCCCCTCGATCATTCCTTCCTTCGCGAACTTGGCGAAGGCTTTTGCATCCCCTGGAAGGCTGCAGAGGCGCCCAGGCCCGAGTTGGTATTTTTCAATCCTGGCCTTGCTGCCGAAGTGGGGCTCGCCGGTTTGCTTGCGCCTGCGGGTGGTTCGCTGGATGCGCAGTCGCTGGCGCGCTGGTGTTGCGGCAATGCACTTTCACCCGACATCCGCCCTGTCGCGCAGGCCTACGCCGGACATCAATTTGGCAATTTTTCGCCCCGTCTTGGTGACGGTCGCGCCCTGCTTCTGGGCGAAATCGTTTCGGCTCAGGGCGAGCGCTACGACATTGCCCTCAAGGGCTCCGGTCGCACACCGTTCTCGCGCGGAGGCGATGGCAAGGCGGCGATCGGCCCGATGTTGCGTGAGGTTCTGGTGAGCGAGAGCCTGCATGCGCTCGGTGTGCCCACCACGCGCGCGCTTGCGGTGGTCTCCACAGGCGAGCCGATCTTTCGGGAGGAGGTCCTGCCCGGCGCCTTGCTTGCGCGGGTGGCCCAGAGCCATCTGCGGGTCGGCAGCTTTCAGTACTTTGCCGCGCGGGGTGAGTATGAGCAGGTGCAGCGTCTGGCTGACTATGCCATCCGTCGACATGATTCAGCGCTTTTGGAGTGGGCCCCTGCGCAGCGTTACGCTGAATTTCTCAAGGCTGTTGTGGCGCGGCAGGCTCGCTTGCTCGCACAGTGGATGAACCTGGGTTTCATCCATGGCGTGATGAACACCGACAACATGACCATTTCCGGTCAAACCATCGATTACGGCCCCTGCGCCTTTCTCGAAGACTACGATCCTGATCGCTGGTTCAGCTCCATTGATCTGTACGGGCGCTATGCCTACAAGAATCAGCCTGCGATTGCGGTGTGGAATCTCAGCCGCTTTGCGGAGTGCCTGCTTCCATTGCTTTCAGAGAACACCGACGAGGCAGTGAGTGTCGCCACCGGCATTCTTGAAGGCTTTCAGCCGCTCTACCAGCAGGCGCTCTTTGCCGGGCAGTGCGCGAAGCTCGGTCTTCGTGGCGACGAGGGCACGGTGGTTCAGGTCCTGATCGATGACTGGCTTGGGCTGTTGCAGAGCCAGAAAGTCGACTACACCCTGGCCTGGCGACTGCTTGCTGATCATGCGGCCGATCGTTCTGATCAAGCGGGCGAGCGTTCTGATCAAGCAGGCGGGCGATCTGGCCATGCGGTCGAACCAGAGGGTGCCCGTGCAGTGGGCGGTGAGTCGCGTCTGCAGCGGCTCTTCAGCGATATCGATGCACTTCGCGCCTGGCTGGCCCGCTGGCAGGCGGTGTGCGCTTCGGAAGATCAACGAGAGCGCAGCGGCCGCACCGCATCACGGGCGCAGGCCATGCGGGCCGTGAATCCGCGCATCATCGCGCGCAATCACTGGGTGGAAGATGCCCTGAAGGCGGCCTCGGAAGAGGCCCGCATGGTGCCCTTCGAGCGCCTGCTCGAGGCGCTACGCGAGCCTTTCAGCGATGAACCGGGGTTCGACCGCTTCGCACAACCCGCTGCTAAAGAAGTGACCGCGTCCTATCGAACGTTTTGCGGCACTTGAGCGGTAGCGAACCTCGTCAGCCGCGGCCCTTGAGCTTGCGGATGGCCGCAATCTGGGCCATGGCGGCCACCAGCTCGGCCTGGGCCTTGGCGTAGTCGATATCGGCGCTGCGGTTTTGCAGCGCTTCTTCGGCTGCCTTGCGGGCTTCCTCGGCCTTGGCTTCATCGAGGTCATGACCCCGAATGGCGGTATCGGCCAGAACCGTGACCCGGTTAGGCTGTACTTCGAGGATGCCGCCCGCCACAAAGACGAACTCCTCGGCAGCCTGACCCGCCACCTTGATCCGCACCGCACCAGGGCGGATGCGGGTGATCAGAGGCGTGTGCTGCGGGTAGATGCCCAGTTCGCCGGTTTCGCCCGGAAGCGCGACGAATTCGGCCTCGCCTTCGAAGATGGACTCTTCGGCGCTGACCACGTCGACGTGAATGGTGCTCATGGGGCGGTCGTCCTATGGATCACTTCAGGGTCTTGGCCTTCTCGATGGCCTCGTCGATGGTGCCGACCATGTAGAAGGCCTGCTCCGGCAGTGCATCGCACTCGCCGTCGACGATCATCTTGAAGCCGCGCAGGGTTTCGTTCAGAGGCACGAACTTGCCCGGCGAGCCGGTGAAGACCTCGGCCACGTGGAAGGGCTGCGACAGGAAACGCTGGATCTTACGGGCACGGGCCACGGCGAGCTTGTCATCAGGCGACAGCTCGTCCATGCCCAGAATCGCGATGATGTCGCGCAACTCTTTGTAGCGCTGCAGGGTGGCCTGAACACGACGGGTGATGCTGTAGTGCTCTTCGCCGATGATGTGCGGATCCACCTGGCGCGAGGTGGAGTCCAGCGGATCCACGGCGGGGTAGATTCCCAGTGCGGCGATGTCTCGCGACAGCACCACGGTAGCGTCAAGGTGGCCGAAGGTGGTGGCGGGCGACGGGTCGGTCAGGTCGTCGGCAGGCACGTACACGGCCTGGATCGAGGTGATCGAGCCGACCTTGGTGGAGGTGATGCGCTCCTGCAGGCGGCCCATCTCTTCGGCCAGCGTCGGCTGGTAGCCCACGGCGGAAGGCATACGGCCCAGCAGCGCGGACACTTCGGTTCCGGCCAGGGTGTAACGGTAGATGTTGTCAACGAAGAACAGGATGTCCTTGCCTTCGTCACGGAAGCGCTCGGCCATGGTCAGGCCGGTCAGTGCCACGCGCAGGCGGTTGCCCGGGGGCTCGTTCATCTGGCCGAACACCATGGCCACCTTGTCGAGCACCTTGGACTCTTCCATCTCGTGATAGAAGTCGTTGCCCTCACGGGTACGCTCACCCACGCCCGCAAACACCGAGTAACCGGAGTACTGCTTGGCGATGTTGTTGATGAGCTCCATCATGTTCACGGTCTTGCCCACGCCAGCGCCGCCGAACAAACCGATCTTGCCGCCTTTGGCAAACGGGCAGATCAGGTCAATCACCTTGATGCCGGTGGGCAGCAGCTCCACCGAAGGCGACAGATCCGCAAACTTGGGCGCAGCCTGGTGAATGGCGCGGCGCTCTTCGGTCTTGATCGGGCCGGCTTCGTCGATCGGGCGACCCAGCACGTCCATGATCCGGCCCAGAGTGGCCTCACCCACCGGCACCGAGATGCCGGCACCGGTGTTGTTGACCGGCATGCCGCGACGCAGGCCGTCTGAGGAGCCCAGCGCAATGGTCCGGACGACGCCGTCACCGAGCTGCTGCTGCACTTCGAAGGTCAGGCCCTTTTCGGCCAGACTGTCGCCGGCGTCGGCAAGCACCAGCGCGTCATAGACGCGGGGCATGGCCTCACGCGGGAACTGAATGTCGACCACCGCGCCGATGCACTGAACGATCTGGCCTTGTTGCATGTCGGAACCTCGTTGATTCGCTGAATGTTGGGTTGTTCGGTTGGCTTGAGCGTGGCAGGGGCGGGGCTCAGACGGCCGCCGCGCCTCCGACGATTTCGCTGAGTTCTTTGGTAATCGCGGCCTGACGGGCCTTGTTGTACGACAACTGCAGATCGCCGATGACCTTCTTGGCATTGTCGGAGGCCGACTTCATGGCCACCATGCGAGCCGATTGCTCGGAGGCCATGTTCTCGGCCACCGCCTGATAGATCAGGGCTTCGACATAGCGAATCAGCAGTTCATCAAGCACCGTCTGGGCATCGGGTTCGTAGATGTAGTCCCAGGAGTACTCGCGGCTGGTTTCCTGCAGACGGGCTGGATCGAGCGGGAGCAGCTGTTCGATCACCGGCTCCTGCTTCATCGTGTTGATGAAGCGGTTGTAGGCCAGATAGAGAACATCGATCTCGCCGGCTGCATACGCGTCGAGTTGCACCTTGAGCGGGCCGATCAGCTTTTCAAGGTGGGGGGTGTCGCCGAGCTGAACCAGCTGGGATACCACCTTGGCATTGATCCGCTGCATGAAGCCCAGACCCTTGTTGCCAATGGCCGTGATCTGCACCTGCGCGCCGGCGTTGCCCAGATCGCGCAGCTTGTTGGTCACCATCCGCAGCACGTTGGTATTCAGGCCACCGCACAGTCCCTTGTCGGTGGTGATCATGACGATCCCCGCCGCCTTGACCGCATCGCGCTTCACGAGGAAGGGATGACGGTACTCGGGATTGGCGTTGGCCAGATGCGCCGCGATGTTGCGCAGCTTCTCGCCGAAGGGGCGGGCATGCCGCATCCGGTCCTGCGCCTTGCGCATTTTGGATGCGGCGACCATTTCCATCGCCTTGGTGATCTTGCGCGTGTTCTGGACGCTCTTGATCTTGTTGCGGATCTCGCGTGAGCCAGCCATGACAGCCCTTGTTCAGGTGATCAGAAAGCGCCGGTCTTCTTGAAGGACTCGATGGCGGACTTGAGCGCCTCCTCATCCTCGGCCGACATGTCCTTGGTCGACTCGATCCGATCCACCCAGGCCGCATGCGCGGACTTCATGTGATCGATCAGTGCGGCTTCGAAGGACAGGACCTTCTCGACCGGCAGGTCGTCAAGGTAGCCACGGGTTGCTGCGTACAGCGAAACCGCCAGCTGCCACACCTGCAGCGGCTGATATTGCGGCTGCTTGAGAACCTCGACAGTACGACGGCCGCGCTCGAGCTGACGACGGGTGGAATCGTCAAGGTCAGAAGCAAACTGCGCAAAAGCGGCCAGTTCGCGGTACTGGGCCAGGTCGGTCCGGATACCGCCGGGGAGTTTCTTGATGACCTTGGTCTGGGCCGCGCCACCCACTCGAGACACCGAGATACCTGCGTTGATGGCAGGACGGACGCCGGAGTTGAAGAGGTCGGTTTCCAGGAAGATCTGGCCGTCGGTAATGGAGATGACGTTGGTCGGCACGAAAGCGGACACGTCACCTGCCTGCGTTTCGATGACGGGAAGTGCGGTCAGCGAACCGGTCTTGCCTTTGACGGCGCCGTTGGTGAACTTCTCGACATATTCCTCATTCACACGGGCAGCACGCTCGAGCAGACGGGAGTGGAGATAGAACACGTCGCCAGGGAAGGCTTCGCGGCCCGGGGGGCGACGCAGCAGCAGGGACACCTGACGGTAGGCCACGGCCTGCTTGGACAGGTCGTCATAGATGATGAGGGCGTCTTCACCGCGGTCGCGGAAGTACTCGCCCATGGTGCAGCCCGAGTAGGCCGAGATGTACTGCATCGCAGCCGACTCGGAAGCGGTCGAAGCCACCACGATGGTGTAAGCCATCGCACCGGTCTCTTCGAGCTTGCGCACGACGTTGGCGACGGTGGAGGCCTTCTGGCCAATGGCGACGTACACGCAGTACACACCCTTGCCCTTCTGGTTGATGATCGCATCGACGGCCACGGCGGTCTTGCCGGTCTGGCGGTCGCCGATGATCAGCTCGCGCTGGCCGCGGCCGATCGGCACCATCGAGTCGATCGCCTTCAGACCGGTCTGCACCGGCTGGGACACGGACTTCCGTGCGATGACGCCCGGGGCGACCTTCTCGATCACGTCGGTCATCTTGGCGTTGATCGGGCCTTTGCCGTCGATGGGCTCGCCGAGCGAGTTCACCACACGGCCGATCAGCTCGGGGCCCACCGGCACCGACAGGATCTTGCCGGTGGCCTTGACCGTCATGCCTTCGGAGATGTGCTCGTACTCACCCAGCACCACCGCGCCAACGGAGTCACGCTCGAGGTTGAGCGCCAGCCCGAAGGTATTGCCGGGGAATTCGATCATCTCGCCCTGCATCACGCCGGACAGGCCGTGGATGCGGCAGATGCCGTCGGTCACGGACACCACCGTTCCCTGGTTGCGCGCATCGGCGCCAACGCCCAGGTTCTGGATCTTGGTCTTCAGCAGTTCACTGATTTCGGCCGGGTTGAGCTGCATTGTGTTTCTCTCCTGAGTCGGCGATGCGACTTAGTTCATCAGGGCATCGGCGAGCTGGGCGAGCTTGCCGCGGACCGAGGTATCGAGCACCTCGTCTCCGATGCGAATCGAGATCCCGCCGATCAGGTCCGGGTCGACAGCGACCGAGACTTTGACCTTGCGGGCGTATTTGGCTTCGAGCGTGGCCACCACCTCGGCCACCTGGGCGTCGGACAGCGGGTAGGCGGAACTCACACGGGCATCGATCACGCCCTCGTGGGCGTTACGCAGGCTCTCGAAGTGCCCGCAGATTTCTGCCAGTGCATTGAGCCGCTCATTGCTGGCCAGCAGCTGCACAAAGTTGCGCTGCTCGGCCGAAAGCTCACCGGCGACATCGGCCACCAGCGTGGCGACCTGCGTGTCCGTGAAGCGCGGGTTGCCGATCAGGTCGCGGGCGGCGGCGCTATGGGCGACCGCTGCCAGACGCGCGAGGGCGTCCGACCAGGAAGGCAGGGCATTGCCCTCCCGAGCCAGTTTGAACGCGGCCTCGGCGTAGGGCCGGGCAATGGTGAGCATCTCAGCCATGGAGCGGACCTCAGCGCAGCTCGGCCTTCAGGCCGGCAAGCAGTTCAGCATGACGGGCTGCATCGATCTCTCGGCGCAGGATCCGTTCGGCGCCAGCAACCGCCAGGGTGGCCACCTGCTCGCGCAGCTGGTCCTTGGCACGCTGGGCCGCCAGAGCCGCCTCAGCCTCAGCGGCCTTGCGGGCCTCTGCGACGATGCGGGCCGCTTCGGCACGGGCCTCTTCAAGCAGGCCGGCGGCCTGCTTTTCACCTGCCGAACGAACCTCGGCAGCGCTCGCACGCGCAGCCTTGATCTCGGCATCGACCCGTTGCTCGGCGGCGGCCAGATCTGACTTGGCCTTGTCGGCCGCGGCCAGGCCGTCGGCAATGCGCTTGCTGCGCTCATCCAGCGCCTTGGTGATCGGCGGCCAGACGTACTTTGCTGTGAACCACCAGAGCGCCACAAAGACGACGATCTGGACGAAAAGCGTCGCGTTGATGTTCACGACTCAAACCTCCAAAAGGGACCCGAGAGACCAGAAACGGGGCCCACGTACAACACGTGAGCCTCCGGCGGGTTCAACCGGGGATCACTTGAAGGGGTTGGCGAACGCGAACATCATCGCGATACCGACGCCGATCAGGAACGCGGCGTCGATCAGGCCGGCCAGCAGGAACATCTTGGTCTGCAGCTTGTCCATCAGCTCGGGCTGACGGGCCGCGCCTTCGATGTACTTGCCACCCATCATGCCGATGCCGATACAGGCACCGAGGGCACCCAGCCCGATGATCAGGCCGGCGGCGATCGCGACGAATGCAACGTTGGTCATGACGACTCCTTGTGGTTGAAGCGGTGGTGTTGAACCAAGGGTTGAAACGGAAAACCAGGGGTGATGCGAAAACAGGTGCTGAGTAAGCCTCTTCGGGTGGAAGACGGCCTCAGTGATGCTCGTGGGCCTGGCCGATGTACACCAGGGTCAGCATCATGAAGATGAAGGCTTGCAGCGCGACGATCAGGATGTGGAAGATCGCCCAGCCCAGGCCCGTGATGAAGTGCAAGCCGAAGCCCCACCAGGTGGCGGTGGCGCCCAGCAGGGCAATCAGCATGAAGACGAGTTCGCCGGCAAACATGTTGCCGAACAGTCGCATGCCGAGCGAGACGGTCTTGGCCGCGTACTCGATCAGCTGCAGCAGGAAGTTGAAGGGCGCAAGCACGATGCCGCTGCCAAAGGGCGCCGAAAACAGCTCATGAATGAAGCCGCCGCCGCCTTTCATCTTGATGCCGTAATAAATGGAGGCGAAGAGCACCACAAGCGACATGGCCAGGGTGGCATTGAGGTCGGCCGAAGGCACGACCCGCATGTAGGCATGGTGCGGATCACGACCGGTGGCCTCGTAGTACAGCTCCCAGGCACGCGGGATGAGATCCAGGGGGATGAGGTCCATGGCGTTCATCAGGAAGATCCAGACGAACGAGACCAGGGCAAGCGGGGCAATGTAGGTGAGATCGCCCTTGACGATGGAGCGGGCCTGCTCGTGAACGAACTCGACCAGGGACTCGATGGCGCCCACGAAGCGGCCGGGCACGCCCGAGGTCACGGCCTTGGCCGCACGCCACATGAGGAAGGCACCCAGTACGCCCATGGCCAGCGACCAGAACACCGTGTCGAGATTGATCAGCGAGAAGTCGATGACCTTCTCCTGCGCATGCCCTGAGTTATTCAGGTGCGTCAGGTGATGCACGATGTATTCGGATGCGGTCGGTGCGTGCGCTGCGTCGGCCATGTCGTGCTCGATGTTCTCGGTAGTCAGCGAGGGCGAAATTCGGTGAAGCGATCTGCGGATAAAACTGGAAACCTGTATCTCTAGCGTCTGTCAGCCACAGAACCGGACGGAACCTCTGACCTCTCGGGGTCTGATCCGCTGCCCTGGTCTTCACCCTTCGGTGACTCCGCAGTGCGCACCACCATCAGTGCGAAAAGCGGCGCCTGCAGTGCCGCAATCAGACCGATCAGCAGAGGCAGCCATGAGATCGACTCGAACGACTGAGCGATCAGCGCAAGCAGCGCTGCCGTCAGGCCGATCTTGCCGAACGCGCCGAGGAAGAACACTGCCGGGTAGGACTCGGCGGGTTTGCCTCGATGGCTGGCCAGTCGCAAAGCGAACAAGCCGTTCGGGATGATTGCCGCCACGCCACCGAGCACCAGATAACCAGCACTGGACCAGTCAAAAAAAAGACCAGCCATCAGGGCCAGCCCCAAGACTGCGGCGACCTGCATACCGACTGCGATGAACATGATGAGCCCCGCAGACGGGTGTGCGACGAACAAAACCCAAGGATTATAGGGCGCTGCCGCGCCAAGGTCAAAGCGAGGGTCATGTGGCCTGCATCGTGAAGGGCCTTTGGACGCCCGCGCGACCCCGGACAGAGGGCCTGTCCGGGGGAAGTAACCCTTGCCCGGAATGGGAGGCCTTGCCAATCGGGAAGGGTCAAAGAAGAATCGGTGCCCGGTACGCGCCTGCGGATGAGGTCGCGCCCCTTCACCTGACTGAACGCACTACCACTGGATCATCGATGGACCGAGCCGCCCGCAGCCACATGACCGCACTCCTGACTTCCGTGATGGCTGCCCTGCTGGCGCTGACCCCGGTCGCGCCGGCCTCGGCACAAAACAGCCGCAGCCAGGGTGCCAATCTGCCCGAGCGCACGCTTGCAGGCGACCCCACCCGCTTCAACCGCTCCATCGTGCGGGTCGACACCCGCATTCCCGAAGACGCCACCTCGGCTGGCTCACTCGGGCCCGCCCGGTTCGGGACCGGCATCATCCTGGACGAGAGGACTGTGCTCACCATCGGCTATGTCACCCTCGAGGCTGATGCGGTCATGATCACCACCGCCTCGGGCAAGCGCATCCCTGCCGCCGTGGCCGCGTACGACCATGCCACCGGTTTCGGTCTGGTGCGCGCCGTGCTCCCGCTCGATGGCAAACCCATGGCTCTGGGTGACTCAGACAAGGTCTCAGAGCGTCAGCGTGTACTTACTCTGGGCCAGGGTGAACCCGAAGCCACCGAGATTGCGGTCCTCTCGCGCAAACCCTTCGCGGCAGGCTGGGAATACCTGCTCGAGCGACCGATCTACACCTTCCCGCCCGTCAACAACTGGAGTGGCGCCGCCCTCATCAACGGCGAAGGTGCGTTGATTGCTGTGGGTTCCTTGATGGTCAACGATGCCTCGGCCGGCCAGCGCGGCGTGCCCGGCAATCTCTGGGTACCCGTCAACCTGCTCAAGCCGATTCTGGCGGATCTGCTCGCGAATGGCCGCCGCTCGAGCGGCGCGAATCCCTGGCTTGGCATCACCACCGAAAGCATGCGGGGCAATCTGGTCGTCACCCGAGTGGCCCCCAACGGGCCGGCCGACGCAGCGGGCATCACCCCGGGCGATATCGTGCTGGGCGTTGGAAGCGAGAAGGTCTCGGAGCAGGCCGACTTCTATCGAAAACTCTGGAAGAGCGGCCCCGCCGGTACGGTGGTCTCCCTGCGCCTGCTCAAGGGCGGCGACCTCAAGGAGGTGCCTGTGCGCTCCATAGATCGGGCGGACTTCCTGCGCAAGGCCACCGGCATCTGAGCTCCGGGTCACCCTGGGTCAGAGAGGGTCAGAGAGGGTCGGCCAGATGCTCAGTACGGTGCAGGGAGAGGGGAAGTAGGAGCGTGCGCCCGCCGGCGTTCCGCTGGGGGAGCGACATGCGGCCGGAGCGGCATCGCCAGTTCATCGACCTGCTGCCACTGCGGCTGCACGGCAACCACCCGGCCTTGCCCGGCTACGTCAGCCAGCACACGCCCTGCGGCAGCCCCGGCTACCGCCCGGACGCGGCGGTGC
>JBMSOD010000092.1:0-10836 GCA_049422085.1 Burkholderiaceae bacterium
AGGATTTCCCAATCTGCCAGCAAGGCCACCCGCAGATCAGGGTAGAACCAACGGCATTCATCCAGCAGGCGTTGCGCATCGAGTGCCGCCTGAGTGATGACCACCAGCAACCTCTTCTGAAGCGCATGGCGAGTGGCCAGACCGCCAAGGAGCAGTGCATCGGCACTTCCCTGGCAGGCAGGCAGTCGCATCACCTGACCTGCCTGAGGCGGTGCCATGTTGATCAGTTCTGTGAGCACGGGCAGGCAGGCCGCTGAAAGAGGAGGGAATCTCGTTGTGTTGCAGGACAAGGAGGCTTGCGACTCAGGACATCAGTCGTTGGATCGATGTGTCCGAAGGATTGACACCGAATCTATAATTCTAGCTTTCCTGCGTCGCCACCGAGGCCTTGTCCGACAACATGAACGAAGCTGCATCCGATGCGCGCCCGCAGACGACCGCAAGGCATGTGGCGGTGGTTCCGGCGGCCGGGGTTGGCAGCAGACTGGGGGCGGACCGACCCAAGCAATATCTGGCGCTTGGCGGGAAGACAGTGCTCGAGTGCACTGTCCTGGCCTTGCTGAGCGATCCCCGTTTTGATCTTGTGATCGTGGTGGTGTCGCCTGAGGACCGCATGGCGCCGGGCCTGGCCGGACTCCGCCATGCCCGGGTGCGGATTGCTCCGGTGGGCGGGGCGAGCCGGCGCGACAGTGTCCTGGGCGGCTTGACCTGGCTGGCCACCCACACCGAGACCGGGTCCCATGACTGGGTCTGGGTGCATGATGCCGCTCGTCCTGGCATCGAACGCTCCAGCCTCGATCGCCTTCATGCGAGCGTCTGCGCAGTCCCGACGCCGGGGACAGGGGCAATGGGCGCGCTTCTGGCGGTGCCTGTGGCGGACACCCTCAGAAGGGAAGAGCCGGGTTCGGGAGGACTTGCGGCCAGGACCGAGTCCCGCGAGGGGCTGTGGCAGGCGCAGACCCCTCAGGTCTTTCGACTCGGTGAATTGACCGCTGCACTTGAGCGGCATGCCAACGTGACTGACGAGGCCGCGGCAATGCAGGCGGAAGGGGCCAGGATCCAGTTGGTGCCGGGCAGTCGTCGCAACTTCAAGGTAACGACCATGGATGATCTTCAGGCCATGCGCCAGGCGCTTCAGGGTCGGTTCAGGATTGGGCAAGGATGGGACGTGCATGCGCTTGTACCCGGACGCCCCCTGATTCTGGGCGGGGTCACCATCCCCTTCGACCGCGGACTCCTCGGCCATTCCGATGCCGACGCACTCCTTCACGCCATCACCGACGCCCTGTTCGGCGCGGCTGGTCTTGGCGACATCGGACGACATTTTCCGGACACCGATCCGCGTTTCGCCGGCGCGGACAGCCGTGAGCTGCTTCGTGAAGCCTGTCGGCGCGTGAATCAGTCGGGCTGGACGATCAGCAATCTGGACGCGACCATCGTGGCCCAGAGTCCCAAGCTTGCTCCGCATATTCCGGCAATGCAGAACAATCTGAGCGCCGATCTCGGCCTGGCTCCCGATGCCGTCAACATCAAGGCCAAGACCAGCGAGCGCCTCGGTTTTGCCGGACGGGGCGAGGGCATCGAGGTCCATGCGGTGGTGATGTTGACAGGCAGCTGACCGGCAGCTGACCGGCAGATGACCGGAAGCTGACCGGCAGCTGAGGGTCAATGACGCTGATTGACGGTCAATCCTCGCCGCCGGAAGACCCACTGAAGCCCGTCGACGCCAGACCCGTTGCTGGCGTTCTGGCGGGTCGAACGGCTTATTTCAGATCGGCGACCAGCGCATTGCGGGTGTCTTGCGAGAGGGGTGAGACCGTCGCGGCGTAGTTCGGATGGTCCACGCCCATCGAGATCGACACGCCATACTTCAGCGCGGCGGCCATTTCTTCGGTCAACTCCCAGCGCAGGAAATGGACAGCCGAGGTCTTTTCCTCGTTCTCGCGCTCGAGGTCCTCATCGGCGATCGGGAACACCCGACCCGAGCCTTCGATCTGAATCCAGACCTTCTGCTCGATGCCCTTGAGGCGGGCCAGCGCCGCCCGACGCGCTTCGGGATCCTCGTATTCGATCAGCATGGTTGCCTTGAAATTGCGGCCATCCGGAATCAGCGGATCGTAGGATTCAAGTTCATGCTGAATGCCTTCCTCTTCGAAGATCTTTTCGATGCGCAACATCTCCTGAATCTGGTAGCGCACTGTCAGTTCATCTTCGAAGAGCAGCGTCACATGCTCGCCCAGGGCCACAGTGCGACGCTTCTTGTGATCGATGACGCGTTTGCGAAATTCGGGCCTGGCTTTGGAATAGGCCTCGAGCGTCATGAGGGAGTCACGGCGGATATGGGTCATGGCAGTTGTCATGGTGTCTTCAGGAGGATTTCGGGGGAACAGCTTCGGCTTGAACGCGGCATTTCAACCGGGCAGACCATAGGCCATGCGAAGAAGCGTGATCGGATGGGCCAGCTTGTCATCGCCCTTTCCTTTCATGCCTTGCACAATGTGATGCCCTGCGAGCTGGCAGTCCGAGGCCACCCAGTCAGGTTCGCCCTGCGGGTGTTCACTCATCTGTCTGAAGACCGGACGGCCGATCTTCATGGCAGTCTCATGAAACTCTTTCTTGACGCCCCAGGTGCCTGCATGACCTGAACAGCGCTCGACCGTGTTGACCGCAGTGCCGGGGATCATGGAAAGCAGCTCGCGTGTTTTCTGGCCGATGTTCTGAACGCGCAGGTGACAGGCCACGTGGTACGACACCTTGCCGAGTTCTCCGGAAAAATCGGTTCGTAGCAGGCCGTCCTTGTTCCGAGCCACCAGATATTCGAAGGGATCGAACATGGCTGCCTTGACTGCCTGAACGTCAGCATCATCAGGGAACATCAGGGGCAACTCCTGCTTGAACATGAGGCCGCATGACGGAATCGGAGCCACGATCGCATAGCCCTCGCGCGCCAGTGCGGCCAGCTTGGGAATATTTGCGTCCTTGAGTGCTGCCACGCCCTCGAGATCACCGAGTTCGAGCTTGGGCATGCCGCAGCAGGCTTCCTTGTCCACCCGCACCCAGGGGATCGCATTGTGGTCGAGCACCTTGAGAAGGTCGTGGCCGATGCCAGGCTCGTTGTAGTTCACATAGCAGGTGGCGAACACAGCCACCTTTCCAGGCGTCTTTTGCCCATTGCGAACAGGATGGGCGGGCGAAGCAGCCGCTGTCTTGGAAAAGGTCGATGAGGTGAATTACGGGACCCAGGCCTCGTGATGGACACCCAGACGATCCTCAAGAACCTTACGGAATCCCTCTGATTTGTTCAGGGCATTGACCGCCTTGACGACGACCGGAATCCCGGCCAGCTTGCCGTTGCGATCGGTCGAGGCCAATGTGGTGTCGCGAAAGCGGGTCGGCGTTCCTTCCTTGAACTGGATGGCCTTGCCGCGCAGCATCAGATGCGGAAAGTCCAGATTCCAGGGATGCGGAGGAACATAAGGGCACTTCGTGAGGTAGCAGACATCGCACAGGTAGCACTGGTCGACAACCTTCCAGTAATCCTTGCGGTCCACACCGTCCACTTCGCCGGTCGAACTTTCGTCGACCAGATCAAACAGCGTCGGGAAGGCATTGCACAGACTGACGCAGCGGCGGCAGCCGTGGCAGATGTCAAACACCCGCTCCATTTCGTCAAGCGCTGCCTTTTCATCGTAGAACGACGGATTTTTCCAGTCGATCGGATGGCGGGTCGGGGCTTCGAGCGAACCTTCACGTACGGTCATGGTGGCGGCTATAAAAGTCAGAACGCTTTAAAAAGAAAGGGAGCCCGGAAGCTCCCTGCCAGACATCTGCTCCGGAGGCGACGGGTCGCCCCTGAAGCAGATGAAACCGGATCCGCTGAGTGCAGGATCAGGCGGCGAGTCCTTCGAGGGCCTTGGCAAACTTGTTCGCGTGCGAACGCTCGGCCTTGGCCAGGGTCTCGAACCAGTCGGCGATTTCGTCGAAACCTTCGTCACGGGCCGTCTTGGCCATGCCCGGGTACATGTCGGTGTACTCGTGCGTTTCGCCAGCCACAGCAGCTTTCAGATTGTTCGCCGAGGAGCCAATGGGCATGTCGGTGGCCGGATCACCCACCTCTGCTAGGTAGTCGAGGTGACCATGCGCATGGCCGGTCTCGCCTTCGGCGGTCGAGCGGAACAGCGCTGCAACTTCGGTATGGCCTTCAACGTCAGCCTTGTTTGCGAAATACAGGTAGCGGCGGTTGGCCTGGCTTTCGCCGGCAAACGCTGCCTTCAGGTTGTCGTGGGTCTTGGTGCCTTTGAGTGCGGGCATCGTGATCTCCGTGGCGCGCCATCTGGCGCGGGGTGGGTGATTCGGAATTGTCCTGAACAACGGACGGACGAATTGTGGGGCCGCGGCCTCGCAAAAGCCAATTGATCGTGGATATCCCTTCAATTAATTCGGTCTATTGCCGTCGGAGGGATTCCCGAAGCGTGATGGGAGAAGTGGGGTGAAGAGGCGAGAGGCTAGACCCTGGCCTGGTTCCTGGGCCCATCGCGCAGCCAGACACGTGCGCACAGCCCGCCTTCCGGGGGCAGCGACAACTGCAGGTCGCCGCCGTGACGCCGTGCCAGCTGACGCACGATGGCAAGCCCCAGCCCACTGCCATTCGCACCGGACCTTGCACGATCGCCCCGCTCGAAGGGGCGGACCAGGCGTTCCAGGTCCGTGCTGGAAACACCGGGTCCGCGGTCCTGGATGTCGAGTCGAACGCGGTCGCCGTCGCGTTGGGCTTTCAGGGTGAGGGTGGCCTTGCCCTCCTGGTCGGTGCCATGGAGCATCGCGTTGAGCAGGAGATTCTGCACGATGCGTTCCAGGGTGGCCTGTGGTCCACGCCATGCGAGTCCTGGTTCGATGACCAGCTCGATCTGGGGCGGGTTTTCGTCTGCGGATCGACCGATCCGGTTGACGATATCGGTCAGGGCGTTTGAGAGATCAAGGGCGTCCCATGGGCCCTGGGATTCGGGTCGGGCAAAGTCAATGAACTGGCCGATGCGCTCTTCGATCTGCCTGAGATCCTGGTCAAGGGCGCCTCGGGTCTGATCACTCAGAGGTGCCATTTCGAGTTCGAGTCTGATGCGGGTGAGCGGCGTGCGCAGGTCGTGGGAGATACCTGCCAGTGCCACGGCCCGGTCCTGATCGAGACGCGCCAGTTCCTGAGCCATCTGATTGAACTGTCGATGGACACGAACGATCTCTGCAGGTCCTGTTTCGGCCAGTGCTGCCACCGGGGCGCCGCTCGCAACGGCATTGAGACCCTGTGCCAGGCGACGCAGGGGCCGCTGCACGATGGCGCTGATGGCCAGGGCACCGAGCAGGGCCAGCACGGTTGCAGCGATCAACCAACCACCGACGATCAGGGGGCTTTGATGACGCTCGAGCCGGGCCTCATCGAGCACGAGCCAGTAAGGGTCCCCATCGATATCGAAGCCGACCCAGATTCCTTCGCTGCCATTGACCGTCCGTGCCATGCGCGCACTCGGGATCCTGCGCTGAAGTTCCTGCAACAGGGACTGATGCCCTGTATCGGTGGGCCAGGCCACGATCTGGTCGGTGGGCCCGGCTGCCTGCACTCGAAGACCTTCATCCTGATCCAGCATGGCCAGAAGCAGCATGCGCTCGGTATCGCTCGCACTGAGGAGCCCAGCCCGGGTCAGATTGATGAGCGAAGCTGTCTCGGTGGCGAATCGAATCGCCGCTGGCGTGCGTTGAGCGTGTCCGAGAAGCCAGAGCCATGTCGCCAGACTGGTCATCAGCAGCAGGGCGATGAGGGCAAAGTTGCGCCAGAACAGGGAGGGCATGGTCAGGACGCGTTGAGTCAGTCCGGGATGAAGACATAGCCTACGCCCCAGACCGTCTGGATGTAGCGCGGATGGGCAGGGTCGGTCTCGATCAGCTTTCTCAGCCTTGAAACCTGGACATCCAGGCTTCGATCGAAGGCGCCGTATTCGCGCCCGCGGGTCAGCAGCATCAGCCGGTCTCGGGACAGCGGCTGGCGCGCGTGAGCGGTCAGGATCTTGAGCAGCGCAAATTCCCCGGTCGTAAGCTCGACCGGATGCCCCAGGCGGCGCAACTGTCTTTGGCTTGCGTCGAACTCAAAGTCGCCAAAGCGGATGAGGGCTCCTTCCCGAGCGGGCGCTGCGGCAAGCTCGCGGGCCGGCTGTCGCCTGAGCACGGCATGGATCCGTGCAAGAAGCTCACGTGGGTTGAAGGGTTTGGGCAGGTAGTCATCGGCGCCCATTTCGAGTCCGAGAATCCGGTCGACGTCCTCTGCTCGCGCGGTGAGCAGGATGATGGGAATGGTCTGCCCGGCAGCTCGAAGCCGGCGGATGACAGACAGCCCGTCTTCCCCCGGCATCATGAGATCGAGAACGATCAGATCCCACAGACGCCGCTGCATCAGACGATTGAGACCCGCTGCGTCCGCTGCGACTTCAACCTCGAACCCCTGTTGGGAGAGGTATCGATGAAGCAATTCCCTCAGTCTGGGATCATCGTCGACCACCAGAAGATGGCGAGCAGGCTGCGCCCGAGTCAACTCCGGGCCAGCCCCGTGCTCTGTCGACTCAGGGATGCCGGTCTTGGCGATGTCTGGCGGAGTGCCTGGAGCTTTGGGGTCGGTCATGTCTGGGGTCGGGCAGGCGATTAGAATGCATCATGCCTTGTCTACAGGATTCCATGCCCTCGGGGAATTCGCTGCGTGTGTTGGCCATCGACACCACCGCAGCGGACTGCTCGGTCTCGTTCAGGGTCGAGCAGGACGGAGCGGTGAAGCAGTGCACCGAGCGACAGGCGCTCACGGCGGGACAGTCACGCGCCGTTCTTGAACAGGTGCAGGCAGTCCGCGAGCAAGGCCGTTCATGGGGTGTTCAGCCCCGCTCGACCCGCGGTCAGGAGAGTGGCGCCGAGCAGGCCCTGGTCAAGCCCGACCTGATCGCATTCGGGGCGGGCCCGGGCGCATTTACCGGACTGCGTGTGGCCTGTGGTGTTGCGCAGGGGCTTGCGTTCGGATGGGACTGTCCGGTTGTGGGTGTTGACAGCCTCACGACGCTGGCCTGGCAAGCCTGGCGAGCCTGGCAAGCCGAGCCACGAGAAGGCATGTCACGGCCCCGCATTGCAGTCGCGCTCGATGTGCGCATGCAGGAGCTGGCTTTTGCAGTGTACGAGCCGACAGGGGCGCCCTGGATTGCTGGCCAATCGGTGCTGAAGTGGCCAACCCCGCTTGCGGATCCGATCCTTTGCAGCCCCGAACAGGCGGTGGCGATGATCGAGGCGCAGACGCTGGCGGCCAGTCCGATGATTCTGGCTGGAGATGCATTCAAGGTGTATCCGGCCCTTCATCGCTGGCAGCTTGCGACCTCTGCGGAGCAACCTGACGCCACAGCCGTCGCGGAACTTGGTGCGCTTGGATTCAGGATGGGCCGGGCGATCGACCCAGCCCAGGCCGCACCGTTCTACCTTCGAGACAAGGTTGCGCTTGATCGCCACGAACAGGAACGGGCTCGCTTCGAGCGCCGGCAAAAGGGCGTTTGATGTCTGTGACATGGTCCGCTCCCGATCTTCAATCGCTGCCGGTCTGGCGGGTCCGGCCCATGGTTGCAGCAGATCTGCTCGACGTCAGTCAGATCGAAGCGCGGATTTTTCAGGCCCCCTGGACTCGGGGGAATTTCGCTGACTCCCTCAAGGCGGGGTATGACTGCTGGGTCTTCGAGTCGGATCCGCTGCACGCGCCGCTCGAAACGGTTCGTCTGCTGGGCTACGCAGTCCTGATGTGGACGCCCGACGACCTGCACCTGCTCAATCTCAGTGTGAATGATTCCGTCCAAGGCCGAGGCCTGGGAAAGTCTTTCCTGTCCTGGCTGATCCGTGATGCACGGTCACGTGGCGCCACACATCTGCTGCTTGAGGTGCGCCCATCGAATCTCCCCGCACTACGCCTCTACGAACGGGCGGGGTTTCAAAGGATTGGACTGCGACGTGGCTACTACCCAGCTGAAAACGGGCATCGGGAAGATGCGATCGTGATGCGTCGGCGCATCGACACGCTGCCGGGGCGGGACCATGAATGAAGCCCAGCGGCGGGCCTGGCAGGCGCTTCAGATCGGGCCGGTCTGGACCTCGGTCGTGCCCGGGCCATCACGCATGTCAGGGGCTTCGCAGGCTTCAGAGGTATCGGGGGTAGTGCAAGCATCAGCGGTTTCATTGGTTCCGGCAGAAATTGCGTCTGAGGTGCCGGGTTGGTCTGATCTGAGAGATCAGGTGCTTGCCTGTCAGCGGTGCGCACTGGCTCAGGGCCGAACGCAGGTTGTCTTCGGGAGTGGCCCGGCACCAGCCCCCTGGATGGTGGTGGGCGAAGCGCCGGGGGAGCAGGAAGACCTGCAGGGGACGCCCTTTGTCGGGCCAGCGGGACAGCTTCTTGATCAGATGCTCGCTGCGATTGACGTGGATCGCGCGCGGGAGGTGTTTGTGGCTAACGTGCTCAAATGCCGTCCTCCGCGCAACCGGGACCCCCAGCCCGATGAAGTTGCGAAATGCAGCCCGTGGCTGCAGGCTCAGATCGCGGCAGTCAGGCCACGGATCATTCTCGCAGTGGGTCGATTTGCTGCCCAGACCTTGCTCCAGACGGACACGACCATCGGCAAGCTTCGCGGTGTCGTGCATGCACTCCCGCAAATTGAACATGACGGTGCTGGGGCGCCGTCCATCCCTGTGGTTGTCACCTACCACCCTTCCTATCTGCTGAGGTCCCCTTCTGAAAAGGGCAAGGCCTGGCAGGACCTGCTTCTGGCCAGGGGGTTGATGAACGCCGCCTGAGGTTCGAGGCCCGAAGGGCTAGTGGCCCTGGTCCGGAATCTGGGCCACCGCATCGACCTTTCGCTGATTGGAGCGGTGAAGGGCCATGACAGCCAGCATGGTAAGCGCGACGAAGCCACCGAAGATCATGATCACGGTGTTGATGTGCCAGCCTGCGCCGAGCATGAGTGCATACAGGCCCAGCATGACCAGGATGTTGAGGTTTTCGTTGAAATTCTGAACCGCAATCGAATGCCCGGCACTCATCAGCACGTGACCCCGGTGCTGCAGCAGTGCGTTCATGGGAACGACGAAGAACCCGGCAAGAGCGCCGATCACGACCAGCAGCGTGTACGCGATCTGCAGGTCGTGAACCACAGTCATTACGGGAACGATCAACCCCATCGCCACCCCGCAGGGCAGCACGCGCAGTGACCCCCTCAGCCGGATGAACTTCGCTGCCACCACGGACCCCGCAGCGATGCCCAGTGCCACGATGCCCTGCAGGATGGCGGCTTTGTTGAGCGGCATGCAGAAATGAACTTCGGACCACTTCAGAACAATGAATTGAAGGGTCGCTCCTGCACCCCAGAACAGGGTCGTTAACGCAAGGGAGATCTGACCCAGTTTGTCCTTCCAGAGGACGGTCAGACAATGTCCGAAGTCGCGCAACAGATGCAACGGGTTGGGCGATTGCCTTGCATAGCGCGCGCCAGTATCCGGAATGAACAGGTTGAATCCCGCGGCAAGTGCATAGACCCCGGCGATCACCAGAATCGCCGCCTCAGCAGGGGTGTCAATGTCGGTGTTGACATGGGGAAGGTCGAAACCGAGCAGGGCGTTTGAAACAGCCGGGCTGATCAGGATGCCGCCCAGCACCGTACCCAGGATGATCGATCCGACGGTGGTTCCTTCGATCCAGCCGTTGGCCGCGACAAGCTTTTCCGGCGGAAGAAGTTCGGTGAGGATGCCGTATTTCGCTGGCGAGTAGGCGGCCGCTCCCAGCCCCACGACTGCGTAGGCGAGCAGCGGATGGACCGTAAAAAACATCAGTGCACAACCGACCACCTTGATGGTGTTGGTGATGAACATCACCCGCCCCTTGGGCAGTGCATCGGCAAAGGCGCCCACAAAGGGTGCCAGAAGCACGTAGGACACAGTGAAGAAGAGCTTGAGCAGCGGCTTCATCCATTCGGGAGCAGCCAGCTCGACCAGCAGCGCAATCGCGGCGATCAGAAGGGCATTGTCAGCGAGCGACGAAAAGAACTGCGCCGCCATGATGGTGTAGAAACCGCGTTTCATCTGCGCCTCATGTGCGGCGCCGTTATAGCATGATCGGATGACATTCCGGTCGCTTGGCAGGGTGCTCAGGCTATAGTCAACTCATGCCCCGTCCTTTGCGAGCCGAGATCCACATCGATGCCTTGCGCGCCAACCTGAGTCAGGTGCGCGGCTTCACGCCCGGCGCGAGGATCTGGTCGGTCGTCAAGGCACTGGGCTACGGCCATGGCCTGGAGGCGGTGGTTGCAGGGTTTGCAGCAGCCGACGGGATCGCTCTGGTTGAGTTCGATGCTGCCGAGCGGGTGCGCCAGATGGGCTACGCCGGTCCGGTGCTGATGCTCGAAGGGCCCTTTGAGATGCGGGATGTTGAAGTGGCCACACAGCGCGATCTGCAGTTGGTCATCCACTGCCGTGAGCATCTGGACTGGCTTGAGCATCAGGCGGTCGGTTGTTCGGTCTGGATCAAGATCGACACAGGCATGCACCGTTTGGGGTTCGATCCAGCGGATGTCCCTGCCGTGATCGAGCGTATCCAGGTGATGAAATCAAAGGGCAGGGTGGCTCAGGCTGGCCTGATGACCCATTTTGCCAATGCCGACGTCCCTGGCGGAGTACTTGCCCCCCTCCAGCGCTGGGAAAGCCTGATGTCGGGACTACCGGCCGCGTGCGCGTCCTGGCCGGTGTCGCTGTCCAACTCGGCTGCAGTCATCGACCGGCTTGTTG
>JBMSOD010000093.1:0-10816 GCA_049422085.1 Burkholderiaceae bacterium
CGAGCGCGCCCTTCGCGTGCTCGAGCGCGTGGGCGCGCACATGTTCGTGCCGTTCGAGGGCGATGGGGTCGATCACGTCTCGCGCGCGCAGGTCCTTGAGGTTCTCATCCGCGATGCGGCGCACGGCGGCGGGCCAGTCGGCGGCGAGCGTTTCGGCCGCTATTCCTTCATCGGCCTGCCTGCGCGCCAGTGGGTTCGTTCCACCGCCGACAGGATCGAGGTGGTTCGTGATGGCCAGGTCATCGAGACCGCGCAGGGCGATCCGCTGGAATTCGTGCGTCAGTATCACAAGCGGTTCAAGGTGGCCCTGCGTCCCGGTCTGCCCCGGTTCTGCGGCGGCCTGGCGGGCTATTTCGGGTACGACGTGGTGCGCTTCATCGAGCCGCGTCTGGGCCCTTCGGACAAGCCCGACCCGATCGGAACCCCCGATGTCCTGATGCTGGTGGTCGATGAACTCGCCATCGTCGACAACCTGAGAGGCAAGCTCTACCTGATCGTCTATGCCGATCCGGCCCAGCCCGATGCCTATGCCCAGGCGCGCCGCCGTCTGCGCGGCCTGCAGGCCCGTCTGGCCCAATCGGCTTTCGAGCCTGAAGACGCACCCTTGCCGCAGTCTGAAATCCTGCGTGAATTTGACCGCACCGATTACCTGGCCGCAGTGGGGCGTGCCAAGGAGTACATCGTGGCGGGTGATGTCATGCAGGTGCAGATCGGCCAGTGTCTGCGCAAGCCTTTTGCGCACACGCCGCTCTCGCTCTATCGCGCGCTGCGATCGATCAACCCGTCACCCTACATGTACTACTACGACTTCACCGACTTTCAGGTGATCGGCGCATCGCCTGAAATCCTGGTGCGTCAGGAGTCGCAGGAGCAGCTTGATTCGCATGGAGCCATGGTGAGTCAGGGCACCAAGGTGACCATCCGTCCGATTGCAGGCACACGCAAGCGCGGACTCACCCCCGCACAAGACGAGGCTCTGGCCGCCGAACTGCTCGCCGATCCCAAGGAGCGGGCCGAGCACCTCATGCTGATCGACCTGGCCCGCAATGACATTGGCCGTATTGCCCAGACCGGCACCGTGAAGGTCACCGACCAGATGGTCATCGAGAAGTACTCGCATGTGCAGCACATCGTGTCCAATGTCGAAGGCCTGCTCAAACCCGACCTGGATGCGATCGATGTGCTGCGCGCCACCTTTCCGGCGGGCACGCTCACCGGTGCGCCCAAGGTTCGGGCCATGGAGATCATCGATGAACTCGAACCGGTCAAGCGCGGCATCTATGGCGGCGCCTGCGGCTATCTGAGCTGGTCGGGCGAAATGGATGTGGCGATTGCCATTCGCACCGGTGTGCTCAAGGACGGCGTGCTCAATGTGCAGGCCGCGGCCGGCGTGGTCTTCGACTCCATCCCCGAGGCTGAGTACCAGGAGACCGAGGTCAAGGCCCGTGCGGTGCTGCGTGCTGCCGAACTGGTTGAAGAGGGCTTTACCCGGGAACTCTGATGGCCGTGTGACGGCCTGCGGGTCACGCCATGACTGCACTCAATCCTGGTCAGTCTGAACGCGGCCCAGGTCAGTTCGCCATGCGTGGCGCCGCCATCACCAGAGCCCAGTAGTTGGCGTAGGTGTTCTCATCTTCGCCTGCCACAAAGGACACGCCTGCCACGGTGAATTCCGGGGTCATCAGCACACGGCAGTGCGACGGACTGGCCAGCCAGCTGATCACCACTTCCTCGATACTGTTGAAGCCCGCGGCAAGATTCTCTCCAACCTTCTGCCACTCATAACCCGTGGCCTTGAGTCGATCGCCGACATGGCTTCCATTCTGGCCCACATGGCCGAACTGGTTGCTCTGCTGCAGAAAGAGTGCCTGCGCGCGTGCTGCACGGACTGTGCTGGCATCCCAGCGGATCGGAGCGACGGCCGCCATGCGCTGACTTCCGCAGACCTGATCCCGCGCGCGCGCCTGGTTGATCGCTGCCAGCACGCGATTGATCTGCAGTTCATCGAAGACGCTGGTGTCGCCAACGAGGTCCGTCGCGGCCGGATTCGAATGGAGGGCACTTTCTGAGGGCGCTGCGTTGCTCACGCTGGCAGCCACCGCACGCAGGGGGGCCTCCGTTGCGGAGGCGTCATGCTGTCTCTGGTCCTGCGCCATGGCAGGCTGAAAAGCGGTCGCAAGACTCAGGGCGCAGATCAGTGCCAGGGCGAACTTGCGGCCTGGAACTGATAAGGGAACAACGTGCGCGCTGAGCAATGACATAAAGCGAGTATCTGGACTCGCCCCTGCTCATGCCAGTCGCGGAGAAACGAACGGCAGGATTGGTACGCCGGACGGATCCTCAGCGGCCGGTGAATCGCGCGGGACGCTTTTCCATGAAGGCGGCCATGCCCTCCTTGAAGTCCTCGGACTGAAAGAGGGGCAGCAACTGCAGGTACACATGGTGGACATGGTCGCTGAAGTTCTCGTTGGCCGACATGCGCATCATGCGTTTGGCCGCCTGCACCGCCAGCGGCGCATTGGCTGCGATCTCGTGGGCGAGCGCTCGCGTGCGGGCCATGACCTGATCAGCGGGCACCACATGCGAGACCAGGCCGAGCTCCAGGCATTGGGTCGCATCGAGCGTGCGACCACTGAAGATCAGCTCGGCCGCGCGGGCCCAGCCCAGCATGCGGGGCAACAGCCAGGTGCCTCCCGATTCGGGAACGACGCCGCGCGCGGTGAATGCTGCGGCCATCTTGGATTCGGCGGCCATCACCCGGATGTCGCAGCCCAGGGCCATGTCCATCCCGTAGCCTGCGCTCGATCCATTGAGCGCGCACAGTGTGGGCTTGTCCATGTGATGCAGCACGGTGGGCGGCGCTTCGCGCAGGTCAAGCGTGGGCCCGTGCTTGCCTTCGCCGATGCCGCTGCCTCCGCGCAGGTCGAGGCCTGCACAAAAGAATCGTCCGGCGCCCGTCACGATCACCACCCGAACCTCGGGATCGGCGTTGGCCTGCACCAGACGCCGGCTCAGAGCAGCCAGCATCGGGCGCGTGATGGTGTTCTGACGGTCTGGCCGGTTGAGCGTGATGGTGGCAATGCCTTCAGACACCTCATAGAGCACCTGATCGGTGTCTGCCGGCGCGGCCGGGGCTGAATCAGACACGGAAGGCGAAGTCGCTGCGGGGGTCGTTGCGGAAGAGCTCATGTCGGATCGGTCGGTTCGGATGCGGTGGATCCCGTCGGGCAGGCGAGGGGTTGCTTTCAGGCGCGGTCCATCGAGGCGCGGGATTCGGTCAGCGTGAAGCCTGCATCCTTGGGGATGCAGACATAGCGCCCGTCATCGCGCTTTTCCATCCAGGGCAGGATGGGCACGACCGGCGAGCGACCAATCACTTCAAAGGCCTCAGCCACGCTGCCGAACTGGGCGAGCCGGACCACATTCGAGAGCGTCGGAAAGATCACGGTACGCCGCTTGGCCTGGGCATCGTCGATCACCTGCTGGGGCGTGATCCAGACCGAATCCACATTTTCGTGGCCGTCATGGTCGGCCACCTGTCCTGCAGGCACCCGTGCGAGATAGAAATGCGTGTCAAAACGTTTGGGCATGAACTCGGGCGTGATCCAGTGCGAGTAATGCACCAGATCATCGGTGGCCAGCGTGAGGCCCCCCTGCTCGATCACATCGCCCAGTGTGGCGCTGCGGTCGTTCAGACCCGCACGCCAGGCATCGAGTTGCGAGCCGGGCTGCACGGCCTGTCCCTGCGCATTGCGTGCAAGCAGGATGCCCGACTCCTCGAAGGCCTCGCGAATCGCGCTTGCGCGCAAAATCGACTGGCCTTCGCTGGCGCCGGGATAGCCCGCGAGACGACCCAGGACCCTGGGGTCGGCATCCTGCCGATCGGTCTTGCCCCCCGGAAACACCAGCGCGCCCGATGCGAAATCGATCTGATGGTGGCGCACCACCATGAAGACTTCCATGCCCTGTGCGCCATCACGCAGCAGCATGATGGTCGCGGCGGGCACGGGCGTGGCCACGGTCTGGGCGGGCGTCTGGGTCATGAGGTCTCCTTGAATTCTGTTGTGCTGTCCCGGCGGATCGACGGATCGCGGGATCCGGCATTGCAGCGCTTTTTGCGCCGTGCTGCCAGCCAGTCTAGCGGGAATTCGGCACAATGAGAGGTTTGCGGGCCGATGCGGGCGAGCTTCATGCTGCTGATGATCGATAACTACGATTCCTTCACCTATAACCTGGTGCAGTACCTGGGCGAACTCGGTCAGCAGGTGCATACCGTGCGCAACGACCAGATCGACCTGGCCGGGATCGAAGCCCTGGCTCCGGAGCGCATCGTGATTTCTCCGGGGCCCTGCACACCCACCGAGGCCGGCGTGTCTCTGGCCGTGCTCGAGCATTTCTCGGGTCGTCTGCCGATTCTGGGGGTTTGCCTGGGGCATCAGGCGATCGGACATGCCTTCGGAGGCAAGGTGGTGAGGGCAGGGCAGGTCATGCATGGCAAGACCGACCGCATCCACACCACGCGCACCGGTGTTTTCAGGGATCTGCCCGAGCAGTTCGAGGTGGCCCGCTATCACTCGCTGGTGGTCGAGCGCGACACCCTGCCCGAGTGCCTGGAGGTGACTGCCTGGACCGCCGACGGCACCATCATGGGTCTGCGGCATCGCACACTCCCGGTGGAGGGCGTTCAGTTCCATCCGGAGTCGGTGGCCAGCGAGCATGGCCACGCCCTCTTACGCAATTTCCTCGAGGCCTGAGTCATGCCGATCACCCCCCAGGAGGCGCTTCAGCGCACGATCGAGCATCGCGAGATCTTTCACGACGAGATGCTCAAGCTCATGCGCATGATCATGAGTGGCGAGATGTCGCCTGTCATGACGGCCGCGCTGCTCACCGGCCTGCGCGTCAAGAAAGAAACCATCGGCGAGATTTCGGCAGCAGCGCAGGTGATGCGCGAGTTCTCGGCCAAGGTCGAGGTGCCCGAACTGCCCCATTTCGTGGATATCGTGGGCACCGGAGGCGACGGCCTGCACACCTTCAACATCTCCACCACGTCCATGTTCGTCGCGGCAGCTGCGGGGGCGCGGGTGGCCAAGCATGGCAACCGCGGCGTGTCCTCGCGCTCGGGTGCGGCTGACGTGCTTGAAGCGCTGGGTGCACGGATCGATCTGGGGCCGCAACAGGTGGGCGAGTGCCTGCAGGCCTGCGGCATCGGGTTCATGTTCGCCCCCAATCATCATCCGGCCATGAAGAATGTGGCGCCGGTCAGGCGTGAGCTCGGCGTGCGAACCCTGTTCAACATTCTCGGACCGCTCACCAATCCGGCCAGTGCGCCCAACACCCTGATGGGTGTTTTTCATCCCGATCTGGTGGGCATCCAGGTGCGTGTCATGCAGCGCCTCGGGGCCGACCATGTGCTGGTGGTCCATGGCAAGGATGGCATGGACGAAATCTCGCTTGGCTCGGCCACGCTGGTGGGTGAGCTGCGCAACGGCGAGGTCACCGAGTACGAAATTCATCCCGAGGATTTCGGGCTGTCCATGGTCTCGAGCCGCGGACTGGTGGTCGATGGTGCCGAGCAGTCCTGCGTCATGCTGCGCGATGTGCTCGACAACCGCCCGGGGCCGGCCCGCGAGATCGTCGCCTTTAACGCCGGCGCCGCGCTCTATGCCGCGAACCTGTGCGACTCCATCGGAGAGGGCATCCTGCGCGCCCGCGACATGCTGGCCAGTGGCGCAGCCCGGGCCAAGCTCGAAGAATTCATTGCCTGTACCCGCCGCCTGGCGGGCGCCTGACATCCCGCCGGAGGCCTGCCCGTGTCCGACATCCTTCAACGCATCATGGCGGTCAAGAAGACCGAGGTTGCGGCTGCGCGCCAGCAGGTCTCCGATGCGGCGCTGCGTGATCAGGCTCTGGCCAATGCCACCGGTGCTGCACGCCCGCGCGGATTCGAAGCAGCGCTTCGTTCGGCCATTGCCGCAGGACGCAGCGCCGTCATTGCCGAGGTGAAAAAGGCCAGTCCGAGCAAGGGCGTGCTGCGGGAAGACTTTGTCCCTGCGCAGATTGCCGCGGCCTATCAGCACGGCGGCGCAGCCTGCCTTTCAGTGCTGACCGACGAGTCCTTTTTTCAGGGCAGCCCGGACTACCTGGTGCAGGCCAGGGCAGCCTGCTCCTTGCCGGTGTTGCGCAAGGACTTTCTCTACGACCCGTATCAGGTCTTGCAGGCCCGTGCCTGGGGTGCGGATTGCGTGCTGCTGATCGTGGCCGCACTGAGCGATGGCCAGCTTGCAGAGCTCGAGGCCTGCGCGCATGAACTCCGGATGGACGTGCTGGTTGAAGTGCATGATGCCGGGGAGCTTGATCGCGCTTTGCGTCTTCGTACGCCCCTGGTGGGCATCAACAACCGGGATCTGCGGACCTTCGAGGTCAGCCTGCAGACCACACTCGGCCAGCTGGAGCGCATTCCGCCGGATCGA
Source organism: Burkholderiaceae bacterium (assembly GCA_049422085.1). Lineage (GTDB taxonomy): Bacteria > Pseudomonadota > Gammaproteobacteria > Burkholderiales > Burkholderiaceae_E > UBA4615. The sequence goes on from JBMSOD010000093.1 coordinate 6,474, forward strand.
CTGGTCATCACCGAAAGCGGCATTCTGTCGGTGGCCGATGTGCATCAGATGCGCAATGCCGGCGTTCATGCCTTCCTGGTGGGCGAAGCCTTCATGCGCGCCCCCGATCCGGGCCAGGCGCTGGCCACGCTCTTCGCCTCTTAGCCGGCCTGCCTTGCGGCGAGCCAGCCTGCTCGCAGACGGCTTGCCGCATCGGCCTTGCCAGCGGTCTCCTGAATCGACAGTGTGGCTTCGGTCGCGGCAGTGGCCTGCAACCTGAGCTCGAACTCCATGAGCTCGTCGCGCCTGAAGGCATGAATGCGCATGCGATCACCGGGCTTGCGTCGCGCAAGCAGCGCCTTGAGACTGGCCTCCGAGCTGATTCTCAGTCCGTCGATGGCGACCAGGACATCCCCTGCGGACAAACCGGCACGATGGGCCGCACCATCGGTCAGCGCGGTACCGATGCGAAGTTCGCCAGCGCTGGCGGCAAGTCGCACGCCCAGGCCAGGACTGCGATCGGGCGCGGCCAGGCCCAGCGTGATGCCAAGCGGCTCGAACAGACGGGCAAGCGGAAGATCGGCCGTGCCTTCCACCCAGGCACGCAGCTCGCGTCTCAGGTCCAGTCCGGTGGCCTCGCGCAGCAGTGGCTCGAAGCCGTCTTCGGTCAGACCCTGCTGGCAATCACGGTTGTTGCTGGCCCCCTGTGCGTCATAGAAGTCCCGGCCATACCGGCTCCACATCAGGCGCATCACATCGTCGAGCGATCGCTCCCCCTTGGTTCTTGCCCGCAGACTGAGGTCGAGCGCCAGTGCGACCAGCGCCCCCTTGGCGTAATAGCTCACGATGCTGTTGGGGGAGTTCTCATCCTGACGGTAGTACTTCGTCCAGGCATCGAAGCTTGATTCGGCCACGCTCTGGCGCAGGCGACCGGGACCTCGCAGCACCAGCGAGATCGTTCGACCGAGCAGCGTCAGATACTCCTGAGCGCTGATCACGCCAGCCCTCACCAGCATCAGGTCATCGTAGTAGGACGTGAAGCCCTCGAAGATCCAGAGCAGCCGGGTGTGGGTTTCATTCCAGAGGTCGTAGGGGACGAAAGCAGCCGGCTTGATGCGCTTGACATGCCAGGCATGAAAATACTCGTGGCTGGCCAGGCCCAGAAAGGTCTTGTAGCCATCGGTCGGTGCCTGCATCCCGCTATGGGGCAGATCATTACGCTGACAGAGCAGGGCGGTGCTGTTGCGGTGCTCGAGTCCACCATAGCCATCGCCCACGGCCATGGTGAGAAACACATATCGGGAAAACGGGGCCTGGCCGGTGCGCGGCTCGAACAGACGCGCCTGTGCATCACAGATGCTGGCCAGATCGCGGGTGAGTCGCTTCATGTCGACATCGGTGCGGCCGGTGATTGCGATCTCATGGCTTGCTCCGGCCGCCTCGAACCGACCGAGCGCGAAACGACCCATCTCCACAGGATGATCGATCAGCGCGTCGTAATCGGGTGCCAGATAGCGTCCGAAGCCATGGCTGCGTGCGCCTGCCCGGGGCAGGCTGGTGGCCACTTTCCAGTCGCTGGCCACCGATTCAGGGGGCGGCATCAGATCGACCGCGCAGGCGCGGTGCTCCTGGCCGAGCACGCACAGCGCCAGGCTGGTGAAGTTGATGAAGCCGTGGGTCGCATCCAGGTGGGCCGCCCGGACCGACAGGTCCCAGGCATAGACGGTGTAACTCACCTGCAGCACGCCATGGGCCGGCGCAGCGCGCCAGCTGTCCTTGTCGAGCTTGTCGAGCCTGACCAGCCCCCGCTCGTCATGTGCGGCAATGGCCAGGATGTGTCGCGCAAACTCCCGGATCATGTAACTGCCCGGGATCCAGGCAGGCAGGGCAAGACGCTGTCCCGAGGGGTCAGGCTCGCGCACGGTGAGCGTCACCTGAAACCGGTGCCCATGCGGGTCGATCGGGTCGATGCGGTAATGAATCGGTGCGTCTTTCATGGTGTTTCAAGGTCTTCAGGGGTGTCGACATCGCGCACGATGCCCGGGTCGTCCAGCACAAGGGTCACCGGCTTGAGCAGGGTCAGCATCTTGCGTGCGCCGGCATCACCCTGCAAGGCTTGCAGCGCATCGAAATGCCGCTCATCGAAGCCCACCGGATGCCCACGTTCTCCTTGGGCAGTGATCGCGACCACAATGCCGCACTGTGCGTTCGTCCGACCCGACATCAGTGCTTCTGCCACCGCGCGCACACTGTCGGCTTGCACCCAGGGCATGTCGGCCGGCATGACCAGCACGCCCTGCAGATCGGGCCATCGCTCACGGGCCGCGCGTACGGCATGGGCCAGGCTATGCCCCATGCCCTGATCGGCATCCGGACATACAGAGAGCTCTGCACCCCCGCTCAGCAGCGCTTCTCGCAGGGCTGCCGGCGCATCGGGCCGGATCACGGCGAGCACGGCCTGAGTGCCTTCACGCAGGCGCCTGCAGGCCTGCTCGGCCACCCTGAGGGGCGGGTTCGGAGCGGCGTCGTGAGAGGACGCGCCCGGCAGCCTTTGGAGCAGCTTGTCCTGTCTGCCACTCGCATCGAACCGTCGCCCCCGACCTGCGGCCAGCAGCAGACCGGCAATCCGGACGCCAGGCATCCGGGTCATCGGCAAGGGGATCCTGGCGTCATCCGGATGTCTGAGGCGTGAGGAGGTGAGCCTGGATCAGGCATTCACATCAACAACCAGTCTGCCACGCACCTGGCCAGCCAGTATCTGCGGCGCGGCCTGCAGTGCGGCTTCCAGGCCGATGCCCTGGGTCATGGCATCGAGCTTGGCCAGATCCAGGTCACGCGCCAGTCGCTGCCAGGCTGTGCGCCGCTCGGCCATCGGACACATCACCGAATCCACGCCGATCAGCCTCACCCCCCTCAGGATGAAAGGCGCCACCGAGGAAGGCAGGTCCATGCCCTGCGCCAGGCCACAGGCCGCGACCGCACCCCGGTAGCGGGTCTGCGCCAGGGCATTGGCCAGGGTGTGCGAGCCCACCGCATCCACCACACCGGCCCAGCGCTCCTTTTGCAGGGGCTTGCCCGGGGCCGACAGGGTGTTGCGATCGATGATCTCGCCTGCGCCCAGTCCCTTGAGGTAATCGGCCTCTGCAGCGCGGCCGGTGGAAGCGGCCACCTGGTAGCCCAGCGAGGACAGCAGGGCCACCGCCACACTGCCCACGCCTCCGGCTGCGCCGGTGACCAGCACTTCGCCGTCGGCAGGCTTGATGCCCTGCGCTTCGAGCGCCATGACGCACAGCATGGCGGTATAGCCTGCCGTGCCGATGGCCATGGCCTGGCGCGTTGACAGGTTGGCCGGCAGGGGCACCAGCCAGTCGCCCTTCAGGCGCGCCTTGCCCGCCAGACAGCCCCAATGGGTTTCGCCCACGCCCCAGCCGTTGAGCACCACACGGTCCCCGGGCTTGAACCCCGCATGCGTGCTGCTTTCGACCACGCCTGCCCCGTCGATGCCGGGCACCATGGGCCACTTGCGCACCACTGGCGACTTGTTGGCAATGGCCAGGCCATCCTTGTAGTTGATGGTCGAGTGGGCCACCCGGACCACCACATCGCCGTCGGCGGCATGGGTGGCCAGGTCCTCGTCGGTCAGCTCGCGCAGCGACGCGCTGAAGGTGTCGGGGGTCTTTTCAAGAAACAGGGCACGAAAGCTCACTTGGGTCTCCGGTCAATCACACGTTTTGCTTTTCCGACAGAGCGCTCGACCGCGCCCTCCGGCTCGATTCGAACCCGACAGGACACGCCGATCAGGGTCTTGATGGCTTGCTCGAGTTGCCCGCCCTCGGCTGCGGCTCGCGCCGCCTCCAGGCCAGGCCGGCCCTCAACACGCACGGTCAGCGTATCGAGCGGACCGTCCTTGTCGATCTCGCACACATAGTGCGGCGCCAGGGCCGACTGTCTGAGGATGAGTTCCTCGATCTGCGAGGGAAACACATTCACCCCCCGGATGATCATCATGTCGTCCGAGCGACCCGTGATCTTCTGCATCCGGCGCATGGTCCGCGCCGTGCCAGGCAACAGCCGGGTGAGATCGCGGGTGCGATAGCGGATGATGGGCAGGGCTTCCTTGGTCAGCGAGGTGAACACCAGCTCGCCTTCTTCGCCTTCCGGCAACGGCAGGCCGGTGACCGGATCGATGATCTCGGGGTAGAAGTGGTCCTCCCAGATCGTCGGACCATCCTTGGTCTCGATGCACTCGTTGGCCACACCCGGCCCCATGACTTCGGACAGGCCGTAGATGTCCACGGCATCGATGCCCATGCGGGCCTCGATCGCGCGACGCATCTCGTTGGTCCAGGGCTCGGCACCAAAGA
>JBMSOD010000094.1:0-10756 GCA_049422085.1 Burkholderiaceae bacterium
GGCTTTCACGCTCATGACCACCCACATGGGGCGGCTGGGCGCGATGGCCCGGGGCGATGTACCGTTCGATGCCGCAGCGGCGCAAGCGTCTGCCCGCGTCGTCGAGGTAGTGAGCCATCTGCCCTGGGATGCCTTGCTGAACCGGCGAGGGCTCACCTGGAGGCAACTGCCGGAGATCGAACGGAACCGCGTGGTCGATGCCACCAGCGCTGCGGAACTCATGCTGGCCCATCCTGTCCTGATCAAACGCCCGGTGCTCGAGCTGGACGACCGTATCCTCGTCGGCTTCTCTGAAGCGCTGTACGCAGGGGTTTTCGATAAGAACAACGCCGACGGTCGTACGACCTGACCGACCAGCCGACTGCTTCTCACCTCACGTCCATGTCTTCCCTGCCCAAACCTGCTGTCACCTGTCCGGTGCGGACCCTCACCGAGGATCTCGTGCGTCGGCGCTCGGTCAGCCCGGATGATGCCGGCTGCCAGACGCTGCTGGCCGATCGCCTGGCCGCCTCGGGTTTTATCTGCGAATCCATGCGCTTTGGCGACGTGGACAATCTCTGGGCCGTGCGTGATGGCGGACAACCGGGTCCGCTCTTTGTCTTTGCGGGCCATACCGATGTGGTGCCCGCCGGACCACGTCAGTGGTGGCATGCCGATCCTTTCGAGCCCACCGAGCGCGAGGGCATGCTGCTCGGTCGTGGCGTGGCTGACATGAAATCGTCTCTGGCGGCCATGGTTGTCGCCATCGAAGCATTTCTCAGTGAGCACCCGGTGTTTGCCGGGAGCATCGGCATGCTGCTGACCTCCGATGAAGAGGGCCCTGCGGTCGATGGAACGGTCAAGGTCGTCCAGGCGCTTCAGGAACGCGGCCTTCGTATCCAGCACTGCATCGTGGGTGAACCGACCTCGCAGGCCCATCTTGGCGACATGATCAAAAATGGCCGCAGGGGATCGCTCAATGCGCGGCTGACTGTCAAGGGAATCCAGGGTCACATTGCCTATCCGCATCTTGCACGCAACCCAGTGCATCAGCTCGCCCCGGCACTGGCCGCGCTGGTGGCTGAACGCTGGGACGAGGGCAATGCGTATTTCCCGGCGACATCCTGGCAGGTGGCCAACCTCAATGCGGGGACCGGAGCGAGCAATGTCATCCCCGGCGAAGCCGTGATGGATTTCAACTTCCGCTTCTGCACGGAGTCCACGGTCGACAGTCTGAAAAAAAGGGTGCATGCCCTGCTGGATGCCCATGGACTCGAGTACGACATCGACTGGAAACTCTCCGGTCTGCCCTTTCTCACGCCCCGAGGGCCGCTGACCGATGCGATCAGCGAGGCCATCAAGGCAGAGACAGGGCTTCAAACCGAACTGTCGACCACCGGGGGAACCTCCGATGGGCGCTTTCTGGCTGCGATCTGCGATGAAGTCATCGAATTCGGACCGCCCAATGCCACCATCCACAAGAGCAACGAGAGCATCCCACTTGACTGTCTGAAACCGCTCTCGGCGATCTTCAGGCGGACTCTCGACGCAATGCTGGCGTGAATTCCCCCTTGTCACTACCCTCGCCCGGACACGAGCGTGCCGCACCAGACGACCAGGCCATCCGGCCGTATGCGCGCACCCTGCGGGATCTCTGGCGGCATGCCATCAGTCGGCTTCAGGCGGCCGAGGTCTCGTTCGGGCATGGCACCTCCAGCGCGAGCGACGAGGCGGCCTGGCTGTTGCTGTGGGGCCTGCACCTGCCGCTAGACCGACTCGAAGACTTTCTCGATGCCAGGCTGTCAGACCGGGAGATCTCAAACCTCCTGGACCTCATCGCGCGCCGCTGCGATCAACGACTGCCAGCCGCCTACCTGACCGGGGAGGCCTGGCTGCGCGGGCTTCGATTTGCATGCGACTCGCGCGCGCTGGTGCCTCGCTCGCCGATTGCGGAGTTGCTGGACACCGATGCATTGTCGCCCTGGCTGGCGGCTGACGAAGTGAGTCGCGTGCTCGATCTGTGTACCGGCGGCGGGAGCCTCGCGATTTTTGCCGCCCTCGCCTACCCTGAGGCACAGGTGGTCGGTGCTGACCTGAGTGCGCAGGCACTGGGTCTGGCCAAACAGAATGTCTCGCTCCACGGGCTGGACGATCGCATCACCCTGGCTCAGGGTGATCTCTTCGATGCGGTCGGGGCTCAGCGCTTCGATCTGGTGATCTGCAACCCACCCTATGTCAACCAGCAGTCCATGGACGCCTTGCCTGCCGAATACCTGCACGAGCCCCAGTCGGCGCTCGCAGGCGGCGCCGATGGCATGGATCTTGTCCGACGTATCCTGGAAGCGGCGCCATCGCATCTGAATCCGCAGGGCGCGCTGTTGCTCGAGATCGGACATGAGGTCGCACATTTCGAGGCTGCGTTTGCGCGCCTTGAATGTACATGGCTCTCCACTGAGGCAGCCGAGCGCCAGATCGCCCTGATCACGGCCGACGCGCTGCGGTCGCTGTGATCAGGCTGCGCAGCCTGACTCTGGCCCGCTCGGGTCGGGTCCTGATGCGGGATGTCGATGTACAGATCTCGCCCGGTGAGCGTGTTGCACTGGTAGGCGACAACGGCAGCGGAAAATCCACGCTGCTTGCAGCACTTGATGGTGATCTGCAACCGGAGGCCGGCCACATCGATCTGCCCGCCCGCTGGCGCGTGGTCCGGCTGATGCAATCCCTGCCCGAAAGTGACGCACCCGCCTGGGAATTTGTCCTGCAGGCCGATACCGCGCTGCTCCAGGCTCAGGAGCGCCTTGCCCAGGCGCAATCCAAGGGCGACGGCATGGCCATGGCACAGGCCCATGATGATCTTCTCTCGCTGGATGGACCCAGTGCACCGGCACGAGCACGCGAGCTGCTCCACGGGCTAGGGTTTTCGGACGAACAGTCCATGGCCCCGGTGACCCATCTGTCGGGCGGCTGGAAGATGCGACTGAATCTGGCCAGGGCGCTGATGGCCCCTGCTGATCTGCTGTTGCTCGACGAGCCCACGAACCACCTTGACCTTGATGCCGTGCTCTGGCTCGAGCGACGCCTGGCGAGGCTTCCCTGCACGCAGATCCTGGTCTCACACGACCGCGACTTTCTGGACCGAGTAGCACAGGCCACGCTACACCTTGAAGCCGAAACCCTGACCCGCTACAGCGGAGGCTATTCCGCCTGTGAGCAGGCCCGTGCAGAGCGGGCTGCGCAGCGTGAGCGGGCAGTCCTCGCCCAGCAGACCCGCATTGCTCAGCTGCAGGGTTTTGTCGAACGCTTCAGGGCCAAAGCAACCAAGGCCAGGCAGGCACAGTCGCGCCTGAAGGCTCTCGAACGCATGGAGCGGCTCGCGCCCCTTCGGGCTCGGCGTTCGGTGGACTTCTCCTTCACGCCGACGGGCGATTGCCCCGATCCTCTGGTCCGTGCCGAATCCCTGGATGCCGGCTATGACAACCAGGCCATCGTCCAGGGAGCCTCTCTGACCATCGGCCGAGGCTCCAGAATCGGCGTGCTCGGCAGAAATGGGGCGGGCAAGACAACCCTGATCCGTACGCTGGTGGGTGAGCAGCCTGCACTTGCCGGCGAACTTTATCTTTCCCGATCCGTGCGCGTTGGGTATTTCGCTCAGCAGCAGGTCGATGCCCTGATCGCTGAGTCCAGCCCCTTGCAGCATATGCAGCGCCTTGCCCCCTCCGAGCGTGAACAGGTGCTGCGCGACTGGCTGGGTCGATTCGGCTTCCGGGGTGACGACGCCACTCGGGCGGTTGGCCCGATGTCGGGAGGAGAGCGAGCCCGCCTGGCCCTGGCCATGCTGATCTGGGGGAAGCCCCAGTTGCTTGTTCTGGACGAACCCACCAATCATCTGGACGGAACGACCCGGGATGCACTGGCCGAAGCCATGGCTGAATTCGACGGTGCTTTGTTGCTGGTCTCGCATGACCGCTACATGCTCAGAGCTTCGGTCGACCAGTTCGTCAGGGTAGCCCGAGGGCGGCTCGAAGCCTTCGAGGGCGATCTCGAGGACTATGCCCAGTGGCTGATGCAGCCAGACGGGGGCAGCGCCGTACCCGGTGCCACTCGAAGTGCAGGACGCCTTGCAGACGCCTCGCTCGACACTGCGGATGCCCCTCACAGCGCCACCGGACCGGAATCAACTCTCTCGCGCAAGGAAGAGCGCAGGGAGGCTGCACAGGCCCGTGCCCGTCTCGCCGTACAGCGCAAACCACTGGAGCAGCAACTGAACGCCGTCGATCAGCGCCTGGCCCAGATCGCACAGAGGATGCAGGAGATCGACCGACAATTGGCCGATCCGGATGCGTTTCGTGATCCTCAGAACGGTGCAACGCTCGCTCGCGAGCGCTCGGGGCTTGAAGGCGAGCATGCCGCGCTTGAGGACGAATGGCTGCATGTCAGCGAGGCCCTCGAGCGTCTGGGCGTCTGATCCCGGAGCCCGGATACAATCGAGGCCATCCATAGAATCAAGATCGGGGAGATCCATGAGCAGCGAACTGGTCGAACAGAATGTCGGTACCACCCCCGTGTCCGATCGGCAAAAGTTTGACGTGTCCGCGCTTGAGCGCTGGATGAAGTCTCATGTCGAAGGCTTCTCGGGGCCGCTGACGGTCGAGCAGTTCAAAGGGGGGCAGTCCAATCCCACATTCCGTCTGACCACCCCGTCAAGGCGCTATGTGATGCGCTCCAAGCCAGGACCGGTCGCCCGACTGCTGCCCTCGGCCCATGCGATCGAACGTGAATTCAAGGTCCAGAGCGCGCTTGCAGGCAGTGATGTCCCCGTCGCCCGCATGTTTGGCCTGTGCGAAGACGAATCGGTCATTGGGCGGGCCTTTTACATCATGGACTGTGTCGAGGGACGGGTGCTCTGGGAGCAATCGCTTCCTGGCATGGCGCCCTCCGAGCGGGCCGCCATCTATGACGAAATGAACCGGGTCATTGCGGCGTTGCACCGGGTCGATGTGCAGGCGGCGGGACTCGCCGATTTCGGCAAACCAGGCAACTACTTTGCAAGACAGATCGGCCGCTGGTCCAAGCAGTACCAGCTTTCGGCGACCGACCCCGTACCCGAAATGAACCAGCTCATCGAGTGGTTACCTGCGAACATCCCGCAGGGTGACGAGACCACCGTGGTGCACGGGGACTACCGTCTGGACAACATGATCTTTCATCCCACCGAGCCGCGCGTGCTTGCGGTTCTCGACTGGGAACTCTCCACCCTGGGCCATCCCCTGGCTGATTTCTCCTACCACTGCATGAGCTGGCATATTCCGCCGGAACAGTTCCGGGGCATCGCCGGACTCGATCTGGAGAAGCTCGGCATTCCTGGCGAAGCCGCCTATATCCGTCGCTACTGCGAACGCACCGGGCGCGATGCGATCGGACACTGGGACTTCTATCTGGCCTACAACTGCTTTCGCCTGGCCGCGATTCTTCAGGGCATCGTCAAGCGAGCCCTTGACGGCACTGCATCGAGCCCGCAAGCCCTCGAGCAAGGCCAGCGGGTCAGACCCCTGGCCGAGCTGGCCTGGTCCTTTGCTCGCAAGGTTGGCGCCTGAAGTATCGAAGCGGCCATCCAGGCATCCACTTTCACTCACGGAGACCCTTATGGATTTCGAGTACAGCCCCAAGGTCAAGGATATGCGCGAGCGCCTGCTCGCCTTCATGGACAAGCATATCTACCCGAATGAAGAGCGCTTTCACGAGGAAGTGGAGACCAATCGCCGGGCCGGCAATGCCTGGGTGCCCACCAAGGTGGTCGAAGAGCTCAAGCCGCTGGCGCGCCAGGCCGGGTTGTGGAACCTGTTCCTGCCCTTCTCCGATCGGGTGCCTGAAGGCCTGACCAACCTCGAATACGCACCGATGTGCGAGATCATGGGTCGCACGCATTTCGCCGCTGAAGTCTTCAACTGCTCAGCGCCCGATACCGGCAACATGGAGACCCTCGAGCGCTACGCCTCGGAGGAAATCAAGCGCCAATGGCTCGATCCGCTCCTGCGTGGCGAGATCCGCAGTGCTTTTCTGATGACCGAGCCTGCGGTGGCCTCTTCCGATGCCACCAACATTCAGCTCTCGATCCGTCGCGAAGGTGACGAGTACGTGCTCAATGGTCGCAAGTGGTGGAGTTCGGGCGTCGGTGACCCGCGCTGCAAGGTGCTGATCGTGATGGGCAAGACCAATCCTGAGGCGGGTCGTCACGAACAGCAGTCCATGATCGTGGTTCCCCGCGATACCCCCGGATTCAAGATCGAGAAGATCCTGAACGTCTTCGGCTATGACGATGCGCCTCACGGCCATGTCGAGTGCACCCTGACCAATGTGCGCGTGCCGGTCACCAACATCCTGCTGGGTGAAGGCCGGGGTTTCGAGATCGCCCAGGGGCGGCTCGGGCCGGGGCGGATTCATCACTGCATGCGCTCGATCGGTGCTGCAGAGCGGGCGCTCGAACTGATGTGCAAGCGGCTGAATTCCCGCGTGGCGTTCGGCAAGCCGGTGGCCAGCCAGTCGGTGTGGCATGAGCGGATTTCCGATGCCCGGTGCATGATCGACCAGGCCAGGCTCATGACCCTCAAAGCGGCCCACATGATGGATACCGTGGGCAACAAGGTTGCCAAGGCCGAAATCGCGATGATCAAGGTGATCGCCCCCAACATGGCCTGCCAGATCATCGATTGGGCCATTCAGGCGCATGGCGGCGGCGGGGTCTCGCAGGTCTTCCCGCTGGCCTACATGTATGCGCATCAGCGGACACTGCGCCTGGCCGACGGTCCCGATGAAGTTCACCGCAACGCCGTTGCCAAGCTCGAGCTGGCCAAGCATCTGACCATTCCGGGTGCTGCCGGTCAGGTCGAGATGCCGATCACTCGCGGCTCCTGAACCCCGCCTCGCTCTTTAAAAAGCCTCCGCATGATGCGGGGGCTTTTTTACTGAAGTGGCTCCTTGAGCAGGGCGGGCATGGGCAAGGCCATCACCTCGATGCCCTCGTCAGCGAGCTCACGGGCCTCCTCAGCGCTCGCCTGACCGCGGATGCCACGCTCGGGGGCTTCCTTGTAGTGAATGCGCCTGGCCTCCTCGGCAAATCGGGCACCGACATCCTCGGTATTGGCCAGAATATGTCGAGCAAGCTTGAGCATCATGGCCTGAGCTGCCGCCGGATGGGTCGAGGCATGAGACGATGCCGCGGTGTCGTTCGACGTGCTTGCCAGATTGAGTCGAGGTGCCGAGGGCATCTTGCGAATCGTCCGGCTGTTGCAGGTCGGACACTCGAGCAACCCCCGGGCCAGTTGCCCGTCATAGTCTTCAGCCGAGGCGAACCATCCCTCGAATGCGTGGTCATGCTCGCAGGCAAGATTGAAGACTTTCATGCAACTGGATCCGGCAAAAAGCCAGTGTAATTCAGAACCCGATTACAGACACCCGATCACGGTCTTCCCGACATGAAGGATTCTCAGCGGCAACTGTCCGCCTCACCCTCTGATACGGCTGCGTCGGGCAGCCCGGCCAACGCGTCGGTTCGGTCTGCCTTGCCCGAGTCCCGACGGACCGGGCATTCAGAGCCGCAACGCCTATCAGCGTCCGAGGTGGTGGCGAGGTGGGACGATTTCAAGGTCATCCTGGATGCCCGCAGTCCAGGCGAATTTGCAATCGATCATTTGCCTGGCGCTATCAACACGCCTGTCCTGAATGATCGCGAGCGCGAGCATGTCGGTCGGATCAACGCCGAGCAAGGTGCCTTTGCTGCCAAGCGCTTGGGCGCGGCTCTGGTAGCCCGCAACATCGGCGCTCTGATCGAAGACCGATTCGCACACGAACCTCGCCAATGGGCCCCTTTGGTGTATTGCTGGCGTGGCGGACAGCGTTCGGGCTCACTGGCGACGGTGCTCGCGCGCATCGGGTGGCCGGTTCAGTTGATCGAGGGAGGCTACAAGGCGTTTCGCCAGGCCATGCTCGAAGACCTCAACAGGCGCAGTGCACAACTGAATCTCGTGGTGATCGCAGGTCGTACCGGCACGGCCAAGACCCAATTGCTTCAGTGTCTGCATCGCAGAGGCGCTCAGGTGATCGACCTGGAAGCGCTGGCCTGCCACCGAGGGTCGGTCCTTGGACAGTGGCCGGCTGAACAGCCCGCTGGCGATGCACAACTGCCAGGCGGGGCCGACACCCTGGCGATCACGACACCCCAGCCGAGCCAAAAGCGCTTTGAGTCCACTCTGTGGGCCCAGATACGCGGGCTCGACCCCAGCCGCCCTATCTTCGTGGAATCCGAAAGCCGAAAGATCGGTCAGTGCCAGGTCCCGGAAGCCCTGATCCTCGCGATGCGACGCTCACCCATGATCCAGATCGAGGCAAGCCTTGCAGCGCGCACGCAATTTCTCGTTCGCGACTATGCGCATCTATGCCAGGACGACAGCCCGCTGATCGCGCAATTGCAACGACTGATCGCCTTGCACGGTCGGGAACGGGTCGAGGGCTGGATCACGCTGGCGCGGGAAGGCGCCTGGCCCCTGGTGGTCGAACAGCTCCTGATCGAACACTACGATCCTGCCTACGATCGGTCGATTGCGCGCAATTTCAGTCAGCTGCACCAGGCGCGACGCATCGACCTTCCGGGCATCGACGAGACCACCTTGAACCAGGCAGCCTCGCAGATTCTGAACGACGCCAAACCGCCTGAGAGCTGAGGTGTCGCGTCAGCGACTGGCCGGGCCTTACCGGGCTGCGCCGGCCTTGGGTTCAAGACGATCGAGCTTGCGCTTGACCTCGAGTCTCGACTTCAGCGCGTCAATGGTCGCCAGCGCATCCTGCTGCGCAGCGACGCGGGCGACTTGCGCAGCAAGATTCGGCAGCACCTTTTCCAGCTCTGCAGCGCTCGCCGGCACGACCCGGGTCAGCTCGATCAGGACATAGCCCTCTGCCCCTGCGTCCGCGCCACCATAGGCCGGCAGTTTGTCCGAGCCAATCCGATAAGCGGCCTGCACCGCAGCGGGTGCAAGCCCGCGAGGATTGGCTCGCTGGATCAGCTGGGCGTTCGAGAAGCTGTCTGACGGCTCGGCGGAAGCACCTGCGCGTAGCGCTGCGAGCCTTGATTCACCAGCCTCGCGCGCCATCCGGGCCGCTTCGGAGGCCAGCCACTGGGCCTTGACTTCCGCTCGGACCGCATCGAGAGGCTTGCGCTGCGCAGCCTGATACATGGTGATTCGCGCGGACACGAGCGTTCCGGGCGCAATCTCGATTGCCTCGATGTTGCGCTTGTCGCGAACGCTGTCAGATGAAAACACCGCCGCGAGAACTCTTGGATTGGCGAGCGGGGCCTGTCGATCCTGGCCCGCAGGCGGTGTCCGCATCAGTCCCTGCGCCGTCTGGACTTTCAGTCCATAGCGATCGACCACCGGCTTGAAGGTATCCGCCTGCTCATAGACCAGATTGGTGAAATTCTCTGCCGCTTCTGCGAACTGGCGAGCCGCCTGCTGTTGCCGGGCATCGCGTTCGATCTCTGCGCGCACCGATTCGAAGGGCTTGATCACCGCAGGCTTGATGCCGGTGAGCCGGATGATGTGATAACCGAACTCGGACTCGACCAGGCCGCGAATCTCGTCGGCCGCCATGGCGAACACCGCATCCGAAAACGGCTTGACCATCATGCCCGCGCTGAAGAAACCCAGATCGCCCTGCTGCGCAGCCGATCCAGGATCGTCGGAAGCGGTTCTCGCAAGTGAACCAAAGCGAGAAGGATCGGCCTTGACCTCCGCGAGGAGTTTTTCGGCCTTTTCTTTTGCTCCCGATCCGGCTTTGATCAGAATGTGACTTGCCCTGCGCTCTTCGACCGACCCGAACCGGGCCTTGTTCTGCTCGTAATAGGCCTTGAGTTCGTCTTCCGGGACCGTGGCCCGGGCGGCCAGCGCATCCCGCGAAAGAACGACAAACTCCACATCAGCCCGCTCCGGCGTCTCGAAGGAGCTCGCGTGCTTGTCGTACCAGGCCTGAATTGCAGCATCATCGGCCTTGACCTGCGAAGCATAGTCTCCAGGCCTGAAATATCGGACACGGACTTCTCTGGACTCAGCCTGCAGCGCCGCCAGACGCTGCGAAACCGCCCGAGGCACGATGGCCGAGGCCTGCACCGCATCCGGCAGAATCTGCAGGGCAAGGTCGCTACGCAAACGCGCCTCGAATCCGGCAGGCGTCAGGTTCTGCGCCGAAAGCACCGCCTTGTATCGTGCGTCGTCAAAACTGCCATCAGGCCTCGCCAGACCTGGGATTTCCAGAATGGCCTTGCGAACCTGTTCGTCCGTGACAGCAATGCGGGATTTTGAAGCCTGCTGCGCTACGGCGCGCTGGGAAATGAGGTTCTCGAGAATCTCTGCCCGGGCCTCGGGTGTATCAAGCACCTTGGTATCGAAGTCGGGTCCGAGCACCTGGCGTAACTGCTGAAGCTGCTCGCGCTGCGCATTGTCAAATTCCTGACGGCTGATCTCCTGATCACCCACCCGTGCAACCCCGGGCTCACGTGAGAGCATGCCGTCATAGCCGGAGATACCAAAAAATACGAAGGCGGGCAGGATGAGCAGAAGCAGCACAAACTGAAGAATGCGCTGATGCTTTCGGATGGCGTCAAACATGAGAGCGGACCCGTTGAAACAAAAAGGGGCGAACTCACGTTCGCCCCTGCTTGCACTGCGATGTCGGTGGCGGAGTGGACGGGACTCGAACCCGCGACCCCCGGCGTGACAGGCCGGTATTC
>JBMSOD010000095.1:0-10662 GCA_049422085.1 Burkholderiaceae bacterium
TAGACAGGATTCAGCTTTCCAAGCTAAATTGGCCCAGTCTTCTCGACTATCTTCTTCTGCTTTAAGAAGATAACAATTGTTAAAAAAGGGCTTAGTCCGTCCAGCATAATAAAGATATCGGCCTCCGGGAATGAACTTCATTTCCCGAATGTATTGAATGAGAGTATCCTTTATGTCCTTTGGAGCTTTATCAGCAATGACATGCTCGACAAGAGTAGCTGCAAGTTCATCCCATGTTTCAGCCCCTTGATGTTTGTATTTATTATTGAAAACTGTTTCTGCTAATTGTGAGCGACTGGCAGGATTAGAATTACTTTTGAACAATTAAGACCTCTTGGGTTGTCGACGGCGATTAGCAGCTTTAGAAATAATGTGAGTCTTTCGATTAGAAAGATCGCCTTTTCGGCTATTTCCAACATGATCGACTTCTTTGCCCTTCAATGCTGCTTTTCCATACTTTTTCTCAGCAGCAGCTCGGTCTCGGTTTCGTTCAGCCCTACGCTTTTTCTGCAAAGGCTTAGCGTGGTATTCGTCGTATTCTTTTCGATAATCTCTTTTCTTTGCCATGTCACCCTACTATTAATGCTAAAATCACTATAAACGAGATGAAAATAAAAAGCCTCATTAGTTATTATCCGTCTTTTTCAAATAAAGGTCAATACGTATTTCATTCTTTATATCTACGCCTGAAGTGAATTCAAGTCGCTCGACATCCTCATTGTCGTTCAAATAACTAGTGGCATAGAGATGTGAAATGAGGATTTCTTTTAGTTTATCTAATGGAAATTTAATGGATTTAGTCGGCTTCGTCATCGTATTCTTTGAAGATTTTAGGCCACGGTTTTGTGTATTCATCTTCTATTAACTTTCTTTTTTTATTGTTAATTACTTTCGGTCGAAAACGTTCGTCTTCTCGCAATTTCTTGGCAAGAAAATTCCTTTTTCTCCTTTGGCTTCTACGATAACGAGTGTTAGGATCAGTCATAGTGGTTTAATCTCAGGAAGTTTAAGACCATATTCTTTTATAAGGAAATAGAGAATGTCAGAAAGGTCTTCATCATTGAATTCAATTATGTCTTCAAGTGAGTACACCTCCAATATTTTTTTAATTTCATCCATATTCTTTTTTTATCCTAGCTAATGAAATAAATTCAGGGTCATAGTTTCCATTAGATACGTGCCGTTTAATTATAGCTCCTCGCCACCAGAGTCTATTGGCTTCGCCTGCCCAATCAGCGTCATAGTCTTGGTAGCATCCTGCAACCAGTCCTTGTATCCGTCTTCCCCCAATGCCAGTCTGGCACTCATAGCTAAGGGCCGCCGGCATCATGGCTTGCCGCGATGCGCAGAGTGCCCTGCTCGGACTTGCCTGCAGCCAGGCGCTGCTCGCGGGTCTCGAGGCCATGATCCAGCGCGTTGCGCACCAAGTGCATCAGAGGATCGTTGATCCGCTCGACCACCGATTTGTCGAGTTCGGTATCGCCGCCGACGATCTCAAGATGCACCTGCTTGCCCAGTTCGGCGGCAAGGTCATGCACCACGCGACGGAAGCGACCGAAGGTCTCGCCGATCTGCACCATGCGCAGCTGAAGCGTGCCATTGCGGATCTCCTCGATCAGACGGCCCAGCTGATGCGCCGACTCGATCAGTTCGGAGTCTCCGGTGCGCTGCGCCAGAAGACCGGTGCCTGCACCGGCAATGACCAGCTCACCCAGCAGGTTGATCACCTCATCGAGGCGATCGGCACGCACCTTGAGAAAGGAGGCATCGTCAGCGCGGCGACGCTCATGAGCCGGGGTCCCTGCGGCAGCGGGTGTGACCGAAGCAACCGCGGCCTGGGCCACGTGAGGCGCGTGTGCAGCCGTCACCGTGGGGGCGACCGACAGGTCGGCAGCGCAATCGGCAAGAGGTTCGATCGTTACTTCGCAGTCTTCACGGAAGAGCTCGAAGGCCTGGGCCAGCGTGGCCTCGTCCTGTGCGCTGGAGAGCATCACCACAAGGTTCAGATGGCAGTCCTCTGCATCGAGCATCTCGAGTGCGGGGATGCGCTCAAGGTCGGGCTCGACCGATCCGATCGACCCGGTTGTGGCCAGGTACTCGAGAATCGCGAGCGGATCAAAGCCATCACGGAAGGTGTCCTTGCCGAAATTCAGACAGATCCGGTAGTCGGTCATGCCCTCATCCTTTCCGGCCTGTGCCGCATTGCGGGTGGCGTCTTCGTGGTGAGCTGAACCTGTCTGCGCTCCGGTGCCGGCCGTGTCGGTTCTGGCGCTGCCCAGGGCCTGCATCAGGCCGTTCACGAGGGGCTCGCGCTGATCGGCAATGTCGCAGTCATCTGAGGTGAGCAGACTGACCAGACGACGGATCTGATCTCCGCTCGAGAGCAGCAGCCGACTCGTGTCTGCGTTCAGACTGACCTGGCCTTCGCGGACCGCGTCAAGAAAGGTTTCGACATGGTGGGTAAAGGCCACGATATCGTCGAGGCCGAACAGTCCCGCCGAACCCTTGATGGTGTGGGCACACCGGAAGAGGGCGTCGAGCAGCTCACGGTCTGCAGGGCTTGATTCAAGCTCGAGCAGCAGCTGCTCGATCTGGTCAAGCAGCTCGACCGACTCGCTGATGAAGGCAGGCAGCGCATCGCGCAGGAACTGCTCGTCATCGTCACGCGTGCTGGCATTCATGGTGTGTGCTCCGGATTCAGTGACAGCAGGCGAGCAGAGCCCGGGTGCCCAGACGCTCCAGGCCGTGACGCAGCGGATCGCTGGCATCAAGGATCCGGAGTTCAAGCCCGCGGGCGTCGAGGCTGCGATGCAGGGCCATCAACAGCTGAACACCCGAGGCATCGAGGGTTTCAACCGCATCGCCCTTCAGCCCGAGGACTGTGCGCTGCCCCTCTTCTGGCCAGCCCGTCAGCGCGGCAGCCAGGGCCTGCTGGGTCTGAGCCGCGGCGTAAATGCCGAATTCGCTGGGCAGGGTGAAGTCCACGACGGAATCAGGTGAGCTCATGGTGCTGTCCTTGTTCATGGCAGGCAGAGCTTGGAGACCGCATCAAGCAGCACCGGCGGATTGAAAGGCTTGACCACCCAGGCCTTGGCGCCAGCGTCGCGTCCGGCCTGCTTCTTGGCATCGCCTGCTTCGGTGGTCAGCATGATCACCGGGGTGAACTTGTAGGACGGATGGGCTTTGACCTGCTTGAGGAAGCTGATGCCGTCCATGCGTGGCATGTTCACGTCGCTCACGATCAGGTGGATCTTGCGGCCGTCGAGCTTGGTCAGGGCGTCCTCGCCATCGCAGCCTTCGAGCACGTCATAGCCGGCCCGACTGAGGGCAAGCGACACCACCTGCCGAAGCGAGGAGGAGTCATCAACAATGAGGATGGTCTTTTTCATGGCCTGATGTTCAGAAGAAGGTGACTTCCTGGGACGATGAAGACTGGGCTGAGCTGCTTGTCGTGGCCTGGGACCGTGAGGTGTCAGACCCTGAGGAGCCTGCGCCAGCGTGATTGCGTTGCTGCTCTTCGGTGGAGTAACCGGCGGTCAGGGTCTGTTGCCAGCGCTGCGCATCGGGCGGCTGGCCTGTGCGACGGGCTTCATCGATCTGTTGGCCGATGCCGTCAACCGCCTGGACCACCTGATCGATGATCTGGTTCACGCGGTCCTGGAACTGGAAGGCCACCATGAGCTGCTCGACCTCGGTGCGGATGGACTGCGAGATCACGCGGCTGGTTTCGGACTGCTGTTGCAGCGAGCTCACCGCCTCGCCGACCTGCTCCATCACGTTGCGCACGCGTGACTCGTTGTCATCCAGCGCCTGCTTGTCGGCCTCGGCCTGATGGGTGGCATCGCGGATGGTGGAATCAACCTGGGATCCGAAGCGACGGACCTGGTCGCCGATCTGCTTGCCCATGTTGCCGGACTCGGCCGACAGCCTGCGTACTTCGCCCGCAACCACTGCGAATCCGGCGCCAGCCGGACCAGCACGGGCGGCCTCGATCGCAGCATTGATTGAAAGAAGATTGGTCTGACGGGCGATCTTTTCGACCACATCGGCCAGTCCCATCAGGCCGCGGGAGGCACTGTCAAGTTCGTGGATGGTGCCCAGCACACGATCCTTGGATTGCAGGATGCCCTCGAGGGATCCGAGCAACTGGCGCAGTTCCTGATCAGCCTGACCCAGCACGCGGGCGCGTGCATCGGTTCCGGCATCCTGGCCTTCGCCGGCCGCACTCGAGATGACCTGATCAAGCTGCTGAAGAATCGATACGAATCCGCCCAGAAGCTGATCAGTCGCCTCGCGGGTCTGCGCTTGCGCAGTTTGAAGATGACGAGCCCACAGGCTGAAGGCCTCGAGCAGTTGGGGCGCGAGGGTTTCGAAGGCGACGGACTGGCTCTGGCTTTCCCGCTTGCGGGACCAGAACTTCAGTGCGCTCCATTGAATCTTGCCCATATCCGGTGCTTTCGAGAATTGTGTCTTGAGACGACACAACGGAGTCTCCGGATATGGAGGGTGCTTGACCAGAGGCAGGGGACAAGCGGTGGCAGAAGGAGCACCGGCTCCGCCAGACGGATTGTCTTGCAGGACAAACGGCAGTCCCGATGGGCCTGCACTTGCAGGGGATGCCGCTGATCCGTTAGCGTCCGTGCGGTGACTTGATTTTCGGCACCGGGTCGATGGCCTGCTGGCATGACCGGCGGGCCGCAGCTCGGCTGGCCATAGGCTCGGCTGACCATAGGAGACAGGAAGATGCCTGCAAGGGCTGATGACCGAAGGCGTTGGATGCAATCCGGCGGTCTGGTGCTGGGAGCCCAGGCCCTCTGGGCGCTCGCGGGTTGCAGCAGTTCGCCCCGATTGCCAGGGCCAGGGCCGGAGCCAAAGCGGGGATCCGGCGCATCGCAAGTGCTGACGCCGTTTTCCAAAGGGCCTCAGGCGATCGGTGCGGGGCGCTGGGAGCCCTGGGGGCGACATCCTGCCCGACCGCCCACCGACTACCAGGTGATCAGGGAGGCCTCCCAGACCGTGCTGCAGGCCAGCGCCATGTCATCCGTGTCTGGTCTGAAACACCGTGTCGACAGGCCCGCCTCGGATTTCGAACAGATCCGTTGGCGCTGGCGCATCGACCAGATTCTCAAGGGCGCCGATGTCGGCAACCGCAATGCCGAGGATTCGCCCGCACGGGTGTTGTTGGCCTTCGATGGGAATCGGAGCGCGTTGTCGATGCGCGAGCTGCTGGTGGCAGAGCAGTTCCAGCTCTTTACCGGCCAGCCCATGCCCTATGCCACCCTCATGTATGTCTGGGATACCGCTCGCCCCGAGGGTGAGGTCGTCCAGAACCCGCATACCGGGCGCATCCGCAAGCTGGTTGTCCAGAGCGGCTCAGGCCAGGCCGGACGATGGATGACCTACGAGCGCGACTTCGCGCGGGACTTTGAGAAGGCCTTCGGTGAAAAGCCTGAGCGCCTTATCGGTGTGGGGGTGATGACCGATTCGGACAACACGCGGCAGAAAGCGCGCTGTCTCTACGGCGATGTGGAACTGGTGCCGCGCAAGGGAGCCTGAGCGCCGTTCGTCGGCTGGCATGGCAACAGGCAAGGCAGGTCTGTCAGTGTGTCCTAATTGTGTCTAGAACACGGAGCCGGACATGCTTGCACGATTGATTTATGCCAGCGAGGTCGCCACCCCACTGGGTCCCAATGACCTCACCCAAATGCTGCGGCAGGCCCGCATGCGCAATGCCGTGCGCGGCATCACCGGCTTGCTGGTCTTCGACAGCAAGCATTTTCTGCAGGTGATCGAGGGTTCGCCCGATGCGGTAAACCGGCTCTATGCGCGCCTGGTCACCGATCCGCGCCACGCGCGCCCGACGCTGCTGAGCTACGCGCAGGTCGAGATCCGCCGATTTTCGCAGTGGCAAATGGGTTTTGTGGCCGCCGATGCGCAACATCGGGAGCTCTATGGGCGCCTGACCGCCTCGATGCGCTTTGATCCGCTGGCCATGCGCGGTGATCAGGCAGAGGAGTTGCTGTGGGCGCTCTCGCCTCAGGCACCGATTGAACAGAGCGAGCCGGCATCCGCCTGAGCGATCCGCGGCGCCTCGGCCTTGACAGACCGCCCTCTGGCGGAGTCAGCGAGTCGGCTGAAGGCCGGCTTGGCGCAGGAAGGCGGCGGCATCGCGCGAGCTGCGTACCGGGTCTTCTTCCATGGGGACGTGGCCCAGATCGGGGTAGGTGAGCAGCCTGGCGCCAGGAATATCCTGGACAAAACGCTGACCGAACTCCGGTTTGATCCAGGTGTCGCGTTCGCCCCAGAGCACGAGCGTCGGCACCTTCAGACGCGGCAACTGCTTCCAGCTGTCATCACGCGGGTCGATGCTGCGCGCACGCGCCGAGAGCGCAGCCCGATTGCCGGGTCGCAGCATGAGTTCTGCATGACGGGCGACCAGAGGTTCACCCACCCGGGCTCGATCGCCGTAAACCGCGTACAGGCCATTCCTCGTGAAGCCCTCCACCGGAGCCAGGCGCATCAGGTCACTGATCACCGGCATGCGTGCAAGGCGCAGGCCAAGCGTTCCGGGGCCCTCCAGGCGCATGGGGTAGCCCGCCGCATCGATCAGAATCAGTGCACTGACCTGCTCCGGATGACGTAGCGCAAAACGCCAGGCGTACTGTCCGCCCAGGCTGTTACCCGCAATCGCAAAGCGTTTCAGGCCAGCTGCCTTCACGAAGCGATCAAGAAAATCGATCATGGCGGCCGTGCTGTAGTCCTCGGACGGATGAGGGCCGGTCAGGCCGAATCCAGGCAGGTCCAGGCGCACGATGCGCCAGTGAGGCTTGAGCTGTTCAACCCAGCCGTCCCAGGTATGCAGCGACGAAGCCGTGCCGTGCAACAGCAGCAGCACCGGCGCATCAACCGGTCCTTCGTCACGCCAGTGCACTTCCATGCCATCCATGGGCAGGTAGCGTGAAGCCCCCGAACCGTAGCGATCTTTCAGCGCCTTGAGGGGCAGATCGGTCTGGCAACCCGCAAGTCCGAGGGCCGAGCACAGCAAGACAAGGACATAGAGCCTTTTGCAGAGCGCCAGTCTCAGCCCTGATAGCGATCGACCCCAAGAATTGGAAGGATGCAGCATGGTCAGGCGCGGCCTTCCTCGATGGCATGACAGGCGACCTGCGCGCCATCGGCCAGGCGCATCAGGACGGGCCGCTCGGACCTGCATCGATCATTGGCATGAGGGCAACGCGGATGGAAGGTGCATCCGGTGGGCGGGTTGAGCGGATTGGGGACCTCTCCCGCCACCGGGGTACGCGACTTGCCGGTCATCTGCATGTCCGGAATCGCATCGAGCAGCATGCGGGTATACGGATGTCGCGGCATCGCGAACAGCGTGCGCTTGGGCGCGAGCTCAACGATGCGGCCCAGGTACATCACGCCCACATGGTCGCTGACATGGTGCACCACAGCCAGGTTGTGCGAAATGAAGAGATAGGTGAGCGACTCACGCTGCTGAATCTCTCGCATCAGGTTGAGTACCTGCGCCTGCACCGAAACATCGAGGGCCGAGGTGGGCTCATCGCACACCAGAAACTGCGGCTGCGAGGCCAGAGCCCGCGCAATCGACAGCCGCTGCCGCTGTCCGCCGGAAAACTGATGCGGATACTTCTGGGCATCGGCGGCCGCGAGGCCGACCTGGCCGAGCAGCGCTTCCACCCGTTCGGTGATGGCAGCCTGACCCTGAATCAGTCGATGCACGCGGATGGGCTCTGCAATGATGTCGAGCACCTTCCAGCGGGGATTGAGGCTGGCATAGGGATCCTGAAAGATCATCTGCAACTGCGAGCGCATAGCGCGTCCGCCAGCCGTGCCCAGTTGCGCGATGTCGGTGCCCTTGTAGAGCACGCGCCCCCGGCTGGGTGCATACAGGCCCACCAGCATGCGGGCCACAGTGGACTTGCCACAGCCCGACTCCCCTACCAGGGCAAGGGTCTGGCCCTGTGGAATCTCGAAGCTCACGCCGTCCACAGCCCGCAGCAGGCTGCGTGGCTTTCCTTCGAGTACGCGGTTGAGCCAGGGCGCGGACACATCGAAGATCTTGGCAATGTCTTCGACCACCACCAGCGGGGCCGCTGGCGCAGGGACCGATGAGGATTCGGAACCGGGGGCGGATACAGACGCTGCAGTCCCCGGGATGCCATCCTGGCCGCGCTGCAGTTGCTCTCCAAACCGATCGATCAGGCTCATGCCGAAGGCTCCTGAGACAGGCTGTCTTCATGCAGCCAGCAGGCTGCTCTTGAGGCGCCTGCCGGCATCAGGTCGGGGCGCTGGCTCCGGCATTCATCGAATGCCATGGGGCACCGCGGGTTGAAGGCACATCCGGCCGGGATCGCGCCCAGCCTCGGCATGGCCCCATCGATCTGCGCAAGACGCTCCTTGCTGGTTCCGACGGCAGGAATCGAGCCCATCAGCCCGACCGTGTAAGGATGACGAGGGCGGTGGATCACCTCGGCCACGGGTCCGATTTCGGCCACCCGGCCGGCATACATGACGGCGACCCGATCGGCCGTCTCGGCAATCACGCCCATGTCATGCGTGACCAGCATGACGGCCGTGCCCTGCTCACGGCACAGGGTCTTGATCAGGGCAATGATCTGCGCCTGAATCGAAACATCGAGTGCGGTGGTGGGTTCGTCGGCCACGATGAGCTTGGGCTGGGCTGCCAGCGCCAGTGCAATCACCACCCTTTGCCGCATACCGCCCGAGAACTGATGCGGATAGTGGTCTATCCGTGCTTCGGGCGCAGGAATGCCGGTGCTTGCGAGCAGTTCGATGGCTCGGGTGCGCGCCTGTGCGGCACTCAGATCAAGGTGGGTCTGAATGGTTTCGGTCAGTTGACGACCGACGGTGTAGAGCGGATTGAGCGAGGTGAGCGGATCCTGAAAGATGGCGCCGATTTCCTTGCCACGGATGCGTCGCATGCGCTGGGCATCCAGATGATCGATGCGCTCTCCGTTGAGCAGGATCTGCCCGCCTGCGATGCGTCCCGGGGGTTCGAGCAGCCCGATGATCGAGGCGCCAGTGAGGGACTTGCCCGCACCCGACTCGCCCACCACACCCAGCACTTCGCCGGGCGCGATGGTGAAGGAGACATCATCCAGCGCGCGCAGGGTGCCACGCCGGGTTGGAAACTCCACGACCAGGTTGCGAACTTCGAGCAGAGGGGCTGTGCCGGAATTCATGCGCACCTCACTGAAGCCGGGGGTTGAGCGCATCGCGCAGCCAGTCGCCCAGCAGATTGACTGACATGCATAGCAGGATCAGGGCCGCACCGGGGAAGATCACCAGCCACCACTCGCCCGAATAGAGAAAGTTGTTGCCGTTGTTGATCATGGTGCCGAGCGAAGGCGAAGTAGGTGGGACACCCACACCCAGGAAGGACAGCGTGGCTTCGGTGATGATGGCCGTCGCGACATTGATGGTGGCAATCACAAGCACCGGGCCCAGCACATTGGGCAGCACATGGCGCAGCATGATGGCCACCGGGCCCACGCCAATCACCCGGGCAGCCTGCACATATTCGCGATTTTTTTCGACCAGGGTGGAGCCGCGCACCGTGCGGGCATATTGCACCCAGTTGGCCAGACCGATCGAGCCGATCAGCACACCGAGCGCCATGGTGTCCATATTGGCATCGGACGGCAGCGCCGCACGAGCCACGCCATTGATGAGCAGCGCGATCAGGATGGCCGGAAACGAGAGTTGCACATCGGCCACCCGCATGATGAAGGCATCGAGCTTGCCGCCCAGGTAGCCCGAGAGCAGTCCGAGCGCGATGCCCATCACCATGGCAAAGGCCACCGAGGCCAGCCCCACCAGCAGCGAAATGCGCGACCCATGCAGGATGGTGGAGAGCACATCACGCCCCTGATCATCGGTACCCAGGGGATAACCGGACTGGCCCTGCTCATCCCATGCCGGCGGCAGCAGCGCATTGTTCAGGTCAAGGTTGCGCAGATCGAAAGGATCATGCGGTGAGATCCAGGGCGCAAAGATGGCGCCCAGCATCATGATCAGCGCCACCACCGTGGCACTCACCGCCACGGGGCTGTTGCGAAAGCTGAAGAAGATGTCACTGTCCAGGAAACGGGACAGGGCCGAAGTGCTCATGCTGGACAGGCTCCGTCAGTGCGCCGAGGTGGCGCGTTCGACGCGCAGACGCGGGTCGACCACGAAATACAGCAGGTCGACGATCAGGTTGATCACCACGAAGATCAGGGCGATCAGGCACAGGTAGGCCGCCATGATGGGAATGTCGGCCACTTGCACGCTCTGGATGAACAGCAGTCCCATGCCGGGCCACTGGAATACGGTCTCGGTGATGATGGCAAATGCAATGATCGAGCCGATCTGCAGACCCGTGATGGTGATGACTGGCACCAGCGTATTGCGCAGCGCATGACCGAAATACACGGCACGGTCGGTCAGGCCGCGCGCCAGGTGATGGTGATTGTCGTGGCAGAAGGTACCCCAGCCGCCCATGCAGAGCACCGGGTCGCCCTGACCCAGTACCTCGTAATACATGTCGTGATCGTTGATGCGTGCGATGGGCATGAGTTCAGATGACCTTGGTAACACCGAAGAATGCGATGAGCACGAGCAGACCGTACAACA
>JBMSOD010000096.1:0-10638 GCA_049422085.1 Burkholderiaceae bacterium
GGCTTTGCCTGCGAGTACGACGTCGAGCGCAAATTCCGTGAAACCCGCCTGTATCAGGTGGCCCCCATCTCGACCAACCTGATCTACTCCTACATCGCCGAGCATGTGCTTGGCATGCCGCGCTCGTTCTGATCGTCTGGATAGCGCCCTTCAGGCAGCAAGCGCCCGGCTTGTCCGACGGGTCGCATCCAGATGCGGTGCGAGATAGCGCTGGGCGAGGGTCACTGCTTCATCGACCAGGCGTTTGGCGCGACGTGCGTCCTGACAGGCCAGATCGAGCAGGGCCGCCGCCGAGGTGAGTGTGGTGAGCGCCAGATGCTGGGCGCAATCGGCTGACAGGCTCGGCACGCGCTTGCGCATCGACTGACCCAGCCGTCGTACCAGGGTCATTTCCTGTTCGGCATCGAGCAGACGCAGGGAGGGCGAGGCATGCAGGGTCCGGCGAGCGATGCGCCCCCCGGGCTGTGCCAGACGCAGTTCATAGCTCTGCCGGATCAGCGACTCGATGGCCGCACGCCAGTCCGGGTCGCGTTCGATCTGCAGCAGGGACTGGCGAATGACGCCGCGCTGCGCTTCGTGCAGTGATTGCACCAGACGTAGCAGGATCTGGTGCTTGTCCTCAAAGTGACGGTAGAGGGTTGCGGTACTGACGCCGGCCTGGCGGGCTATCTCGGTGGTGCCGAGGGCTTCATAGCCCACGTCATCGAGCAACTCGCCCGCAGCACGCAGAATGGAAGCGATCTTTTCGGTATCGGACATGGCCGGGCCACTCTAGCCGGCCATCCCTCAACTCAAGTGAGAACCTTGTCACGCTTTAGGGCGATGGCGCACAGGTTCACGTTTTGAAAAGGGGCCGCAACTGATCGGCTCAGGCGGTTTTCTGCTCCGCGAGCCCGAGGTCTGCAATGGTCTGCTGACGCATCAGGTATTTCTGGATCTTGCCGGTAATGGTCATCGGGTATTCGCTCACGAAACGGATATGACGAGGCACCTTGTAATGCGCGATCTGGCCTCGGCAGAACTCCCGGATCTCATCTGCGGTCGCTGACTCGCCCTCTCTCAACTTGATCCACGCGCAGAGTTCCTCTCCGTATTTCAGATCGGGCACACCAATCACCTGCACATCCTGAACCTTGGGATGCCGGTAGAGGAATTCCTCGATCTCACGCGGGTAGATGTTCTCTCCGCCCCGGATGACCATGTCCTTGAGTCTCCCGACGATGTTCACATAGCCGTCGTCGTCCATCACGGCCAGATCACCGGTATGCATCCATCCGCCGGCATCCACTGCCTCGGCGGTTTTGTCGGGGTCGTTCCAGTAGCCGCGCATCACCGAATAGCCTCGGGTGCAGAATTCTCCGGTCACACCGCGGGGCACGACCCGCCCTTCGGTATCGACGATCTTGATCTCCAGGTGCGGCTGTACACGCCCGACCGTCGAGACGCGACGCTCCAGAGGATCGTCAGTGGCGCTTTGCGTGGAGACCGGTGAGGTTTCGGTCATGCCGTAGGCGATGGTGACCTCGGTCATGTTCATCTGTGCCTGCACCCGTTTCATGACTTCGATCGGACAGGGCGAGCCGGCCATGATGCCGGTGCGAAGGCTGCCCAGATCGAACTCGGAAAATCGCGGGTGGTCCAGCTCGGCGATGAACATGGTGGGCACGCCGTACAGACCTGTGCAACGCTCTTGCTGCACGGTCTGGAGCACCGACAGGGGGTCGAAGGCATCGGCCGGATAGATCATCGTGGCGCCATGCGTCATGCATCCGAGATTGCCCATCACCATGCCAAAGCAGTGATAGAGCGGCACCGGAATGCACAGGCGGTCGTGCTCGGTCAGGCGGATGGCCTCGCCCACGAAAAAGCCGTTGTTCAGAATGTTCTGGTGGGTGAGCGTGGCGCCCTTTGGAAAACCGGTGGTCCCGGAAGTGAACTGAATATTGATCGGGTCATCGAACTGCAGGGTCTGCGCCAGCGCGACGAGGCGCTCACGCTCAGCCGGGCCCCCAAGGGCGAGCAGCTCGGCAAAGTTGCGCATGCCCGGGCTGCGCTCGTCGCCCAGCCGGATCACATGGCGCAGATGCGGCAGGGTGGCCGACTGCAGTGCGCCCGGTGCGCTTGCTGCAAGTTCGGGGGCCAGATCATTCAGGATGGCGAGGTAGTCGCTGGTCTTGAGCGCCGGTGCCAGCACCAGTGCCTTGCAGGCCACCTTGTTGAGCGCGTATTCGAGTTCGGCCTTGCGGTAGGCTGGTTTGTTGTTGACCAGAATCAGCCCTGCCTTGGCGGTGGCAATCTGGGTGAGGGTCCATTCAGAGCAGTTGGGGGCCCAGATGCCAATGCGATCGCCAGGCTCCAGGCCCAGTGCGAGCAAGCCCGCCGCAAGGGCATCCACCCGCTCGGCGAGTTGGCGCCAGGACCAGCGGATCTGTTGATGCACCACAACCAGCGCTTCGCGGTCTGCATGCTGCGCGACGGTCTGATCGAAAGCGTTGCCGATGGTCTGGCCGATGAGTTTGCGATCGGACGTACCGTGATCATAGGAAAGGCGGGACATGGTCATGCGAAGACTCTCGGGGTCGGGGCGTGTCAGGCAACGGCGCACATCGCTGCTCAATCGATCAATCCAGGTAAATGGAAAGATAGGCATTTCGGGCCGCGATCGCCTCTTCAAGAATGCTGTGCTCTCGCTTTGGATCAAGATTGGCCAGGTCAAAGAGCGCGATGGTCATGGTCAGGCTCACCAGCGCGATCTGCTCGGCGCGTGCGGTCGAGAGCAGGGGTTTTCGTTTGCGCAAGGCCTGCGCCAGCTGCTTCGCAAGCGCCCGGGTGTGATCAAGATCCCATTGCCACAACTCCGGAGAGCTTTGCAGGGCACGCCGGGTGGAGCGGCCCCCAGGACGCTCCTTGCGCAGCTGGAATGCCTTCCGAGTGGCCTCATCCATGATCGCGCGCCAATCTGCCTGTTTTGCAAGCAGCCTGTAATGCGCGGTCACGCTATCGCCGCGCTCGGTCATGAGCGAGAGCATCAAGGCACGCAGAATCTCCTGCTTGTCCCTGAACTCCTTGTAGACGGTTCCGGTACTGACATTGGCTCGCCTCGCGACCGCGGTGGTGCTCAGACCGTCGGTTCCGCACTCGTCGAGCAATTCCCCTGCCGCCGTCAGGATGGCGGCACGCGGGTCAGCCGGCGTCTGCGCGCGGAGCTTGACCGCTGATTTTGTCCCATGTCTGACCGCGCGCGAGGGCCTGGTCGAAGCGCCGCCCACCCCCGCGTCAGACGACTTGCTACGGGCCTTGGGTTGCGTTTTCGAGACTCGGGCACGCTCGGATGGAGGGATGGATTGCCTGGCCATGCTGCGCATCCTAAGAGATCCTTGCAGCCTTGCCTATTGGAAATTTCCTTTTCTTTGACAAATGTGAAATGTCGCGCTTGGAGTGATTGCCAGGGCAAGGCATGCTGGCCAGGGACTCTTCGAATTCAAGGAACCGATGACTACACCTCATGATCGTCTCCTGAACGCAAGCGGCGCCTTGATCGATGTCGCCAGACTGCGCGAAATGCTGGCCGACGGCCATGAACTGGCGCTGCTTGATGTGCGTGATGGCGGGCCTTTTGCCAGGGAGCACCTGCTGACTGCGAGCAATATCCCGGTCGCGCTGCTCGAGGTCAGAGCGCCGTTGCTGGTCCCTCGCCGTACGGCGCGAGTTGTGTTGTGCGATGCAGAAGGACAGACCGGCGGTGATGCCGATCGCGCTGCCGAACTGCTCAAGGCGGCAGGCTATACCGATGTGGTCCGGGTCGTCGGCGGTGTGCGAGCCTGGAAGGCAGCCGGCTACGAGGTGTTCTCAGGCACCAATGTGCCCTCCAAAGCCTTCGGCGAGTACATCGAGCATCGGCATGACACGCCGCGTATCGATGCCCAGGACCTCAGGCGCTGGGTTGATGAGGGCCGTGATGTTGTGGTGATCGACTCGCGTCCGCTGGAAGAATTCCGGATGGTGAGCATTCCCGGCGCCGATAACTGTCCTGGGGCGGAGCTTGCCCTGCGGCTGCCTGCCCTGCTGCGCTCGGAGCAGACGACGGTGGTGGTCAACTGCGCTGGCCGAACCCGCTCGATCATCGGTGCGCAGAGTCTGCGCAATGCCGGCCTTAAGAATCCGGTCTATGCCTTGCGCAACGGCACCATGGGCTGGCATCTGGCGGGTTTGAAGACCGACCAGGGGCAGGAGCGCAGTCTGCCTCTGCCCGACGCTGCGGCGATCGCACAGGCCCAGGAGGGTGCGCGGGCGCTTGCCTTGCGCCATGGTGTCCGATTCATTGACGCCGGGCAGCTCGCGCAATGGCAAGGGGATCCCTCGCGCACCACCTATCTGTTCGATGTGCGCCAGGCGCCCGCCTTTGCAGCCGGGCATCTGCCCGGGAGCATCCATGCGCCGGGAGGCCAGCTGGTGCAGGCCACGGATACCTACGCCGCGGTGCGCCATGCACGCATTGTCCTGATTGACGAACACGGCGTACAGGCACCCATGACCGGGCACTGGCTACGGCAGATGGGCTGGAGGGATGTCTTTGTGCTGGAGGGATTTGCTGCCCTGCCCAAGGAGAAGGGCGAGTCCCTGGCGCCGGTGCTGGAGGCCCGCAGGGTCGGAGTGCCTGCAATCGATGCCGCAGCGCTCGCTGACAGGATGACTCGCAACGAGGTGCTGGTGATCGACGTAGGCGACAGCTTCGGCTGGCGTCGCGAGCGCATTCCGGGCTCTCGCTATGCCATGCGCTCGCACCTTTCAACGGCCTTGAGGTCCATCGACCCAGGGCAGGATCTGGTGTTCGTCTGCAATGATGGGCGCCTCTCGCCCTTTGCTGCGCAGGACGCCTGCGATGCCGGACATCTCAAGGTGGCCTGGCTCCAGGGGGGGCGCTCGGCCTGGCGTCGCTCGGGGCAGGTCATGGCGCCAGGCCGGATCGACGAGGACCCCTTGCAGCTCACACCGACCGACGACATGTGGTATCCGCCCTGGGCGAGGGCAGACAAGGTCGAGCAAGCCATGCGCGAATACCTCACCTGGGAGGTTGATCTGCTGGAGCAGCTGGCGCGGGAACCCTATCTTGTGTTCGATCCGGGCCGACCCTGAAAGCCAGCCCGGTTCATTGCTTCAGGCCACAAGCCCCTTGCCGCGCGCGTAGGCCAGCGTGTCGGCCAGTGCGCGCTCAAGCTTGTCGAACATCTCGTGGATCTGCGCTTCGGTAATGATCAGCGGCGGGCACAGGGCCATGGTGTCGCGCAGGGCCCGGGTGATCAGTCCATGCTCGAGGACGGCTTCAGAGAGTCTGGCCAGGACGCCGCTGCTTGCTTCGAAGGTCTTTTTCGAGGCCTTGTCCTGTGCGATCTCGATGGCTCCGATCAGACCGACGCCGCGCGTGCCGGCGACCAGAGGATGCGAGCCCAGGGCGGCGAGCCGCGCCTGGAAGGCCGGGGCCACCCGCTGTACATGCTCAACGATCCGGGACTCTTCATAGATCTTGAGCGTCTCGAGAGCAACCGCCGAGGCGACCGGATGCCCGGCATAGGTCACGCCATGAGAAAAGGCGCCATTGCGCTCGCTGCCCTTGACCAGGCCCTCGTAGATGGGTGCCGAGACCAGCGTGGCTGAGATCGGCAGGTAGGAACTCGACAGCGCCTTGGCCACCGTCATGATGTCGGGCTTGATGCCGTAGGTATCGCAGCCAAACATCTGGCCGGTACGACCAAAGCCGCAGATCACCTCGTCGGCCACCATCAGGATGTCGTTGCGCTTGAGCACCTCCTGGATGCGCGGGAAGTAGCTCATGGGCGGCACGATCACGCCGCCTGCGCCCTGCACCGGCTCGGCAAAGAAGGCGGCGATGGTCTCTGCGCCTTCGCGGGCGATGAGGGCCTCGAGGTCGGCCACCAGACGATCGACCAGCTGTTCTTCGGTCTCGCCGGGCTTGCCATAGTGATACAGGCTCGGGCAGCCGGTGCGCAGCACGCGCTGCACCGGAAGATCGAAGTCGGCATGGTTGCCGGGAATGCCGGTGAGGCTGCCCGCCATGACGGTCACCCCGTGATAGCCGCGCTCACGGGCGATCAGCTTTTTCTTTTCGGGTTTGCCCAGGGCATTGAAGTAGTACCAGATCACCTTGACCGCGGCATCGTTGGCTTCTGAGCCCGAGTTGGCATACAGGGCCTTGTCCATGCCCAGATGGCGGGTCATGGAGAGCAGTTTTTCAGACAGGGCGATCGAGGGCTCGTTGGAGCGGCCCGCGAAGATCTGGTAGTAGGGCAGATCCTTCATCTGACGGATCGCGGCCTCGACCAGCCGCTGCTCGGAAAACCCCAGGGCCGTGCACCAGAGTCCGGCCATGCCTTCAAGGTAGCGGCGGCCCTGATCATCTTCGACATACACGCCGTCGCCCTTGCGGATCACCATGGGGCCGGTGACCGCATGGGTGTTGAGCGGGGTATAGGGATGGATCAGGTTGCGAATATCTTCGCGGACATTGTCGTCATGAGTACGGGTCATGGTCACTCCACCTTGATGCCCAGGCTCTGGATCAGCGCACGATAGCGTGCGTTGTCGGCCTGGATCTGGTTTGCAAACTGCGCCGGGTTGCGCACATCGGGATACTGACTGAACTTGAGAAGTGTCTCACGGGTTCCCGGGGCATTCATGGCCCGGGCGGATTCGCTGGCAATGCGTTCAATCACCTCGGCCGGGGTTCCCTTGGGGGCGAACAGGCCGAACCAGCTGCCCACATCGGCATCGATGCCCTGTTCCTTGAGCGTGGGCACCTCGGGCAACTCGGGATGCCGGGTGGCCGCGGTGGTCGCGAGCACCTTGAGCCGGCCTGCCTTGACCTGAGCGAGTGCCACAGGATCGTAGATGAGATCGATGCGGCCGCCCACCAGATCGTTCAGGGACTCGGCCGAGCCCTTGTAGGGCACATGCAGCACCTTGATGCCCATCTTCTGATGCACGATCTCGCCCGACAGGTGCGTGGCCGTGGCGGTACCGGCCGATCCGAAGGTGAGCTTGCCGGGCTGCTGTCGTGCCAGCGCCGCGAGTTCGGCCATGCTGTTGGCCGGCAGATCCGAACGCGCCGCCACCAGCCCATAGCTGCTCGACAGACTGGCAATCGGAGCGAAATCGGCATCAGGGTCGTAGGGCACCTTGCGCAGATGGTGGGTGATCACCATGACGGCTGAGGGTGCGAGCAGCAGGGTATAGCCGTCGGCCGGTGAGCGGGCCACGGCCTGAGCGCCGATTGTGGCTCCGGCACCAGCCCGGTTTTCAACCACCACCTGCTGACCCAGCGCATTTGAAAGCCGATCCGCAATCAACCGGCCGATCTGGTCGGCATTGCCTCCGGCCGGATAGGGCACGACCAGCTTGATCGGACGCACGGGCCAGGTCTGGGCTGCGACGCCTGAGGGCAGTAGCGACAGGGCCGCGGGCACGGCGATCGCGATGCCCAGCACCTGACGGCGGGTGCGTTGACGAAGGACCGGCCCGATCAGCCATGGCCGATGCGTCCTGAACTTGCTCATGAAGCGGCTCGAAAGTCCGGGCATGTCAGCGGCCCTTCCACTGCGGCTTGCGCTTTTCCTTGAAGGCTCGGGCGCCTTCCTGGCCATCTTCGCTCTCCCGGACCTTGCCCAGCTCTCGCATGGCACGGCCCATCTTTTCCGAAGGGCCCTGCGGCAGGACATCGTTGATCACGAAACGCTTGATGGTATGCAGCACGAGCGGAGCGAAGGTGGCGAGCTCGCGGGCCATGGCCAGGGCAGCCTCGACCTGCTGTCCGGTGGGCACCACCTCGTTGACCAATCCGATGTCGTAGGCACGTTTCGCATCCACGGTGCGGCACAGCAGCATCATCTCCATCGCGATCTTGTGCGGAATGCGCACTGGCAGCCCCGCGATCAGCCCGCCGGTAAAGCCCAGCTTCGCTTCCGGATACGAAAACTTCGCGTTCTCTGCGGCCACCATCAGGTCGCACATCATGGCCACCACCAGCGCTCCGCCGACGCACCAGCCGCCCACCGCGGCAATGACCGGCTTTTCGGTGGCGATGCCCACCGTGGGAACACAACGCCAGAGTTCGGGCAGGTTGGTCACATCGGCGCCTGCCGAGAAGGCATCATTGCCTGCACCGGTGATGACAGCGGCGCGCTGGGTAGGCGAGGCATCGAACTCGCGGAAAGCCTGCTGCAGCTCAAGCGCGGTCACGGCGCAGATGGCGTTCTTGCGTTCGGCCCGGTTGATGGTGATCAGGGTCGTGCCATCTTCAAAGTTCTTCACATCCACCATCTGCATCGCTCGTCTCCTTGTGCCCTGTGGGCTTTGTGTGGGGTGAATCAGGTTTTTCTTGCGGCCCTCGAGCGTGCGCTATATCCGGCGATACGTTCTTTCAGGCCCGGCCGGGCGGCTGATCGGACCAGGGCCGCCAGATCGGCATCGGCATCCTGAGCGGCGTGAGGGTTGCTGGCCGTGCGCAGCGCGGCGAGCGTACTGCGGTCCACCGCCGGAAGGGCACAGGCCTGCTCGATCATGGTGCCTCGGATCTGCGCCTCGGGTATCGGGGTGAGCTGGGTCACCAGGCCCGTCAGATGAGCCTGGTGGGCATCGGGTTCCATGCCCATGGAGACCCAGTCACGGGCTGCGGACAGACCGACCCGCTGGGCGAGACGGCGCGTGCCCAGCACGAGACCGAAGCCGGCACCCGGAAAGCGGAAACTGGCTTGCGGACTGGCCCATCGAACATCACAGGCCGCAAAGAGATCGGCACCTGCGCCCCAGGTGCGGCCCTGCGCATAGGCAATCGTACGGACGGGGGCTCGCCAGATCGCATCGAGCACCTGCTCGATCCGCACGAAGCGCAGCAGCAGATCGCCTTCGCTCTGGGTGTCCAGGTCGGACAGGTCGAACCCGGTGCATAAATGCCGGCCTTCGCCTGTCAGCAGCAGGCTGTGGACCGACGCATCGTTCGAGGCCTGCTGCACGGCCTGCAACAGGGCGTTGACCATGTCGGATGAGAGCGCATTGCCTTTGGCCGGCGCTTGCAGGTGCAGGCTGGCAACGCCCCCTTCGCAGACATAGTCGATCACTGCGGACTCGCCTTCAAACTGGCCGACCGATCCCAGAGATTGGGTGTGGTCGTGCTGGAGTAGCCCGAGATGAACTCGCGCATCGTGCCGGCCGATTCATCGAAGACGCTGCGCCGCACCGCCCCGATATTGCCGCCATAGACATGGATGCTGATGGAGGGGCGATCAGGCAGGGCATTGGCGACCACATGCCAGTCGCCCACTGTGGGCGAGACCGCCTCGATCATGCCCTGACGAAGCGTGTGCTCCAGACCTTGTGGCGCAACCTGATCGCCCGGTCGCGGCTCGTATTCGCGGCACTGTTCCGCGCCACGCAGCATGCCGATCAGTCCCCAGACCGTGTGGTTGTGGATCGGCGTGCGCGCCCCTCGACCCCAGACAAAACTCACCACGCTGAAGCGCTCGAGTGGATCGCAGTGCAGGAGGTATTGCCGGTAAGCACCGTCTTGCGCCTGCTGGTACTCGGCGGGGAGCCAGCGGTCATCGGCAATCAGGGCGGAGAGCAACTCGCGGCCCTGGGCGAGCAGGGTGGGTTCATCCTGGGTCTGACCGACCAGCTGCGTCATCTGCTGAACGAAGTGACGAAGCGGCGCGATCGGATCGATCGGGTCGTGGGTGGGGGCGGAGGTGTTCATGGCGAGGTGCTGTGAAGAGTGAGGTGCCGTGCAAGGGAAGGTTCTGACGATTCAGGCTCGTGTGGCCAGCGAGGCGAGTACCTGCGCCGTGTGCTCCCCAAGCCCGGGCGGCCGGGTATTCACCGGCACGACCTGACCATCGATGCGTACAGGGCAGGCCACGGTGCGAGTCTGCACCCCATTGGGCAGCACGGCGGGCTGCACCAGCTGCAGGTGCACGGCCTGCGGGTCGGCCAGCGCTTCGGCATAGCCATTGATGGGCGCACAGGGAACGCCAGCCGGCGCAAAGCGGCTGAGCCACTCGGTGGTGCTGTGCTTGACGAACTCCACTTCCAGCAGGTCACGCAGGACCTCCTGATGGGCTGCGCGCTGCGTGGGGGTGGTGAAGCGTGCATCGGAGAGCAGTTCGGGGGTGCCCGCGATATCGCAGACCTGCTGCCACAGCTTGTTGTTGCCTGCCGCGATCGCAAACCAGCCGTCGCTGGAGCGGTAGGCCTGGTAGGGCGCGTTGCGCGGATGGGCCGAGCCCAGCTTGCGGGGATTGCGCCCCGTGCCAAAGTACTCGCTGGTCTGCAGGGCCGACATGCCAATGGTGGTGGCGAACATCGGCACATCCACCTGACCCCCGGGCCCGCCTGAACGCACCCGCGCGATAAGCGCAGCGATGGTGAAGGCTGCATACAGGCCGGCACCAAAGTCCACCATGGGCACCCCCGCCTTGACCGGCGCACCATCGGGCTCGCCCGTGACGCTCATGACCCCTGCGGCCGCCTGAATGGTCAGGTCGAAACCGCCCTCCTTGCCGCGAGGGCCATCCTGGCCGAAGGCTGAAATCGAGCAGTACACCAGAGCTGGTTTGCGTGGACCGAACC
>JBMSOD010000097.1:0-10434 GCA_049422085.1 Burkholderiaceae bacterium
CTCGATATCGCGATCATGCTGGCGACGCCCGCAGCCCTGATCGTTCTCGCAGCGGGTGGTCATAGTGTGCTCGCCGCGCTGACTTTCGCAGCCGTCTATGGCCTGGGCAACGGCCTGATCACCATCGTCAAGGCGACCGCTATTGCGGCCTATGTCAATCGGGAGCGGGTTGCGCAACTTGCAGGCCTGCAAACCCTGCCTGTTGCAGCCGCCAAGGCGGCGGGACCAGTCCTCATGGCCGGGCTCTGGAGTCTGCAGGACGACTACGCGCCAGCGGTTCTCGTGCTGATCGGACTGGGTGGACTGGCCGTCTTCATGTTGGCACTTGCGCAGAGAAGGCCTCCCCTGCACTGACCGGGCGGGCATGGGACAATCCGCGCGGAGCTACCTGCCCAGACATCGTGACCCAGACCTATCTTCTGCTCGCTCTCCTGCTCGTGCTGGCCCTGGCCATACTGGGCTATGTGTTGTGGCCCTTGCTGCGTCCCGCCAGAGGGCTGCACGACCCCGCCGCCGAGATCGCTCTTGATGTCCTTCGCGCACGTCGGGACGAACTGCTTGCGTCACTCTCGCACCTGCCTACCGATGCGCCGGAACGGGTGGCCGCACTGGCCGAATTCGAGGCCCAGACCCGAAGCGAACTCGCCCAGCCCAGGCAGGCTTCGCATGAGGACGCCCACATCACAGGCGCGGCAGCCCCGGGGCAGGGGTCCTTGACGCGGCTGTCCTCGCGCCTGGCACTCGCCGCTGCGGCCTTGCTAATGCTCATCACGCCGTCGGCGCTCTATCTGATTGCCGGCATGCCCGAAGCGGCCTCACCTGCATTCATCGCAGCCCAACAGCCCCCCGCCAGCGTCGACGAACTGGTTGCCCGCCTGCAGTCCAGGCTCAAGGACGCGCCCGACGATGCGGACGGATGGCTGCTGCTGGGTCGCAGCGAACTCGCGCGCGGCGATGCGTCGGCAGCAGCCAAAGCGCTCGAGCGCGCCAACAGCCTTCGCCCCAAAGATGCGGCCACCCTGGCGGATCTTGCCGATGCGATTGCGCAGCGTGAAGGCCGAACACTCGAGGGGCGGCCCATCGAGCTGGTTCGGCAAGCGCTGGCGATCGACCCGAATCAAGGCAAGGCGCTCGCACTGGCAGGAGCCTGGGAGGTCAACCAGGACAACCTGCCCCAGGCCATCGCGCTGTGGAGCAAATTGCTCGAGCAACTGCCAGCCGATTCCCCGCAAGCGAACCAGATCGCCGGCTTTGTCGATGATCTCAAGGCAGGCAGAAAGCCGGGTACCGGATCGCGTCCGGCAAGCCCGACGGCCTCGACAGCAACGACCGCCGGCGGTGCAACAACGGCGGCAGCGACCGCGGCAGCCCTGCGCGGTCGCGTTGAGATCGATCCGACGCTGCGTGATCGGGTTGCGCCCGGTGCCGTGCTCTTTGTGGTTGCCCGTGCACTCGATGCTTCAGGCCAACCCAGCGGCGCACCACTCGCCGTGATCAGGA
Organism: Burkholderiaceae bacterium; assembly: GCA_049422085.1. Classification (GTDB taxonomy): domain Bacteria; phylum Pseudomonadota; class Gammaproteobacteria; order Burkholderiales; family Burkholderiaceae_E; genus UBA4615. The sequence goes on from JBMSOD010000097.1 coordinate 1,501, forward strand.
CCGAAGCGGGCGCCTGGCCCTTTGCTTTCAGCCTCGATGATGCGCAGGCCATGAGCCCGGCCGCCCGTCTCTCCGCCCAGGCGCCCGGGACGCGGATTGCCGTCATCGCCAGGATCTCAAAGTCGGGCGAAGCTGCACTTCGTAGCGGCGACCTTCTGGGAAGCTCGACTCCCGTCGCGGTGGGCACCCAGGACATCCTGATCCGCATCGACAGCGTCGCGCCCTGACCGACCGACATGCAGCGCATCACCTTTACGCACCGTGCCCGAGGAAACGCCCGACGATCATGAAGGCCCTGCAACTGACCGCCGAGGGGCTTTGCCTTGCCAGGGGGCAGCGGGTGCTCTTTCGCGACCTGCAGGTCATCCTGAGATCAGGCGAGATGGTGCTCATGACCGGACCCAATGGCTCGGGGAAAAGCAGCCTGCTGCGTGCGCTCATCGGACTGGCACCGCTCCAGGCCGGACTGCTTCGCCTCAGCATCGAAGGCGCCCCGTCGCGGACGATCTCGCCGGCCGGGCTCAGAGGCCTCTGTCTCGTTCAGGGGCATGCGCCAGGCGTCAAGACAGAACTCACTGCCATCGAAAATCTGCGGCTGTGTGCAGCCCTTGATACGCCTGTGGTGGCGAACGAGATCGAAGCATCGAAGGCCGGATTCGACGCGCCACGCCTGCAAGGGCCCGAATGGCAGACCGTACTCGACCAGGCGCTCGAGCGGGTCGGACTGGCGCGCCAGCGCGACATCGAGACCCGCCGTCTGTCGCAGGGGCAAAAGCAGCGACTTCAACTGGCGCGCTTTGCCCTTGCAGCCCAGCGGGCCCATCGGCCGATCTGGCTGATGGACGAACCCAGTGCGGCTCTGGACGCCCAGGGCAGCGAGCTGCTGCAGGCACTGATTGCCGAACACCTGTCCCGAGGTGGCGCAGCGCTCGTCGCCACCCATCTTCCCCTGAGCGCCGGCGATGCGCGCACGCGCTCGCTCAGGCTTGGCGATACCGTCCCGGTCGGCCGAACCGCCGCACGCCATACAGACTCATGGACAGCCTGAGCGCCCTGCGCTGGGCACTCGCCCGCGACCTCTCGCTGGCCCTGCGCAGGCGCGCGGATGCCCTTCAGGTGCTCGGCTTTTTTGTGCTCGCCTGCGCCCTGTTTCCGCTTGCGATGGGCCCGCAGCGCGAATGGCTGCAGCGCATCGGCCCGGGCGCGCTCTGGGTGGCCGCACTCCTCGCGGTACTGCTCGCCCTGCCCCGCCTGTTCGAAACCGACCATGCCGACGGGACGCTGGAAGCCATGCTGGCAAGTGGCCAGCCCCTGGCCGGATTGATGGCGGGCAAGCTCCTTGCCGCCTGGCTGGTCACTGGCGCCCCGCTGGTCGTGATCTCGCCCCTGCTGGCCTTGAGCTTTGATCTGCCTTCCGGACTCATGCCGCTCCTGATGCTCAGCCTGCTGCTGGGCACGCCGGTTCTGCTGTGCATTGGGGCGATTGCTTCGGCCCTGACACTCGGACTGAAGGGAGGCAGTACCCTGGTCACCCTGTTGTGCCTTCCGCTCTATGTCCCCGTCCTGGTGTTCGGGGCAGGGGCGCTCGAGTCCTCGATGGCAGGCCTGACGGCCCAGGCACATCTGGCCCTGCTGGGCGCTGGTATGCTCGTGGCCGCCGCTGTTTCACCGTTCATTGCTGCGCTTGCACTGCGCATCTCGGTCGAGTGACCTCCTTCATCGCATGAATCTCTTCCGCTACGCCGCTCCGCAGAGCTTCTATCCGCTGGCCGGCCGTCTGACGCCCTGGTTCGCGGGGCTCGCAACGGTCCTTGCCGCGGTCGGTCTCTATATCGGCTTTGCAGTAGCACCGACCGACTTCCAGCAAGGCGAGGTCTACCGGATCATCTTCATCCATGTGCCTTCAGCCTGGATGGCCATGTTCACCTACCTCGTGATGGCCGGCTATGCCGTGCTGACGCTGGTGTGGCGCTCAAGACTGTCTGCGCTCATGACCCGGGCACTGGCCCCCACAGGCGCGCTGATGGCCGCCATTGCCCTCTACACCGGTGCGATCTGGGGCAAGCCGACCTGGGGGACCTGGTGGGTCTGGGATGCGCGGCTGACCTCCACCCTGATCCTGCTCTTCCTGTATCTGGGTTATCTGGCGCTCGTGTCGGCAATCGAGGATCCGGTGCGAGGCGATCGTGCAGGTGCCCTGCTGCTGCTGGTGGGCGTCATCAACGTGCCCATCATCTACTTCTCGGTTCGATGGTGGAATACCCTGCATCAGGGTGCCAGTGTGAGTCTGACCACAGCCCCCAAGATGGCGCAGACCATGCTCTCGGGCATGTTGATCATGAGCCTGTCCGCATGGATGTATACGATTGCAGCCGCATTGCACCGGGTGCGTACACTCATCCTCGATCGGGAAAGGCATACCCGATGGGTACGTCAGCAGCACGCGCCGGGCACCGGGCCCGACGCCACACGACTTTCTCACCATGAGTGAACATCACTGGACCTTCATCGGAATCGCCTACGGCATCACCGTCGTCATTCTGGGTGTCGAGTGGATCGTGCTGATGCAGGCACGCAAGCGTGCCATCGAGGCCGTCCGTCGTGAACGCGATTTCGAGGAAACACCCTCATGAGCACACCCGCACCGCTCCAGGGCAGCACCGGACCCGCGCGCCGGATGAGCCCGAGACACAAGCGCATGGCATGGATCGCGCTCGGCCTGGCGGTCCTGGCCACCGCCATCGGTCTCGTGCTGTATGCGCTGTCTTCGAACATCGTGTTTTTCTTCACGCCGAGCCAGGTCGCTGGCGGAGAAGCACCTCAGGGCCGGGCCTTCCGGGTGGGAGGGCTGGTGGAGCCGGGTAGTCTGCAGCGCGAAGGCGTACAGGTACGCTTCAGGATCACCGACAACGCGAAAACCGTGCCGGTCACCTATACCGGGACCCTGCCCGATCTGTTCAAGGAGGGGAAAGGCGTCGTCGCGCAGGGGCAGGTGGGTGCCGATGGCGTGTTCAAGGCGAAGGAGGTTCTCGCCAAGCACGACGAGAACTACATGCCTCCCGAAGCGGCTGCGGCATTGGAGAAAGCCGGGCATCCCGCCAAAACCCCGGGCTACGGGACGGTCAAGCCATGATCGCCGAGACGGGCCACTTCGCCCTGTGGCTGGCGCTGGCCCTTGCGCTTGCGCAGTCGGTGCTGTGTCTGCGTGGCGCCCATAGGGCCGATGCGCGCTGGATGCAGTCGGGGCTGCATGCGGTCAATGCCCAGTTTCTGCTTGTGTTGCTCGCATTCGCTGCGCTGGCCACGTCCTTCATCCAGAGCGACTTCACACTGGTCAATGTCGCCCAAAACTCCAACTCCAAGTTGCCGGTGGAATACCGCTTTGCTGCAACCTGGGGCTCACATGAAGGATCGCTGCTCCTCTGGGCCCTGATGCTGGCCGGGTGGAGCGCTGCGGTCAACGCCTTCGGTGGTGCATTGTCGACTGTGTTCAAAGCGCGGGTGGTGGGCGTGCTGGGTCTGGTTGCCACCGGGTTCCTGGCCTTCATGCTCTTTACCTCCAATCCCTTCGTGAGGAATCTGCCCGGGCCGGCCGACGGGCGCGACCTGAATCCGCTGTTGCAGGATCCGGGCATGGTCATCCATCCGCCCATGCTCTACATGGGCTACGTCGGGTTCTCCGTGGCCTTTGCCTTCGCCATCGCGGCCATGCTGGGCGGGCGGGTTGATGCCGCCTGGACACGCTGGGCGCGCCCCTGGACCGCAGCAGCCTGGGCGTTTCTGACCATCGGTATTGCCCTGGGCAGTGCCTGGGCCTATTACGAACTCGGCTGGGGCGGATGGTGGTTCTGGGATCCGGTCGAGAACGCCTCCTTCATGCCCTGGCTCGTCGGGACTGCGCTGATGCACTCGCTCATCGTGACCGAGCGCAGAGGGGGCTTTCGTGCCTGGACACTGTTGCTCGCCATTGCCAGTTTCAGCCTGTCGCTGCTGGGCACCTTCCTGGTCCGCTCGGGCGTACTGACCTCGGTCCATGCCTTCGCAAGTGATCCCCAGCGGGGTCTGTTCATTCTGGCGTTTCTGGTGATCGTCATCGGTGGATCGCTGGCCCTGTTCGCCTGGCGCGGCCCCTCAGTCACCGGAGATTCACCGCCGCCCCAGTTCACCGCCAGCTCGCGCGAGGGCTTCTTGCTGGCGAACAATCTGCTGATGGTGACCGCGGCGGGCTCGGTACTTCTGGGCACGCTCTATCCCCTGCTGCTCGACACCCTGGATCTGGCCAAGATCTCGGTCGGTCCGCCCTACTTCGAGGCGGTGTTCTTCCCCCTGATGGCGCCGGCCGCATTCCTCATGGGCGTGGGTCCGCTTGCCCGATGGCGTGATGCGCCGCTTCCTTCACTGGCGATGCGTCTGAAGTGGGCCTTTGGCATTGCACTGGTCACCATGGCTCTCACGGTCGTGCTGTCTGACCGAACCGGCCCGGGGTCGATCTTTGGAAGCATCGCCTTCGCATCCGGCATCTTTCTCGGGATCTGGCTGATCCTTGCCAGCGGCCTTGCCCTGCATGACCGCGCCTCGCAGATCAAGGCTCCCGGAATCATTGAACGCTGGCGTTCACTGCCTGCGAGCACCTGGGCGATGGCGCTGGCGCATGCCGGCGTCGGCGTGTTCTGCATCGGAGTGGCCTGCGTCAAGACCCTCGAGGTCGAAGTCGATTCGGCGTTGGGCCCCAGGCAGAGCCTGACGGTGCGCGGCTACCAGCTCACCCTGACAGACATGGGCGAATTTCAAGGCCCCAACTACCGCGGTGTGCGCGCACGTATCGAGGTCCGCCCCGAGTCGGGGGGCATGTTCGTCCTCGAGCCCGAAAAACGCTTTTATCCCGTCACGCAATCGGTGATGACCGAAGCGGCCATCGATTCCGGGCTGACCCGGGATGTCTATGTCTCGCTTGGAGAGCAGTTGCCTGATGGTCGATGGACCGTCCGGGCCTGGGTCAAGCCCTTCATCGACTGGATCTGGGCGGGCTGCTTTCTGATGGCGCTGGGTGGCTTTGTCACGATGGCCGACAGGCGCTATCGCGCGAAGCGGACCTCCGGGGCTGGAGCAGGCGCGCGGCTCACCGGCAACGCACGCGCCTGAAATTCACCGCGCGACCCCGATGCGAGCCCTTCGTTTCCTGATCCCCGCTGCGGTCTTTGGCGTGATCGCAGTGATGTTGCTGCTTCGCCTGCAATCCGGCCGCGATGCCAAGGAAATTCCCTCACCGCTGATCGGCAAGCCAGCGCCCGTCTTCACCTTGCCTTTGCTCAAACAGGCCGATCAGACCTGGTCGCCGCAGGCCATGCAGGGCAAGGTCTGGCTGCTCAATGTCTGGGCCTCATGGTGCGTTCCCTGCCTCGCCGAGCATCCGCTCATCACGCAGATCGCACGCGAGGGCAAGGTGCCGGTGGTGGGCCTGAACTACAAGGACGACGTGGGCAACGCACTCGCCTGGCTGAGCAAGCACGGAGATCCCTATGCCGTGGTGATCTCGGATCGGGCCGGTCGTGCCGGCCTGGACTATGGCGTGTACGGGGTCCCTGAAACCTTCCTCATCGATGCTCAAGGCGTCATCCGCTACAAGCATGTCGGCCCTCTCACCCCCGAAGTGCTGAAGGATCGGATCACCCCCTTGATCCAGTCACTCGCCCGCTGACGAAGCCTGATCCCACAGGACCAGGAAGAACGCCATGACCCCATCAGCCCTGCCCGATCCGTCGCCAGAAGAAGCCCAGGCGCTGCTGCGTAGCGAACGCTTCAGAAAACTGGCCGGAGAACTGCGCTGTCTGGTCTGCCAGAATCAGACACTGGCCGATTCGAATGCCGAACTCGCAGGGGATCTGCGTGCCGAGGTCCTCAGGCAGATGGCATCAGGCAAGGACGATGCCGCCATCAAATCGCATCTCGTCGACCGCTTCGGCGAATTCGTGCTCTATCGACCGACCCTGAACGCCCACAATATCGGCCTGTGGGCGGGTCCGGGCGTGCTGGTAGCACTGGGGGGTCTGGCCTTATGGCGCCTGACTCGTCGCAAGGCGCTGGTGGCCGCCTCCACTGGTCAACTGCCAGGCAACCCCGGGGCCACCGCCTCCGGCAGGCAGGGAGTCGACAGCAGGCCTGATGCCAGTCTCGATCGCATCAATGCCCTGCTCGATGCCCCCTCGAGTGCCTCCTCCCCTTCATCCCCTTCATCACCTTCCTCCAGTCCCTCCCCCTCCTCAAGTTCGGCCTCTCCCGGGGGCGATGGGACCTCTGCCAGGACCCGCACGGGCTGAGCATTGATCGATACCGCCACCACGCTGGCCGTGCTGGCGGCCGCCCTGTTCCATGCGGGCTGGAATGCGATCCTCAAGAAAGGTGGCGAGCCGCTGTTCGAATCGGCGCTGATGCATCTGTGGCTGCTGCCTGCGGCGCTCGTCCTGATCGTCTGGATGCCCGCGCCCGAACCCTTCACGCTGGTCTGCGTGCTTGCCTCAGCGGTCGTGCATTGCGTCTACTTCCATGTGCTCGCAGCCACCTACAGGCATGCCGATCTTGGCATCACCTACCCGATTCTGCGCGGTAGCGCCCCTGCAATGACGGCACTGGGTGCGGTGGTGCTGATGAACGAACAGCCGGGCGCGCAAGGCTGGGCAGGGATCGGGCTGATCTGCGGCGGTGTGGTGAGCATGGGTCTGTTATCTGCCTGGACCCGCCCCCATAGCAGACCAGGCAACACGCCCTTGGTTGACGCTGACCATGACGCGAATCAGGCAGGGCTCATGGCCAAAGCCATCGGATGGGCTCTATGTACGGCACTCACGATTGTTGCCTACACCCTGATCGACTCGGCAGGCGTGCGCAGCGCACCCCACGCCTGGATGTATGTCACCTGGCTCACCATCGCACAGGGCCTGGTGGTGGGTGCCGTCGTGATGTGGCGCCAGAAAATACGTTTTCTGGCCTATGCGAGATCACGTGGCCCCATGCCCCTGCTGACCGGCACCGCCCTGATCAGTGGGTACGGGATCGCCCTGTGGGCCATGACCCGAGCGCCCGTCGCAACGGTGGCGGCCTTGCGGGAAACATCAATTCTGTTCGCACTGCTCATCGCGCACTTTGTCCTCGGGGAACGAGGATCCTCAGCACGGTGGGGCGCAGCAGGTCTGATCGTCGCGGGTGTGCTTGTCTTGCGTCTGGCCTGAAACACAACGCCCCGCGGTCGCGGGGCGTTGGTACATTCAATCAGACTCGGCGCGCCGATGCCGGCGCTGCGATGCTGCAGGCCTTACTTGGCCTTTTTCTTGTTGACGGCAGCCTTGAAAGCGGCGCCAGCAGAGAACTTGGGCACGGTGGCGGCAGCAATCTTGATTTTTTCGCCCGTGCGCGGGTTCTTGCCGGTACGCGCAGCACGCTTGGTCGAATAGAAAGTACCGAAGCCCACCAGCGTCACACGGTCGCCTTTGGTGACAGCCTTGGTGACCGCTTCGATCACTGCATTGAGTGCGCGCTCGGCGGCGGCTTTGCTGATATCGGCATCGGCCGATACGGATTCGATGAGTTCGCTCTTGTTCATTGGGGAATCTCCGTCACAAGTGGTTGGGTCTCGTGTGATGTGCTTTATGCATGCCAGCAGGCCAACCTGACACGCCCGGCGTCAGGGCTGGAATTGCGCTGACTGGTATCAAACTGACCCAGAGCATCAATCCCGTGAACGCATTGTGGCATAACAGCAGCGTTTGGCAACGACTACCCGAGTGCGCCATGAAGCCTGCGATTCAACATCATCCCGATACCGAGTTACTTCATGCCGACGATGCACATCAGGCTGACAGCGGGCTTACGCCGCCCATCACCTGGTCGGCAACCTTCCGGGCGGAATCTGCAGCGGACTTTGCGCAGATGGCGTCGCAGCCCATGCATGCCCGGTACTACACCCGCTACGGCAATCCTCTGCATGCCCGTGTTGCAACGCTGGTCGCCCGTCTGGAGGGCGCCGAGAGTGGCCTCGTGACCGCGAGCGGCATGGGTGCCATCAGCGCAGTGCTGCTAGGACTGCTCAAGGCCGGCGACCGCGTCGTGGCGCAACGCAACCATTACATGGGCACCACCAAGCTGCTGGGCGAGGTCCTGAATCGCTTCGGGGTCGAGACGGTCTGGGTCGAACAGACCGACCCGGCTGCCTTCGCGCAGGCATTGTCCCAACCAGCCGCCCTGATGGTTCTCGAAACACCGACCAACCCCGACTGCAGCCTGACCGATCTTCGGACGGTCTGCAGGATGGCCGGGGAGGTTGGAGCACGGGTGGTGGTGGACAACACCTTCGCGGGCCCGCTGAATCAGCGGCCGATTGCGCTCGGCGCCGACCTGGTCGTGCACAGCGCGACCAAGTCACTCGGAGGTCATCATGATCTGACCGCAGGCGTGGTGGTCGGCAGTTCAGCCCTGATCCAGACTCTCTGGCAGACCCAGATCGTTCTGGGCGCCACCCTCTCCCCCATGGATGCCTGGCTGCTGCTGCGCGGGCTGAGAACACTCGCTGTGCGGACCGAGCGCATCAATGCCAGCGCCCTGCGTATTGCCCGGGCGCTGAGCGCCCATCCTGCGATCGAAACCGTCTCCTACCCGGGGCTGGAACAGCATCCTCAGCATGCCCTGGCCCGCGAGCAGATGACAGGATTCGGGGGCGTCATGGCCTTGCGTCTTCGTGCGGATTACGAAGGGACGGCACGCTTCGTGGCCGGTCTGTCACTTGCCAGGCAGGCGGTCAGTCTCGGAGGCGTCGATACATTGATCGTGCATGCAGCGTCGATGTGGGCGGGTACGCTGGATGATGCCGGGCTGAAGGCCGCAGGGATCGAGCCCAATCTGGTGAGACTATCGATCGGTCTGGAGCATGCCGAGGACCTCCTG
>JBMSOD010000098.1:0-10382 GCA_049422085.1 Burkholderiaceae bacterium
TCAATCGAGGAGCTTCGTCAGTCTCATCCTGATCTGGACATCGTGCTGGTGACCACCGAGGTCACGGTGGACATTCTCAAGGAAGCTCTCAGAACCGGAGTGAGGGAGGTGGTGTCCGAGTCCGGAGGCATCAAGGAGCTCGGCGATTCGCTCGGGCGCCTGGCTGCGCGCGGTCGAGGGCTGCGTTCGCATTCAGGAAAGGTCCTTGCCTTCATGTCCTGCAAGGGGGGGAGCGGCGCAACATTTCTTGCGGCCAACATGGGCTATGCCCTGGCAGCCTTGACCCGAAAACAGGTTCTTTTGATCGACCTGAATCTGCAGTTTGGCGATGCGGTTCTTTACCTTTCCGACCGAAGGCCGGCGAGTTCGGTTGTGGATGTGATCCAGGATTCCAATCGTCTCGATGCCGCTTTATTGCAGTCGGCGGTAGTTCAGGTGCTACCCAACTATTGGGTGCTTCCAGCCCCGGCTGACCCGGGAGCAACCCCAGACCTCCAGTCGAGTACGGTTCAGGATCTGATCCGGTTTGCACGGACACAAGCCGATTATGTGCTGATTGATCTCGGACGAAAGATCGATGCCGTCAGTATCCAGGCGCTCGATGCAGCGGATCAGGTGTACCCGGTCATGCAGCAGACCTTGCCCTATATCCGGGACGGCAAACGCATGCTCGATGTTTTCAGATCACTTGGTTATTCCGACGAGAAGGTCCGTCCGGTGCTCTGCCGACATCAGGCCAACGCGGAAATCAGCACCGATGACCTTGCGGATGCGCTGAGTACTCCGATCTTCGCGAGCATCGCAAACGACTACCGGGTGGCTTCGTCATCCGTGAATCAGGGCATTCCTGTTTTCAAGATGGCTCGTGGCAGCGCGATTTCTCGTGGCCTGGCCGAGTGGGTTGAAAAGATTGAAACGCCGGTGCCCCAGGAGTCCTCCTGGATCAGGCGACTCCTCAAGAGAGGGTAACAGCCATGTCCTTACGTGAACGCTTGAGTGCGACCCAGGCGACGGTCAATTCGGCATCCATCCATGAGCTCAGGCTGGCTGCCATGCCTTCGGTCCGGATTCAGGTCGATCTGAAGCAAAGGGTTCATATGGCCCTGCTTGACCGCATCGATCTTGCGCGCCTCCAGAAGCTGAGTCAGGAAAGAATGGTTGAGGAGATCCGTACTCAGGTCGCCGCTGTTCTGGACGAAGAAGATGCTGTTCTGAATGATTTTGAGCGACGAGCCCTGGTCACGGAAATCCAGAATGAGATGCTGGGTTTCGGACCGCTCGAGTCCTTGCTTGAGGACACCACCGTTTCCGACATCCTGGTCAATGGGCATGCCAGCGTCTTCGTGGAGCGTCAGGGGCGACTTGAAAAGGCGCCTGTCCGATTCGACGACGATGACCATCTGATGACGATCATCGACAAGATCGCCTCCAGGATGGGGCGTCGCGTGGACGAATCCAGTCCGATGGTCGATGCCCGATTGCCTGATGGCTCCAGGGTGAACGCGATCATTCCGCCCCTGGCCCTCGATGGCCCGGTACTCTCGATCAGGAAGTTCGCCAAGGTACCGCTACGCATGCCGGACCTGATCCGGAACAAATCAGTTCCGGAGCCCATGTCGCGCCTGCTCGATGCGATCGTCGGGGCAAAGTTGAATGCGCTCATTTCAGGCGGAACCGGAAGCGGAAAAACCACCCTGCTGAACATCCTGTCGTCTTTCATTTCCGATCGCGAGCGGATCGTCACCATCGAGGATGCAGCGGAACTTCAATTGCAGCAGTCTCATGTGGTCCGCCTTGAGACCCGACCTGCCAATATGGAAGGCCGTGGCGAAGTCAATCAGAGGGCGCTGGTCCGAAATGCACTTCGCATGCGACCGGATCGCATCATTCTTGGGGAAGTGCGTGGGTCTGAGGTCATCGACATGTTGCAGGCCATGAACTCCGGCCATGAAGGATCAATCGCAACCATCCATGCGAACTCGCCTCGCGATGCTCTGACACGGGTTGAGTCCATGGTCGGATTATCCGAAGTGTCCATCCCGGTCAAAGCAATCCGGCAACAGATCGCCTCTGCGATCAGCGTGATCATTCAGGTGAGCCGCCTCAATGACGGCAAACGGAAGATCGTCAGCGTTCAGGAAATCACAGGACTGGAGGGTGACACGATCGCCATGCACGAGATCTGGGGCTTCAGGCAAACCGGACTCTCGGCAGATGGTCAGGTCACAGGCTATTTTTCAGCCACGGGCATTCGACCCCGCTTTCTGGATCGCCTGGTGAATGCGGGTTATGCGATTCCAGAAGAACTGTTTGACCCCTCACGCCGGTACGCCTGATGGAGTCATCGCTCTCCCTCTTCGTTGTTGCGGTGCTCGCTTTTCTGTCCGTGGCACTTGCAGTCGACGGTCTTACGGCCTGGTGGCGGGCAACCCGCAGCGCCTCTGCACGAAGGGTTCGCGCGCGCATCGAACGTATCAATTCCTCGGTGGGTGCTGATCCGCTTGAGGTCGTCGACTCCGTGGTCCGGGTCAGACCTCTGAGTGCTTATGCCCCACTGAATGCCCTGCTCGAACGGCTTCCAGGCATCGATCGTCTGGACGATTTGCTTAGCCAATCCAAAGTCAGTCGTCTGGATGCAGGAAAGTTCCTTGCACTGTCGCTTGCCAGCGGGTTCGTCGCTCTGATTCTGACCCTTGTATTCCTGCCCGGGAATGAATTCGCGCTGATGCTGGCGCCGCTTTCGGCAGTGATCCCATGGCTGGTGATTCAACGACGCAAGGAACGTCTGCTCAAGCGTTTCAATGAACAGCTTCCGGATGCGCTTGATGCAATGTCTCGGGCGCTGAAGGCGGGGTATTCCGTCGTTGGAGCCATGAAATTCGTCGGCGAGGAGATGCCGGCTCCTCTCGGGCCAGAGTTTTCTCAGGTGCACGATGAGATTGCTTTTGGTATTGCCCCATCGGTGGCATTCAAGGCATTGACCGAGAGGATTGCCAGTGAGGATCTGCGATTCATGGTGATCGCCATCCTGATCCAGCGCGAGACCGGGGGCAATCTGGGCGAAATTCTCTCCAAGATTTCGGGGCTGATGCGCCAGCGTAGAAAGTTCTCCGAACTCGTCAAGACCTTGTCGGCCGATGGCCGCATGTCGGCCTGGGTGTTGTGTCTCCTCCCGGTGGCGATCTCGGGAATCATGCTGATCAGTAACCGTGCTTATATCGAGACGCTGTGGGTTACCGGCTCGGGGCGGACGCTCCTGCTGATTTGCGCGGCGATGATGTCGGTCGGAATCCTCTGGATCAGAAAGCAGATCGTGGTGAGGTTCTGAGTATGGAGTCGATCTTGGCCAACGTGGATGCTGCGAAGTTGGCAGTCGGCGCAGCGATTTTCCTGTGCACCGCTGCCCTGGTTCTTGGCCTGAGCTATTGGTCAGGTCGAGCTCAGCTCAAGCGCCGGTTGAAATTGATGGAAGAACGTCAGGAGCTTGTTCAGGTCGACGAGACCTCTGAATTCTCAGAGTCGGTGCTCAGGGCGTATGGTCCACTGGCCAAGCTGGTTCTGCCTGATCAAAAATGGGAGGACTCGCCCATTCGGGCGCAGTTCATGCACGCCGGATGGCGCTCGCCGAACGCACCGACGCTCTTCTTCGCGACCAAGGCGCTCCTCACACTTGGTTTGCCCGCGGTCGCCTTGATCGTGATGTTGTCCCTTGGTGGATTCACGCCTCTGACGATCAGTCTGACGATGCTGTCGGCCGGTCTGATCGGTCTTTATGCGCCCAATCTTGTGCTCCGACAGCGTGTCGAAGCGCGGCAGCGTGTGCTTTTCGAGTCAGTTCCCGATGCGCTGGATCTCATGACAGTCTGCATGGAGGCTGGACTTTCTCTCGAAGGGGCTCTGAGTCGGGTGGCCGAGGAGATGGTTCAGTCGAGCCCTCTGATTGCATCCGAGCTCCAGTTGGTCGTGCTCGAAATGAGAGCCGGCCGCGGTCGTGAAACTGCACTCCGCAATCTCGCACTGCGAAATGGACTTGATGAGATCGAGTCTTTGGTGGCGACCCTGATGCAGGCAGAGCAGTTTGGCGTCAGTGTTGTCGAGTCCCTACGGACTCACAGCGAATTTCTCAGAGGGCGTCGTCAGCAACAGGCAGAGGAGCGTGCGGCAACGATTGGCACCCGCCTGACATTTCCCTTGATGACCTGCATTCTTCCGACCTTGATGATTGTGGTGACCGGTCCTGCCGCGATTCGCTTGATGGAGTCGCTGGGGAAGATCGCTCAGCGCTAAACTGTGCAGAGTTCCATTCCGGGGTGATCCATGAGTCCGTCGAAGCGAGTTGTCCGATTTCACCGAACACTGCTTGCCCTGGCTATTGCCACGGCAATGTCGGGCTGCGCCTCCTGGCCGTTGACCTTCACGAGCGGAACGTCGCCGAGTCTGTCGGGTCCTGAAACAGCCGGCGCGGCCGATCGCGGGGTGCAGGGCCTTCGGACTGGCGAGAGTGCCTTGGTGAGGGTGGACTACGATATAGCGAAGTTCTGGATCGAACACGGTCAATTCAACCTCGCTCTGCAGGCACTTGATCGTATCCTCGCCACGGACCCCGGTCACGTTGAGGCGCTGAATGTGCGTGCCTCGATCCATGTGTCAACCGGTGGGTATGAGAAGGCACAACGTGATCTGGCGAAAGCGATCAGGCTGGCCCCCGAACGTGCGCATCTTCATCTGAATCTGGGGCTATTGCTTGTGCAACGGGGTGATCGAGCGATGGCGAGGCTTGCCCTGGAGCGCGCTCAGGCGATTGACCCTGGACATCCGAGGGTACGACAGACACTGGCGTCCTTGAGCGATATCGAGCCGAGCAGGGTCGTCGCTCAGCATCAAGCCCAAGTAACAGGCGCTGATATTCCCAGGATAGATTCCGTGGAATCACAGCAGCAGACCGGATCGGGTCATCAGGCGCTTGTCCGTATTACCGATGACGCCTCATGGCCCGATGCGGTGACTCCGCCGATTGCATCCTCATCGCCGTCCATCGTCGAAATGACTGACCCGGCTTCCGGGCGCCCTCGTGTTGATCGCGTCGCCGCCGAGGCCGAGGCGGTCACCAGGATCGTCCGGGTCACCGGTGCGCAGGTTGTGAGCGCTCCACAAGATCCTGGCACTCCAGCGGTGATTGCCATTGCTCCTTCGGTACTGGAATCCACGCGAATCGACATTGCAAACGGCAATGGGATCACGGGTCTGGCGAGGGTCTGGCGGGGGCAACTGAGAGCGGTGGGTGTCCAGACGGCGAGTATTTCCAACTGGACCAATTTTCAGCAACCTGTGACACGGATCCTGTATCGGGATGGCTATGCGGACGCCGCACGAGCTCTGGCTCAGCGCCTCCCCGTAAACGCCGAGATCGTTTCGATGAAACACCTCCCGCGTGCGGATCGCGACGTGATGGTGGTCCTGGGCCGGGACATGCGCGCTTTCAGGGCGACTGCCTCGGGATGGGAGAGTCTCGCGGGCCTTGCAGACTTTCCTGCGGCCTGATCCGGCTGAAGCGATTGCCTATCGGCACCGTGCCGATGCTGGCAAAGTTAGCATCCGACCCATGACCTCCTCGACGGCTCAAGCGCAGCCGACAGCCCGCCTGCGCGGGCTGTTTCTTCTGCTGCCCTGGCTGCGTCCGTATGTGGCGCGTACTCTGCTCGCACTGCTCCTGTTGCTGGGTGCCGCCGCGGCAACCCTGCTGGTGCCCATCCTGCTCAAGGGCGTGATTGATACCGGGTTTGCCCAGGGCGCACTGCAAAAGCCTGATGAAGTTCAGCGCAGCTTTGCTCTGCTGATGGCCGGCGCGCTGGCGATGGCGATCTTTACTGCAGGCCGCTATTACATGGTGACCTGGCTGGGCGAGCGGGTGATTGCAGATCTGCGCAATGCGGTCTATGCGCGGGTCCTTCAGCAGGACGCGTCCTTTTTTGAGACCACGCGAACCGGGGAGGTGCTGTCCCGGCTCACAGCGGACACCACCCTGGTTCAGACCGTGGTGGGCTCGAGTTTTTCGATGGGCCTGCGCAGTGCCGTGCTCTTCGTGGGCAGCTTTGGCATGCTGGTCTGGACAGTGCCGCGACTGGCCTTCACGGTGATTGGCCTTCTGGTGTTCGTGATCCTGCCGGCAATGTGGATCGGCCGTCGGGTGCGGCGCCTGTCACGCGACAGCCAGGATCGCCTGGCCGATACCAGCGCCATTGCCGCTGAAGTGCTCAATGCCATTCCGGTGGTTCAGGCCCATGGGCAGCAGCAGCGTGAGGCAGCGCGCTTCGATGCCGCAACCCAGGCGACCTTTCAGACCTCCATTCGGCGGACCCGTGCCAGGGCGCTCCTGACGGCCTTCGTGATTGCCACCGCCTTCGGGTCGGCGATCTATGGTCTCTATGTGGGCACCATGGCCGTGCTGGCTGGACGCATGAGTGGTGGTGAGCTCGGCCAGACCCTGATCTACTTTGGCATGGTGGGCTCCAGTGCTGCCGTGCTGGCAGAGGTATGGGGTGATCTGCTGCGAGCGTCTGGCGCGTCGGAGCGTCTCGATGAACTGTTGCGAGCGGAATCGGCCATCCGTGATCATCCGGGTGCGTTGTCTCCTGGGGCCGATCCACGCGGAGCAGCGCTGCAGCTGGAGGCCTTGAGTTTCCACTATCCCTCGCGGCCAGACCGGGCTGCACTGGCAGCCATCGACCTCAACATTGCGCCAGGCAGTACGGTGGCGCTGGTGGGGCCGAGTGGTGCGGGTAAGACCACGGTGCTGCAGCTTCTGCTGCGCTTTTATGAGGCGAGCCAGGGGCGTTTGCTGATGGATGGCATGCCCTTGCCCGAGTGGGACCTTCAGGCCTTGCGCGCCCGGATTGCGTGGGTGCCCCAGGATGCGGTGATCTTCTCGGTTGATGCACTCGAGAACATCCGTTATGGCCGACCCGACGCGAGCGAAGAGGAGGTGAGGGCAGCTGCACGCGCAGCGCAGGCTGACGGTTTCATCTCAGCCTTGCCCGAAGGCTACCGAACCTATCTGGGCGAGCGCGGGGTTCGGCTCTCGGGCGGGCAGCGTCAGCGGATTGCGATCGCTCGCGCCATTCTGAAAGATGCGCCGCTGCTCTTGCTTGATGAAGCCACCAGCGCGCTCGACACCGAAAGCGAGCGTCTGGTTCAGCAGGCCCTGGAGAGCGCCATGAAGGGGCGCACCACCATCGTGGTTGCACACCGACTCTCTACCGTGCAACGCGCCGACCGCATCATCGTGCTGGAAGACGGGCGCATTGTTGAGCAAGGCGACCATGCCTCCCTGATGGCCCAGGATGGCCTGTACGCCAGGCTCGCGAGGCTGCAGTTCTCCGCCTAGAGCAACCCGCTTCTAACAACAGCTCGAAGCTGATCGGCTGGAGTCCGGGTTGCCTTACTTCGAAAGCTCCCGCATGGCCTTCTCCAGACCTGCCAGGGTCACCGGGTACATGCGGTTGGACATCACCTGCCGGATGACCGCAATCGACTGCCGGTAATCCCAGACGCCTTCGGGCTCGGGGTTCAGCCAGGCGAATTTGGGGAAGCGCTCGGCCAGGCGCTGCAGCCAGACCGCACCCGCTTCTTCGTTGTTGTACTCCACCGAACCGCCGGGCTGAAGGATCTCGTAGGGACTCATGGTGGCATCGCCCACGAAGATCAGCCGATAGTCGGCGTTGTACTTGCGCAGAAGATCCCAGGTGGGCAGGCGCTCGGAGTGGCGGCGGCGGTTGTTCTTCCAGACATAGTCGTAGACGCAGTTGTGGAAGTAATAGAACTCGAGATGCTTGAATTCGGTCTTGGCGGCCGAAAAGAGCTCCTCGGTGCGCTTGATATGGTCATCCATCGTGCCGCCCACATCCAGCAGCATCAGCACCTTGATGGTGTTGTGGCGCTCCGGAACCATCTTGATGTCGAGATAGCCGGCATTGCGTGCAGTGGAGGCGATGGTGTCGTCCAGATCCAGCTCTTCTTCGGCACCGTCACGAGCAAACTTGCGCAGCCGGCGCAGCGCCACCTTGATGTTGCGGGTACCGATTTCGACCTGATCGTCATAGTCGCGATAGGTACGCTGCTCCCAGACCTTGACCGCGGTGCGGTTGCCGGTGGGCGGGCCGCCGATGCGAATGCCTTCCGGGTTGAAGCCACCATTGCCAAAGGGCGAGGTGCCATTGGTGCCGATCCATTTCTTGCCGCCCTCGTGCCGCTCTTTTTGCTCCTCGAGCAGCTGCTTGAGGCGCTCGAGCAGCTTGTCGAGTCCGCCCATGGCTTCAATGGCTGCCTTTTCTTCAGCGGTGAACTCGCGTTGCAGCTGGCGCTTGAGCCACTCGAGCGGCACATTGACGTCAATGCCCTCGATGCTGTCGACGCCCTTGAAATAGGCGCCGAAGGCCTTGTCGAACTTGTCGAAGTTACGCTCGTCCTTGACCAGCGTGGCTCGCGACAGGAAATAAAAGTCATCCACGCTCGGGCCAATGACGTTCTTGCGCAGTGCTTCGAGCAGGGTGAGGTATTCCTTGATCGAAACCGGCAGCTTGGCGGTGCGCAGGTGCAGGAAGAAGTCGATCAGCATGGCGGTCTCGCGCGGAAATGAACAGCGTTGAAAAGGTCAGTCAAAAAGAAAACTGAAGGCAAGAGAGAACGATGGTGCAGGTCGAAGTCGGGCGTGAAGCGATGCAGCAATCGAGGGTCAGGCAGCCGGGGCAGCACTCAGGCGCGCCTGTCGAAACGACAGATGCGTGCGCACTGCGGGCCATTCATCGTCGGTAATCGAAAACACCACCGTGTCGCGAAAGCTGCCATCAGGCAGGCGCTGGTGCTTGCGCAGGACACCGTCCTGTTTGGCGCCCAGACGCGCAATGGCTTCCCTAGACCGCTGGTTGAACCAGTGCGTCCGAAACTCCACCGCAATGCAGCCGAGCGTCTCGAAGGCATGCCCGAGCAGCAGCCGCTTGCATTCGGTGTTGAGCGCGCTGCGCTGCACTGAGGCGGCATAGAACGTGGTGCCGATCTCCAGGCGCCGCTGTGCGGGCTCGATATTCATGTATCGGGTGCTGCCCACGATGCGGCCGGTGCTGCGCAGCCGCACCACAAACGGCAGCGCCTTGCCCTGGTGTTGGGCCTGCAGGCTGGATTCGATCCAGCCGGGCAGATCGCCAGGTGCCGGGACAATCGTGTACCAGAGTCGGTGAAGCTCCCCGTCCTGGATGGCTTGCGCCAGACCGTCTGCATGCGTCGCGGCAAGCGGCTCGAGCCGCACCAGATCCCCTTCTAGGGTGATCGCCTGCGGCGGCCAGACGGCCTGGGCAAAGCCCGATGTCATCGGTTGTGGCGCGCCATGAAGATCAGGCGTTCGAACAGATGGATGTCCTGTTCGTTCTTGAGCAGGGCGCCGTGCAGCGGCGGAATGGCGGCCTTGCCGTCCTTGGACTGCAGGGCCTCGGCGGGAATATCCTCGGCCACCAGCAGCTTGAGCCAGTCGAGCAGCTCGGAGGTGGAGGGCTTTTTCTTGATGCCGGGCAGCTCACGGATCTGGAAGAAGCTTTCCATGGCCTCTTTGAGCAGATCCTTTTTGATGTTGGGCTGGTGCACATCCACGATGGCCTGCATCGTGTCCTTGTCAGGAAACTTGATGTAGTGGAAGAAGCACCGGCGCAGGAAGGCGTCAGGGAGCTCTTTTTCGTTGTTGGAGGTGATCATCACCACCGGACGATGCTTGGCGCGGATGAGCTGGCGCGTCTCGTAGCAGTAGAACTCCATGCGATCGATTTCGCGAAGCAGGTCGTTCGGAAACTCGATGTCTGCCTTGTCGATCTCGTCGATCAACAGCACCACCGGCTCGTCTGCTTCAAAGGCCTGCCAGAGCACGCCCTTGACGATGTAGTTGTTGATGTCCTTGACCTTTTCCTCGCCGAGCTGCGAATCACGAAGACGCGACACGGCGTCGTACTCGTACAGGCCCTGTTGGGCCTTGGTGGTGGACTTGATATGCCACTGCAACAGCGGCATGCCCAGCCCGCTGGCCACTTCTTCAGCCAGCATGGTCTTTCCGGTACCGGGCTCGCCCTTGATCAGGAGGGGACGCTGCAGGGTGATGGCCGCATTGACCGCGAGTTTGAGGTCATCGGTGGCGACGTAGGTGGATGTGCCTTCGAAACGCATGAATGGGTCTGCCTTGTCGTTGTTGTGCTGAGATGGATCAGTCGAGTATACGTAAAAGCGTCGCCTCGGGTAGAATCCGGCCCGGTTGTTTCAACATCACTATTCCAATGAAAACATTAAGCGCAATCCTGGGAGTGGGGCTTGCATCGGTGGTGGCCCTGGGGCTGTCTCAGCCCGCG
>JBMSOD010000099.1:0-10178 GCA_049422085.1 Burkholderiaceae bacterium
GGCCTGAGCCACCGGCAAGGTGCTGTTGCGCTGGATGATGCGCTCGACCAGCCCGCCCATGGTTTCCAGACCCAGCGACAGAGGAATCACATCAAGAAGCAGCCAGTCATCGCTACCCTCGGGACGATTGCCTGCCAGCAGATCGGCCTGCATGGCCGCCCCCAGGGCAACCACCTCGTCCGGATCCAGGTCGGTCAGCGCGGGTTTGCCAAACAGACGCGAAACTGCCTCCTTGACCATGGGCATGCGCGTTGCGCCCCCGACCAGCACCACACCATCAAAGTCGGATGCTGCGAGCGCAGCATCACGAAGGGTACGGCGGACCGCATCAAGCGTGCGTTCCAGCAAGGACACCGAGAGCGCTTCGAACTGCTCCCGGCTGACTTCGAGAGAGCGCAACTGCCCGTCGAGAACCGCCTCGATGCAGGCGTTCGACTGCGTGGACAGGGCTTCCTTGGCCAGGCGCGCCGCCTTGAGAAGGCGCCGCAAATCATCAGGACGAAGCGTTGAGATCTGAAGTTCCTTCTGGAAGTGACTCACCAGGACCTGATCGAAATCATCCCCTCCCAGCACGGTGTCCCCGCCCGTGGCGAGCACCTCGAACACTCCGCGGCTGAGCTTGAGTACCGAGATATCGAAGGTGCCCCCGCCCAGGTCGTAGACCGCGTAGGTGCCCTGGGCACCCTGATCGAGCCCGTAGGCGATCGCCGCAGCGGTGGGCTCGTTAAGAAGTCGCAGAACATTCAAACCTGCGAGCCTGGCCGCGTCCTTGGTCGCCTGACGCTGGGCATCATCGAAATAGGCAGGCACCGTGATGACAGCGCCAACCAGATCGTCGCCCAGGGTCTGCTCCGCACGTTCGCGCAGAACACGCAGAATTTCGGCAGAAACTTCCACCGGGCTGCGATCGCCTGCCACCGTTCGAAGGCGGACCATGCCGGGCGCATCGACGAATTCATACGGCGACGGATGACGGTTCGCATCGGCCAGACCACGACCCATGAATCGTTTGACCGACACGATCGTGTTGCGGGGATCCTCTGAGGCACACTCCCAGGCCACCTGGCCTACCTGTGGCTGACCGGAGGCTGGGTAATGCACCACTGAGGGCAGGAGAACGCGTCCGAGTGCGTCCGGCAGAACCTCGGCCACACCAGAGCGGACCGCTGCAACCAGCGAGTGAGTGGTCCCGAGGTCGATACCGACCGCAAGACGCCTCTGGTGCGGCTCGGGCGACATGCCCGGCTCGGAAATCTGCAACAAGGCCATGGAGGAGGATCCGGATCAGGCTGCTGGAAGTGACTCTCGGGCTGACGCCACTTCGCGACCAAACTTGTCGATGAACATCCAGCGTCGCACAGCATCGCAGGCGCGTGGATAGTCGTGACGCTCGTCGAGGCAACTGGACAACTCTTCGAGCAACAGATTGCGATGATCGCACAGGGTCCGCTCGAGTCCGCACAGGGCCACACGATCACCGGTCTCACGAGCCTCCTGCAAAGCTTCACGCCATGCCATTTGCTGCATCAGAAAATCGGCTGACATCGCTGTGTTCGTCTCTGCGCGCACCGGGCAACCGTTGAGCTCACAGAGGTAGGCGGCCCGACGCCCCGGATCGCGCAAGGTGCCATAGGCTTCGTTGGCCCGCGTGGCAAGTTGCATGGCGATCCGATGCTCGGTTCCTGCCGCGCTGGCAAAACGGTCTGGATGGATTGCTGCCTGCACCCGCTTGAAGGTGTCATGCAGCGCCTGCTCATCAATGGCAAATCGGGCGGGCAGGCCGAGAAACTCGAAATGACTCCGGTCGAGCGGATTCACGCGCCGCTCCTGCGATGACCGCATGGACCGAGGTCAGGCATCAGACCTTGAAAGACTCGCCGCAGCCGCACTCGCTCTTGACGTTAGGATTGTTGAACTTGAAGCCCTCATTCAGGCCTTCTCGTACGAAATCGAGTTCGGTGCCATCGATATAGACCAGGCTTTTGGGGTCGACCAGCACACGCACCCCATGACTCTCGAACTGGACGTCTTCGGGCTGAATCTCGTCGGCATACTCAAGCTTGTACGCAAGCCCCGAGCAGCCTGTGGTCTTGACCCCCAGGCGCAGGCCAAGGCCCTTGCCGCGGCGCTGGAGGTACCGGGACACATGACGGGCCGCCGCTTCTGTGAGCTGAATGGCCATGGAATTCTCCGTACCGGCTCAGGCGGCGTGCTGCTGGTCGGCAACACCCGTTTCTGCAGGCGCCTGCCCATGCTTCTTGCGATAGTCTTCCACCGCTGCCTTGATGGCGTCTTCGGCCAGAATGGAGCAGTGGATCTTGACCGGCGGCAGGGCAAGTTCTTCAGCGATCTGGGTATTGCGGATGGACATGGCCTCGTCAAGGGTCTTGCCCTTGACCCACTCGGTGACCAGCGACGAGGAGGCAATGGCTGAACCACAGCCATAGGTCTTGAACCGCGCGTCTTCGATCACGCCCGACTCGCTGACCTTGATCTGCAGCTTCATGACATCGCCGCAGGCCGGTGCGCCGACCATGCCGGTGCCCACGGACGGGTCAGCCTTGTCGAGGGCGCCCACATTGCGGGGGTTTTCGTAGTGGTCAATGACCTTGTCGCTGTATGCCATGTCTTTTTCTCCCTGGATCCGTCGGTATCGGTACTCAGTGCGCCGACCATTGCACAGTATTGAGGTCGACGCCTTCCTTGACCATCTCCCACAGGGGAGACATTTCACGCAGGCGCCCGACCTTGTCGCCCAGCAAGGCGATGGCGAAATCGATTTCCTCTTCGGTCGTGAAACGTCCGACCGAGAACCGGATCGAACTGTGCGCGAGCTCGTCGCTGCGCCCGAGGGCACGCAACACATAGGACGGCTCGAGACTTGCCGAGGTGCAGGCCGATCCTGAAGACACCGCCAGATCCTTGACCGCCATGATCAGGGACTCGCCTTCGACATAGTTGAAGCTGGCATTCAGGTTGTGGGGCACGCGGCGCTCCATGTCGCCGTTGATGTAGACCTCTTCAAGCGCCATGATGCCCCGATGAAGGCGATCTCGCAGCATGCGGATCCGCTCGTTCTCGGTGGCCATTTCAGCTTTGGCAATTCTGAAAGCCTCTCCCATACCCACAATCTGGTGCGTGGGCAGTGTGCCGGAGCGCATGCCGCGCTCGTGGCCTCCGCCATGGATCTGTGCCTCGATGCGCACGCGAGGTTTGCGGCGCACATAAAGGGCACCCACACCCTTGGGACCATAAGTCTTGTGGGCTGAAAAACTCATCAGATCGACGGGCAGACGGGACAAGTCGATTTCGACCTTGCCGGTTGCCTGTGCGCTGTCCACATGGAAGAGAACACCGCGCTCTCTGCACATGCGCCCGATTGCCTCGATGTCCTGAATCACGCCAATTTCGTTATTCACGAACATGACCGAGACAAGTACGGTGTCCTTGCGTAGCGCCGCCTCGAACTGCCCCAGATCCAGAAGGCCGTTCTCCTGCACATCAAGGTAAGTCACCTCGAAACCCTCGCGCTCGAGCTCGCGCATGGTATCGAGCGTGGCCTTGTGCTCGGTCTTGACCGTGATCAGATGCCGGCCCTTGTCCTTGTAAAAGGAAGCAGCCCCCTTGACAGCAAGGTTGATGGACTCGGTTGCACCCGACGTCCAGACCAATTCGCGAACGTCGCAACCGGTCAGCGCAGCGACATGTTCGCGAGCCTGTTCGACGGCCTGCTCAGCGTCCCAGCCATAGGCGTGGCTGCGTGAAGCTGGATTGCCAAACCGCTGCCCCAGCCAGGGCACCATGGCGTCTACAACGCGCGGGTCGACCGGGGTGGTTGCGGAGTAGTCTAGGTAGACGGGTAATTGCATCGGGCCCTCCCTGGGTATTTTTTGCGATGCACAAAGACCGAGTGAGTCGGTCAGGATACCGTAGTCAGCCTTGACCCCAATCGCCCTATGGGTTGCAGCGTAGAGGTCGGAAACTCGAGCGCTGCACGATGTTCACGCAAGACCGAAACTTTCTTGGCCGGCTCTGCTCCACCGCGATGGCGCTGCTTGTCGACCAGTTCCTGCAGGGTGACCCCGTCCAGGAACTCGACCATCTTGGTGTTCAGGTTGGTCCAGAGCTCGTGAGTCATGCACGGCCCGTCTTCATGGCAGTTCTCTTTGCCGCCGCAGTTGGTGGCATCGAGAGGCTCGTCCACAGCAAAAATGATGTCGGCCACGGACACATCCCGCATGGGACGAGCGAGCGTGTATCCGCCGCCCGGGCCACGGGTGCTCTCGACCAGTTCATGGCGGCGAAGCTTGCCGAACAACTGCTCCAGGTAGGACAGCGAGATCTTCTGGCGCTGGGAGATGCCAGCCAGAGTGACCGGTCCGTTGTGCTGGCGCAGGGCCAGATCGATCATCGCGGTGACGGCAAAACGACCTTTGGTGGTGAGTCTCATGACGTGCTCCAGGGAATCCCGAGTGGAAGACTCCAGCATACTGATAGCCGAGCATCTTAGTCGAGAATCCGTGTGCTGTATAGGGTCTTTGTCCAGGACAAATCACCGAAAGCCAGGCGCTTCAGGCTGAACAGAAACATGTTTTGACCGAATGTCCGGGACAGGCCATTGTCACAGACTGGACACATGGACAAAAGCCTGACCGCACCAAGGGGCGATCGGACGCGGATTCTTCAGGCAAAAAAAGGCCGGTGGCGGGGATTGACCCCACGCACCGGCCCTCGCCTCAGGTCGTCTGACTCAGGCAGCTGCCACCTGCGTCGCCCTGCGGCGGGCCACCTCGAGCAAGCCAGCGCATGCGTCTTCGATCAGGTCGAGTGTCTGCTCAAAGCCCTGCTGGTTTCCGTAATACGGGTCAGGAATTGTTGCTGACTCGTGTTCGGTCGCAAACCGCATGAGCAGTTGCAGTTTGTGATGCGTGCGCTTGGGCGCCATCTGTTGGAGCAAGCCCAGATTGTCCCAATCCATGGCCAGGATCAGGTCGAATTGCTCGAAGTCTTTCTCGCTGACGGCCCGAGCCCGCAGGGTGGAGATGTCATATCCGCGCTTGGATGCCGTGGTCTGGGCACGGCGATCAGGGGCCTCGCCCTCATGGAAGGCATGCGTGCCGGCCGAGTCGACCGTGACGATCTCGCTGAGCCCCGCCTGACGCGTGAGTTGCCTGAACACGCCCTCGGCCATTGCAGATCGACAGATATTGCCCATGCAGACGAACAGCACACGGGTGTTCATTGCCATTGACAAGGGTTCTCGCTTAGCCATGATCCTCTTTTCGCCTTTCCCTGACTGATTGCTGGTTGGAATTTTCAAGGGGTACTGCTCTCAAATGAAAACTTTCGGGGCAGGCCTTCAGGCGGCCTTGCCCGCTGGAAATGGAATGACGTTGTCGGCCCCCGGGGCCCCAAATACGCGCTGCTTGAGCCGCGCCAGTTGATCGCGGACCTGCGCAGCCTTCTCGAACTCGAGATTGCGGGCATGCTCAAGCATGAGTTTCTCGAGGCGCCGGATCTCTTTGGCGGCCCCTTGTTCGCTGACCTGTTCGGTACGGGCCAGGGTCTGGGCAGCACGGACTTCCTTGCGGTCTTGCGAGGCGTCGTAGACACCATCGATCATTTCCCGGATCTGCTTGACCACACCCCGCGGCTCAATGCCGTTCACCCGGTTGAATTCAGTCTGACGCTGGCGTCTGCGTTCGGTCTCATCCATGGCGCGACGCATGGAATCAGTGACGTGATCGGCATACAGGATGGCCGACCCCTGGAGGTTGCGAGCCGCCCGGCCGATGGTCTGAATCAGGCTGCGTTCGGACCTCAAAAAGCCTTCCTTGTCGGCATCGAGAATGGCCACGAGCGACACCTCGGGAATATCGAGACCCTCGCGCAGCAGATTGATGCCGACCAGCACATCGAAGACCCCGAGACGCAGATCGCGAATGATCTCGACACGTTCGACCGTGTCGATATCGGAGTGCAGATAGCGCACCTTGACCTGATGCTCTGAAAGGTAATCGGTGAGGTCCTCGGCCATGCGCTTGGTGAGCGTGGTGACCAGCACCCGCTCCTTCCTCTGCACACGGACATGGATTTCGGACAGGACATCATCGACCTGCCGGGCCGCCGGACGCACCGTGACCACCGGATCAACCAGCCCTGTGGGCCTGACCACCTGCTCGACCACCTGACCGCTGTGGCGATGTTCGTAATCGGCTGGAGTCGCTGAGACAAAGACACACTGGCGCAACTTGCCCTCGAATTCCTCAAATCGCAGAGGACGGTTATCGAGGGCAGACGGCAAGCGAAAGCCGTATTCGACCAGGGTTTCCTTGCGGGCCCGGTCGCCGCGGTACATGCCGCCGAGTTGCCCGATGGTGACGTGCGACTCGTCGATGATGATCAGCGCGTCATCAGGCAGGTAATCCACCAGGGTAGGAGGAGGCTCGCCTGGGGCGGCACCGGACAGATGCCGGGTGTAATTCTCGATGCCCTTGCAAAACCCGAGCTCGGAGAGCATTTCGAGATCAAAGCGCGTACGTTGCTCGAGTCGCTGGGCCTCGATCAGCTTGCCCGCCTCGCGCAACTCGGCCAGACGCTCCTTGAGTTCGACCTTGATGGTTTCAACCGCTCGAAGCACCGTGGCACGGGGCGTGACGTAGTGCGATGAGGGGTAGACCGTGAACCGGGGAATCTTCTGACGAACCCGGCCGGTGAGCGGATCGAAGAGCTGAAGCGATTCGACTTCGTCATCGAACAGCTCAATGCGGACCGCGAGCTCGGCATGCTCGGCAGGAAAGACATCGATGGTCTCACCGCGAACCCGAAAGGTCCCGCGGGCAAAGTCGCTCTCGTTGCGCTTGTATTGCATCGCGACAAGCCTTTGCAGGATGTCGCGCTGGGAGAGTCGATCGCCATTGCGCAAGGTCATGACCATGGCGTGGTAATCCATGGGATTGCCGATGCCATAGATGCAGGAGACCGTGGCCACGATGATGACGTCGCGGCGCTCGAGCAGGGACTTGGTCGCCGACAGGCGCATCTGCTCGATATGCTCGTTAATGGATGAGTCTTTCTCGATGTAGAGATCGCGCTGGGGCACATAGGCCTCAGGCTGGTAGTAGTCGTAGTAGGAAACGAAATACTCGACCGCATTGTCGGGAAAGAACTCACGCATCTCGGCATAAAGCTGCGCGGCCAGCGTCTTGTTGGGCGCCAGTACGAGCGCCGGACGTCCGCTTCGCGCAATGACGTTGGCCATGGTGTAGGTCTTGCCCGAACCGGTGACCCCGAGCAGCGTCTGGAAGGACAACCCGTCGGACAGTCCCTCGGTGAGCCGATCGATGGCCGCCGGCTGGTCGCCGGCAGGCGGAAACGGGCTGTGCAGCCGGTAAGGGCTGCCTGGCCAGGTGACGATCGGCTGGGGCTTGGACGGCGGGCGTTGCATGAGTTGGCCCGCAGGGGTGGACCCCCCTGCGTGATAGGATCCGCACCGCAGCAAAACCGGCGATGCGAAGCGCTGATTATCGCGCTGACCGTCCGGAAAAGCCAGTGTCATGCCTAAAGTTTAGGCAGATTTTTTATTCGAGGGTTCTCACCGTCGCCTGAGCAGACCCTGCAGGCGCCGGAACAATCTTCCACAAAATCAAGGATTTGATATGGCCGCCTCTCTGTTCGCAGCGCTGCCGATGGCACCCCGCGACCCCATCCTGGGCCTCAACGAAGCGTTCGCAGCCGACCCGAGGCCGACCAAGGTCAATCTGGGCGTAGGGGTTTATTTCGACGATGCCGGCAAAATCCCCCTGCTGGAGTCGGTGCGTCAGGCCGAGGCGCAGCGCACAGCCGCCTCGCTACCCCGTGGCTATTTGCCCATTGAAGGCATCGCAGCCTACAACCAGGCGGTACAAGGCCTGCTTTTCGGCGCCGATTCAGCCCTGGTGACTGGCAAGCGAGTGAGCACGGTTCAGGCACTTGGAGGCACGGGCGCGCTCAAGATTGGAGCAGACCTGCTGCGCCGCTTTGTGCCGGACGCCCAGGTCTGGATCAGTGATCCGAGCTGGGAAAACCATCGGGCGCTCTTCGAAAGCGCTGGCTTCACGGTCAACACCTACCCGTACTACGACGCGGCCACGCGCGGGGTCAATTTCGACGGCATGATCGCCTGCTTGGGCAGCCTGCCCGAGCGCTCGGTCGTGGTCCTGCACGCCTGCTGTCACAACCCGACTGGCGTGGATATTTCTCCCGCCCAGTGGTCCCAGGTGGTCAAGGCCTGTGTCGATCGCAAGCTCATCCCGTTCCTGGATATCGCCTACCAGGGGTTTGGCGATGGCATTGACGCCGATGCGGCAGCCGTCCATCAGTTCGCACAGTCGGGCCTGGACTTTCTTGTCTCGAGCTCCTTTTCAAAGTCCTTTTCGCTGTACGGCGAACGAGTCGGTGCCCTGTCGGTTGTCTCGGCCGACAGCGAAGAGGCCGCCCGCGTCTTGAGCCAGCTCAAGCGAGTGGTGCGAACCAATTACTCCAATCCGCCCACGCATGGCGGAGCGATTGTCGCTGCGGTACTCGCAAGCAAGGAATTACGCGCTCAATGGGAGACCGATCTGGCCGGCATGCGCGACCGCATCCGCCAGATGCGCACCGGTCTGCTCGAGCGCCTGCAGGCCCGGGGTGTGAAGCAGGACTTCAGCTTCATCACCCGTCAGCGCGGCATGTTCTCGTATTCGGGCCTGACCAGCGCCCAGGTGGATCGCCTGCGCGAAGAGTTCGGTATTTACGCCGTCTCTTCGGGCCGGATCTGCATGGCTGCCATCAATTCGCGCAACATTGACGCCATCGCTGACGCCATCGCTGCGGTGCTCTGATCTGAGCTTTGACCTGCTGCGGCCTTTGTCGCGGCAGGTCTCACCCGATCCGCCTGGAGACTCAGCCCCTTCCGATGAAGGGCATCTTGGTGGCCATCACGGTCAGGAACTGAACGTTGGCATCCAGCGGCAGGCTGGCCATGTAACGGATGGTCGCCCCCACATGCGCAACATCCATCACGGGCTCGGGCCGCACACTGCCGTCGGGCTGCGGCACGCCCGTCACCATGCGGGCGGTCATGGGCGTGGCGGCATTACCGATGTCGATCTGTCCGCAGGCGATGTCGTACTTGCGACCATCCAGAGACGTCGCCTTGGTCAGGCCGGTGATGGCGTGCTTGGTGGCGGTATAGGGCGCTGAATTCGGCCTAGGCGCATGGGCCGAGATCGAACCGTTGTTGATGATCCGCCCTCCCCTCGGGGTTTGAGCCTTCATGATCCTGAAGGCATTCTGGGTGCACAGAAAAGCCCCGGTCAGATTGGTATCGACCGCGGTTTTCCACTGAGCCAGAGTGAGATCTTCGAGATTGACAGGGGGCGCGCCTGTGCCCGCGTTGTTGAACAGCAGATCGAGGCGGCCAAAGCGCTCAAGAACGGTGGCGAACAGACTCGCCACCGAAACCTCGTCGCTGACATCGGCCGCAACAGCCAGTGCCTGATCCGACGGGCATCCGCTTTCAACAATGGCGGCCTGCAGCAGATCGATACGGCGGCCCGTGAGTGCCACCTTCCAGCCATCCGCCAGCAGGGCATGCACAGCCGCCTTGCCGATGCCGGTTCCTGCGCCAGTGATCAGCGCCACTTTGGATGTGGATTGCATGTTGAGCTTCCGTGGAGCATGAGAGAGAAGGCAGCGATGGTAGCTTGATCGACGCGAGCCGCGAAGCCGCGCAGCCCCACTCAGGCGCCAACTCAGGCGCCAACTCAGGCGCCAACTCAGGCGCCAACTCAGGCCTCCCGCCGCCGCCGCTCATGCCGGCAGACCGACCGCCGATCGGCAATGGCAGGTGCTCTTCACACTGTCATCAGGTCGAATTGCAACCCTGCTGTGCACCTTGCCCCTCTTGAGAAGGAATCCTGATGAAATTCGCCGCTTTGCCCCCGCTCTTCAAGCAAACCCATACAGCAGGCTTTGCGGCATGCGTCGCGATCGGTGTGGTTGCAGTCCTGTCCGCATGCGGCGGTGGCGGAGGCCCCAGCGCAACAGGCTTGGGGGTCACCACCCAATCGGTTTCGGGAACGATCACCGGCTTTGGCAGTGTCTATATCGACGGGGTGCGCTACGACGACAGCCTCGCATCAGTCCGCATTGAAGAG
>JBMSOD010000100.1:0-10115 GCA_049422085.1 Burkholderiaceae bacterium
CTCACGGGCGACTGCGCTGCGCACCTGCTCAACCAGGCCCGCACGCACAGTCGCTCGCGTAGAGACGACAGCAAGCGGCGCCGAAATCGCGATCTCGCGGGCCAGCGCGATGGCCTCATCGCGCACCCGCTCGCGGCTCACCAGGACCTCGGCCAGCCCCATTTCTGCGGCTTCTTCGCCATTCAGACGCCGACCGGTGTAGAACATCAAGGCTGCCTTCTGCACGCCGACCAGTCGCGGCAGTGTGGCCGTCAGTCCGAAGCCGGGATGGAACCCGAGGCGATTGAAGTTGGCCGAAAATCGACCTTCGGGGCAGGTCACCCGAAAGTCGGGCACAAGGGCCAGTCCCAGTCCGCCACCGATCGCGGGACCCTGGATCGCGCCGACCGAGGGTTTGGTGCAGGCGAACAGACGGATCGCCTCGGCATAGATCGGATTCACTGTGCGCGGGCTGCGAATCGGATCACGCTTGCCCGAGAAATCGGCGCCGGCACAAAAAGAGGTTCCGGAGGCGCACAGCACGATGCTTCGGCACTGATCATTTTTCTCCAGCTGCTCGAATGCATCGGCCAGGCCGACCAGCATGCCCATGTCGAAGAAGTTGTGAGGGGGACGACGCATCTCAACAATGGCGACATGGTCATCGCGCAGGCTCACACCTACGAATTCACTGCTGGAAGGCAACTCGGTCATGCTCATCGGTGATATCTCCTCAGATTGAATGACCCGAACCGGCAGCGCGCTGTGTGCGTCTTCTGGATTCGGATGGCGGGCACAAACCGGGATTCTGGTTTGAAACGATGACCCGAGGCAAATCCGGCATCGGATCAACATGGACCGTCCACTCGGGGTATGCTCCGCAGACGCAGGGAACCGCCTGGCGCCACGCAGATGTGCAGCCAAGCGACCAAGGCCACTCAGAACCCATCCTGCACTGACGGAGACCTCATTGAAACGCACCGGCCCCCTTGCGGGATACCGAATCCTCGACCTGACTGCCGTGGTGCTCGGACCGCTGGCAACGCAGATCCTGGGTGATTACGGAGCCGACGTGATCAAGGTGGAGCCGCCCACCGGCGACCCGATGCGTGCCAACGGGGTGTCGCGCTCACGGGGCATGAGTTCGATCTTTCTTGCCATCAACCGAAACAAGCGTTCGCTGGCGGTTGACCTCAAAACACCCGAAGGCCTGCAGATCATCGAACGTCTGCTGCCCGGCATCGATGCAGTGGTTCACAACATGCGGGTTCCCGCCATCGAACGTCTGGGCCTGGGCTACGAGGCTGTGAAGCGGATCAGACCGGACATCGTGTACTGCGTGGCAACCGGGTTCGGCGAAGCGGGCGTTCATGCCGGCCGCCCGGCTTTTGACGATGTCATCCAGGCCTCGAGCGGCCTGGCCGATCTTCTCGGGCATGAAACCGGAACCCCCGACTATGTGCCCACGCTACTGGCTGACAAGACCTGCGGCATGGCTTTGTGCAATGCCGTTCTGGCTGCGCTTTTGCATCGCGAACGCACGGGCCAGGGCCAGCAGGTGGAGGTTCCCATGCTCGAGACCATGGCGGCCTTCAATATGGCCGAGCACCTGGGTGGTCTGACCTTCATGGGCCCGGACGCGCCCGATGCGCCGGCAGGCTATGCCCGTCTGCTGGCGGGAGGAAGAAAACCCGCGCCGACAAAAGATGGTCATATCGCGCTGCTGCCCTACAGCACGGAGCATTGGGTGGACTTTTTTGCCGCTGCGGGCCGGAGCGATCTGGCCGACCAGTTCGACCTGGTCGACAAGCATGCACGCAATGCACGGGTCAAGGAACTCTATGCAGCCATGCACGAGGTGACCCGCAGCATGACGACGCAGGAGGCGCTTGCCATGTGCGAGCGCCTGGATATTCCGGCCACGCGACTGTGGGCCCTGCAGGATCTACCTGATCATCCGCATCTTCAATCGGTCGATCTCTTTCAGACGATGGCGCATCCAACCGAGGGACCGATCCGCAGCGTGAGGCCGGCCACCCTTTTTTCGGCGTCGCCTGCCGAGGTCGCACGCCATGCACCCCATGCCGGAGAACACACCCGCGAACTGCTCCGTGAGGCCGGCCTTGATGATGAAGCCATCGATGCCCTGCACAAGCGCGGCACAATCCGATGCGCCTGAATTCCCGGATGCCCGTATTCACTGAAGCCTTGATTTCCCTTACCCACAACCTGTTTCACTGGAGGACTCCCACATGAACCGTTCGAACCAACGCCGCCAAGTGATTGGCGCCGCAGCAGCCGGCCTCGTTCCAGCAGCGCTTCCTGGTGTGGTCAGGGCACAGGCGACTTCTTTCCCATCCAAACCCATCCGGATCATCGTCCCGTTCAATGCGGGTAGCGGCTCGGACAGCGCCTCGCGGGCCTACGGCGAGGTGATGGCACGCCTGCTGGGGCAGCCGGTTCTGATCGAGAACCGCCCCGGGGGCAGCGGCCTGGTGGCCATCCAGGCCGTCAAGCAGGCCCCCCCGGACGGACATACCCTGCTGCTGGGCAGCACCTCGCCGATGTGCGTCATGCCGGTGCTCAACAAATCCCTGCCCTACGACGCCTTCAAGGACTTCAGGCCCGTGCACGGCCTGTCCTACGGTGGCGCGACCTTCGTGGTGAAGGGAGACTCGCCCCACAATTCGATCTCCGACTTCATGGCCGCTGCTCGCAAGGAGGGCCGCACCCTCAATGTCGGCAACTACTCAGACGGCTACATGCTGGTGGCCACCTGGCTCGGAGCCGCTGCCGGGGTCAAGATCAATCACATCACCTACAAAGGTGGTGTCCAGGCACAGACCGATGTCGCCGCAGGCCAGCTTGATCTGGCCGTGAATGATTCGAGCGGCATCGTCGCTCTTTGGAAGTCCGGCAAGATCAAGCCCCTGGCGATCACCAGCGCGCAGCGGGATCCGAAATATCCCGAGCTCAAAACCATGATCGAACAGGGCTTCGATGGCTTCGAAACCTATGTCTTTGCCTCCCTCTTCGTGCGGGCCGAGACCCCTGATGACATCACCAACAAACTTGCGGACGCCGTGCGCGTTGCCATGAATTCACCCGAAGGCAAGGCCTACCAGGCGGCCAATTCAGGAGTGCCCATGATGATGCACACCAAGGAGCTCGGCGACTTCCAGCGCAGAGATTACGAGCGGTTCAAGAAGGTCGCCGAGATGGCCGGCATCCAGCCCAAGTAAGGGAGCCCCCGATGAACACACGTCGTCATCTGATCTCGAGCGCAGCAGCGCTCGTGACGCTGCACTATGGCGCAGCAGCCCATGCGCAGGCGGCCTCGTTTCCATCGCGGCCGGTCCGGTTCGTTGTGCCCTTTGCTGCAGGAAGCGGTGCGGACAGCGGGGCCCGTGCTTATGGCGACGTGCTCGGAAGGCTCTGGGGTCAGCCGGTTCAGGTGGAGAACCGGCCCGGCGCCAGCGGCGCGGTGGCGGCGCAGGCTGTCAAGGCGGCGCCCGCCGACGGGCATACCGTGTTCATCGGGACCAATTCGCCCATGGCGGTCAATCCGGTGCTGAGCAAAAGCCTGCCCTACGATCCCTTCAAGGACTTCAGGCCTGTGCATGGGATGCTGGTGGGTACGGCGGCCTTTATCGTCAAGGGTGATTCGCCTTACCGCAACCTGCGTGATTTGCTCGAGGCCGCGCGCAAGGAGGGCAAGACCCTGAACGTGGGCAGCTACTCTGAAGGCTACATGCTCATCGCGAGATGGCTGGGGCTGGTGGCCGGCGTCCAGGTCAACTATGTCAACTACAAGGGTGGCGTCCAGTCTCAGACCGACGTGGCCGGCGGCCAGCTCGATCTGGGCGTGAATGACCTGAGCGGAACCGCTGCACTGGTCAAGGATGGACGCCTGCGCGTACTGGCCATCACCGGCGATCGTCGCGATCCGCGCTTTTCCGATGTACCCACCATGCTCGAACTGGGCTTCGCGGGCTTCGAGACCTATACCTTCGCGGCGTTTTATGTGCGAAGCGAAACGCCCGACGACATCACGGCCCGCCTGGCCGAGGGCATCCGGTTTGCCATGAATTCGCCCGAAGGCAAGAACTACCAGACCAACAATGCAACCGTTCCCCTCATGCTGAGCCTCGACGCCATGAGGGACTTCCAGCGCTCGGAGTATGAGCGCTTCAAAAAAGTGGCCGAACAGGCCGGCATCCAGCCCAAGTGACATGTACCAGACCGATCTTCTCGCAGGCAAACGCATTCTGGTGACCGGGGGCGGCACCGGCCTGGGCGCCGCCATGGCACGACGCTTCGCCGAACTGGGCGCCAGCCTTGTCCTGAGCAGCAGGCGCGCCGAGGTCCTCGCGCAGACCGCAACCGACATCCACCAGGCGACCGGTGCAGATATTCAGACCATCCCGTGCGATGTCCGTGACCCGCTTGCGGTCGAGGGCATGATGAAGCAGGCCTGGGAGGCTGCACCCATCGATGTGCTGGTCAACAACGCCGCTGCCAATTTCATCGCGCAGACCGAGCATCTGTCGGCCCGCGCGGCCGATGCCATCCTGGCCTCCACCCTGCATGGCACGCTCTACTGCACGCTTGAGTGCGGCAAGCGCTGGATCGCTTCGGGTCGTCGGGGCGTTGCACTGGGCATTCTCTCCACCTCCACCATCACCGGCCGGGCCTTCACAGTGCCCTCGGCCATGGCCAAGTCAGCGCATCTGGCCATGATTCGCAGCCTGGCAGTCGAGTGGGGGCCCAAGGGCATCCGGATGGTCGGGATCGCGCCAGGCCCCTTCCCGACGCCCGGTGCCTGGGGTCAGTTGCGACCCGCCGGACGCGACAAGGACAACCTGCGCAATCCCATGGGGCGGGTGGGTGAACACATTGAGCTCACCAATCTGGCCAGTTACCTGGTCAGTGACCATGCGGGCTATATCAACGGCGAGATGATCACCATTGATGGCGGCGCGGTGCTACGCAGTTCCGGGGCCGAAGACCTGCTCGACTGGAGCGATGAGCAATGGGCAGCCCTGCGCGAGAAGCGCGGAGGCCGTGCATGAACTGGGGGAATGATCCTGGCGCGGGGGGTGGGCCGCTCGCCGGCGTCCGCGTCCTCGACCTGACCTCGGTACTGATGGGTCCCTTTGCGACCCAGTTGCTTGGCGACATGGGCGCCGATGTGATCAAGGTCGAGTCGCCCAGCGGTGACACCTCGCGCGGCATCGGGCCCATGCGCAACCCGGGCATGGGGCCAGGCTTCATCAAGACCAACCGCAACAAGCGCGGCATCGTGCTCGACCTCAAGCAGCCGTCCGGGAGAGAGGTCCTTTTGCGTCTGGTCAAGGATGCCGACGTCCTGGTCTACAACATCCGGCCGGCCGCAATGAAGCGGCTGAAGCTGGGCTGGGACGACCTCGCCCCGATCAATCCGCGCCTGATCCATGCAGGTGTCTTTGGCTATGACCAGGCCGGCCCCTATGCAGACTGGCCAGCCTATGACGACCTGATTCAGGGTGCTGCAGGCGTGCCCGCCCTGCTGGCGCGCATCACCGACGGCACCCCGCGCTATGCCCCGCTGGTCTTCGTCGACCGGGCGGTAGGCGCCTCATCGGTCAATGCCATCACGGCCGCGCTGTATCAGCGCGAACGCACAGGCCGCGGGCAGTTCCTCGAGATTCCGATGTTCGAGACCATCCTGCCCTTCGTGATGGGCGAGCACATGGCAGGCGCCACCTTTGATCCGCCCCTCGGGCCCTACGGATATAGCCGTTTGCTGGCCCCCGACCGGCGGCCCTATGCGACGCAGGATGGCTATGTATGTGCCCTGCTCTACACCGACGCGCACTGGAAGCGTTTTTACGAAATGACCGGCCGGGCCGAGGCGCACGCCCAGGATGAGCGGATCAGAAACATCAGTGCCCGTACCCAGCACATGGCCGAGCTCTGTGCCGACAACGCACGGTACTTTGCCACCGACACCACGGCCAACTGGATGCGACGACTCAAGGAAGCCGACATCCCCTGCATGCAGCTCAACTCGCCTGAAACCCTGATGCAGGATCCCCATCTGCAGGCCACCGAGTACTTCCAGCGCGTGGAGCATCCGAGCGAGGGTGCGCATTGGCAGATGCGCCCGGCGGCACGCAGCAGCGAAGCACCACGGGCGCAGATGCTGCATGCCCCGCGCAAGGGTCAGCATACCCGCGAGGTGCTGGCGCTGGCGGGATACAGCAACGATGAAATCAATGCCCTGATTGCCTCGGGAGCGGCGCAAGCCGAATGACCTCAAGGAGAGACGCATGGCCTATGTGAACGGACGCCTGGTACATGACGCGGACAGCCATCTCATGGAACTGTCGGACTGTCTCAACCCGTTTTTTGAAAAGCGGCTGCTTGAGCGTTACCTGAGCTCGGAAGGCTACCGGGTGCGAGCCGACCGGCGCGACCGCCCTGGCCGCTCACATGCCGCCCATGAAGACCCGGCCTTCAAAGCCGGTGTTGATGCCAACATCCTGCTTCGCAAGAACTACGAAGCCCATGGCTCCTTCCGTCCCCAGGATCGTCCACACGCACTCGATCTGCTGGGCTTTGCAAGCCAGTTGGTCTTCACCACCTTCTGCCTGGGCAACTTCGGTTTTGATCAGGGCGAAGACATGGAACTCGCCTATGGCGCGGCCGATGCGCACAACCGGATGATGACCGACTTCTGCTCGGTCGATCGTCGACTGCTCGGCTGCGCCTATGTGCCACTGGAGGACTTTGCCCGGGCCGAGGCCTGCGCCCGCGAGGCCATCCGCCTGGGCGCCAAGGCCCTGATGGTGCCGAGCAAGCGTCCGCAGCACCATGCGATCAGCCATACCGGGCTGTTTCCGGTCTGGGCGCTCGCCCAGGAGGCGGGCATTCCGGTGGTGTTCCATGTGGGCGGCGAAGAAAAGCTCGACCCGGTCTGGAAGATCAATGGCCTGCCGCCTGTGCCTGACTTTCATGGGGGCGATGACAACTTCACCTCGGTGAGTTACATGCCCATCCCGAACGCAGCGATGCAGGCCCTGGCCACGCTGATCTTCGACGGTATTCTCGACCGCTTCCCCCGACTCAAGTGGGGCGCCATTGAGCTCGGTGCGGCCTGGCTTCCGGGCTGGATGCGCTCGATGGACTCAGCCGCGCATGCCTTCGTCAAGAACGAGGAGCGGCTGAAGCGGCTCTCGGCCAAGCCCTCCGAAATCGTGCAGCGGCAGGTGCGGGTTGCACCTTACCCGCATGAAGATGCGGGCTGGATCATCAATCAGTCGGGCGAAGGCGTGTGCATGTTCTCGTCCGACTTTCCTCATGTCGAGGGCGGTCGCAACCCGCTCAAGCGCTTCGATGAATCCCTCGCCGGCGCTTCACGCGAAGGCATCCGGCGCTTTTATGCCGACAACTTCATCGACCTGATGGGCGCAGGGCTGGATCCTGCCCTGCACCATCCGGCTCACCTTCAGGCTGCTTGAACGGCGTAAACAGGCGGCGTGGGCAGGCCGCCTGTTCGCGGCTCAGAGCGGCAGGCTGGGGTTGATCAGGACCTTGGCCCCCGTTCCCTTGCGGGCATACCCGCGGATTTCGTCCGCCTGCAGGACCTGCGAGAGCGACAACTCCCTGGAATAGTTGCTGGCAAATGTTGTGCGGATCTCGCGGGCAACCCGCTCGCGCAGCGCCTGTGCAGCCTGGTTCCCGATCTTTTGCAAAAAGGGCGTGAGCAGCCAGCCGCCAACGCTCCAGTACATGCCCACATTGC
This sequence comes from Burkholderiaceae bacterium, assembly GCA_049422085.1. Taxonomy (GTDB): domain Bacteria; phylum Pseudomonadota; class Gammaproteobacteria; order Burkholderiales; family Burkholderiaceae_E; genus UBA4615. The sequence goes on from JBMSOD010000100.1 coordinate 7,766, forward strand.
GCTGAATTTCGGTGGGGCCGATATCAAGCCCGCCATAGATGTAGACCTGCTTGTGCACCGTGGTGCCGTAACGGCTGTATTCGCCCGCCTTGCGCGAAAGAGCAGCCTCCATGCAGGTCAGCAGGGTGCTGGCCAGCCGTCCCCCGCCGATGGCGTCAAAGGCGATGGTCGCGCCGGTGGCCACCAGAGCTTCGGTCAGGCGATCGGTGAAGTCGGGCTGGCTGCTGTCGACCACATGTTGCGCACCCTGCGCACGCAGCAGGGCGGCCTGCTCCGGGCTGCGCACCACACAGACCAGCGCAATCCCGTCGGCCAGGCAGATGCGGTTGAGCATCTGGCCCAGGTTGGAGGCTGCGGCCGTGTGAATCAGGGCGGTATGGCCCTCGCGTCGCATGGTTTCAGTCATGCCCAGCGCAGTGAGCGGATTGACGAAACAGGAGGCCGCCTCACGCGCCGAGGTCCCCTGGGCCAGGACGAGGCACTGCCGGGCCTTCACGGTCCGGTACTGGGCGTACATGCTGCCGCCCATGACCGACACCACGCGACCGAGCAGGGCCTGGGCTTCGGCCGAAGCGCCAGCGCCGATCACGGTGCCCGCACCTTCGTTACCGACGGGCAGCGACTGCCCGAGACGGCCAGCCATGGCGCGAAGCCCTTTTTCGGGAACCGCAGCCGACGCCTGAATGGCTGCACCGCTGCCTGCGGACTGCAGGGTCGCGAGATCGGCTGCGCCCAGCAACAGACCCTGGTCGGAAGGGTTGATGGGGGTCGCCTCGACGCGGATCAGGACCTCGTCATCGGCAGGCGCCGGGATCGGTACATCGACGAGTCGCAGCTCCAGGCGGCCTTGATCGGTAATGAGTGACTGCAATTGCAGGCCATGAGTGGGCAGTGCGGTGTTCATGAGACGAGGCTCCAGGGTTCAAGGAAAAAAGGTCAGAGTCGGTAGATGCGAGTCGCAGTGCCGCTGAACAGTGCCGTCTTTTCGGCTTCGGACGCACCGGCGGCCATGCGCTTGAAGGCGTTCCAGAGCACTGCGTAGCTGCAGGTGATCTTGTCCACCGGGAAATTGCTCTCGAAGAGGCAGCGTTCGGCACCGAACAGTTCGATCGCACCATGGACCCAGGGGGACCAGGCGCGCGCCACTTCGGCTGAATCCGGGGGGTCCGCCCGCTCGTGATGATCGAATACGCCGATCCGCATGCCGAGCCCGCCCAGTTTTACCACCACATTCGGGCAGTCTGCCAGCGCCTTCATGCCACGCTGCCATTGCTGGAAGGTCTCTTCCTGGCGCCCCACATAGGGACCGATACCCAGCGGACCTCCGACATGGTTCAGGATCATGCTGGTCTGCGGAAAGGCCCGTGCAAGCGCAAGCACCTCGTCAAGCTGCGGATGGTATTGCCAGGCCTCGAAGCTCAGACCGAGCGGGGCCAACTGGGCAAAACCCGCGCGAAAATCCTCCCGTCCATACAAGCCCTGAGGCGGCTGGGTATGACTGCGCGGCACCCGGTGATCAGCATCCCATGCGCCGGAATGCCGGATGCCCCGAAATCGGCCATTGCCTGCAGCCACATGAGCCATCAGCGCCTCGCGGACCTGATCTGCCCCGGCTGTGAGATCAACATGGCTCACGATGCCTGCACAGGCCAGGGTCGGTCCGTAGAGGCCGCTTGCGGCCATGGCGGCCACCCCGTTGGCGAACTCGGTCTCGCCCACCGTGCGCATCAGGCGCGAGCTGCCAGCGCGATAAAACGCCATGCAGTCGATGAAGACCGTGCTCACAATGCGATGCCCCGAGCCGGTGTCCTCGAGCAGTTCGGGCAGCAGATAGCGATGGTCAGCGCGATCCCAGAGGTGATGGTGGGCATCCACGATGGGACGCTCAGGGTCGAGGATGTCTTCTGGCGCCTGGCGGCTCAGCCGGACGGGGTCGGGCGGCACGACATTGCGCGGGGCTTCACGGGGGGCTTCAGCCATGGGGTGTCTCCTTTGGATCATCGGCACGGATCGGGTCCGTGCCTGAATGTCGATGGCAGAATCATCCCATGAACATCGCCCATGCATTTCTGAATCGTGCCCGGTCGCAGCCTGACGCCCCTGCCCTGAGTTTTGCAGGCAAGACGCATCGCTACGGGCAACTGGCACAGACCAGCGCACAACTGGCCCGCGGGCTGCGTTCGGGCCTGGGTCTGCAATGCGCTGACCGCGTGGTCATCTGCATGGAAAACTGTGCCGAGTTCGTCGAGTTGCTGTTCGGCTGCTGGATCGCGGGCCTGTGTGCCGTCCCTGTCAATGCCAAGCTGCATCCGGGCGAGGTAGCCCATATCGCGGGCGATTGCGGCGCGCG
>JBMSOD010000101.1:0-10112 GCA_049422085.1 Burkholderiaceae bacterium
GTCCCGGACGGGGCGCGTCACGCCACGCTGAACATCAATGGCATCGCGGGCGGCCAGCCGGTGGACGGCATCCAGACGCCCTGCATCGCGGATCGCTGCCGGGCCGTGTTCGATCGCCGGTTTCTGCTGGAAGAGGGCTGCACGCCGCAGCAGGTCGATGGGGCGGTGGAGCGCTGGGGCTTTTCCATGGGCCCCTTCCGCATGGCCGATCTGGCGGGCAATGACGTCGGCTGGTACATCCGCAAGCGTCGCTATCTTGAGAAGCCCGACCTGCGCTACAGCAAGACCGCCGATCTGGTGTGCGAGCTCGGGCGCTATGGCCAGAAGACCTCGGCAGGCTGGTACGACTACAAGGCGGGCGATCGCACTGCCTATCCATCGCCGGTGGTCGACGAACTGCTCGTCAAGGAACGTGCCCGCCTGGGCATCACGCCACGCCAGATCAGCGATGAGGAAATCGTGAATCGGCTGGTCCTGGCCCTGGTCAACGAAGGTGCCCAGCTGCTCGACGAAGGCATCGCCCTGCGGGCCTCTGACATCGACATCATCTATCTCACTGGCTACGGCCTGGCCCGCTTCCGCGGTGGCCCCATGTTCTATGCCGATACCCTGGGGCTGCCCAAGGTGGTCGAGATCATGGCGGGCTTCGCAGCCAACCCCAATGCCGATCCCGACTTCTGGAAACCGGCGCCCCTGCTGGCCCGTCTGGCGGCTCAGGGCAAATCCTTCAACGGTTGATATCAGGAATTCATCATGCGTGAAGCCGTCATTGTTTCTACCGCCCGCACCGGCCTGGCCAAGTCCTGGAAAGGTGCGCTCAACATGACCCATGGCGCCACGATGGGCGGCGCCGTGGTCAAGGCCGCCCTCGAGCGCGCCAAGATTGAGGCTGCCGAGGTGGACGACGTCATCATGGGCTGCGCCAATCCCGAAGGTGCCACCGGCCAGAACATCGCGCGCCAGATTGCCCTGCGTGCTGGCATGCCGGTCAGCGTGTCGGGCATGACCGTCAACCGCTTCTGCTCCTCCGGCTTGCAGACGATTGCGCTGGCGGCCCAGCGGGTCATGGCGGGCGAAGGCGATGTCTATGTGGCAGGTGGCGTGGAGTCCATTTCGCTCGTGCAGAACGAAATGAATACCCACAGCCTGATCGACCCCTGGCTGAAGGCCAACAAGTCCGAGATCTATTGGCCGATGCTGCAGACCGCCGAATGTGTGGCCAAGCGCTACAACATCGCCCGCGAGTTGCAGGATCGCTATGGGGTGCAAAGCCAGCAACGTGCCTCGGCTGCGGCAGCGGCGGGCAAGACCCGCGACGAAATCGTACCGGTCACGGTCACCACCAAAGTGATCGACAAGCAGACTGGTACAGAGACCCTGAAAGACGTGGTGCTCGACCGGGACGAGGGCATTCGTGCCGACACCACCTATGAGGGCGTATCTCAGATCAGGCCCGCCGTTGAGGGCGGTGTGATTGCTGCGGGCAATGCCAGCCAGTTTTCAGACGGGGCTGGCGCCTGCGTGATCATGGAGCGCAGCCTGGCCGAGCGCCGTGGTCTGCAGCCTCTGGGCGTGTTCCGCGGCTTTGCCGTGGCCGGATGCGAGCCCGACGAGATGGGTATCGGACCGATTTACGCCATTCCCAAGCTGCTCAAGCGCCATGGTCTGAAGGTCTCGGACATTGATCTGTGGGAGCTCAATGAAGCCTTCGCCGTTCAGGTGCTCTACATCCGCGATCACCTGGGCATCGACAACGACAAGCTCAATGTCAATGGCGGCGCCATCGCGGTCGGACATCCCTATGGCATGTCGGGTCAGCGTCTGACCGGCCACCTGCTGATCGAAGGCAAGCGTCGCAAGGCCCGCCTTGGCGTGGTCACCATGTGTATCGGCGGTGGCATGGGTGCTGCCGGCCTCTTTGAAATCGCCTGATCAGGACCACCTCGACATGAGCATGAATCAACGTATTGTCCTTGCCTCCCGACCCGACGGCGCCGTGCGGCCCGAGAACTTCCGCCTGGAGTCGGTGCCGCTCAGTCCGCTCGAAGACGGCCAGCTCCGGGTTCGCAACCATTTCCTGTCGCTTGATCCCTATATGCGTGGGGCCATGAACGAGGGCAAGTCCTATCGGGCTGCCCAGGCGCTCGACGACACCATGGTGGGCGGCACCGTCGGTGAAGTGGTGGAGTCGCGCAATCCCAAGTTTGCCGTAGGCGACATTGTGGTGGGCGGCTATGGCTGGCAGCTCTATGGCCAGTCCAAGGGCGAAGGTCTGCGCAAGGTCGACACCTCACGGGTGCCCATGCAGGCCTATCTCGGCGTGGCCGGCATGCCGGGCGTGACCGCCTGGGTGGGCCTCAATCGCATCATTCAGCCTCAGGCAGGCAATACCGTGGTGGTGTCGGCGGCCTCGGGCGCGGTGGGCTCGGTGGTGGGGCAACTCGCCAAGGCCCAGGGATGCCGGGTGGTGGGTGTGGCGGGGGGGCCTGTCAAGTGCCAGGCGGTCATCCGCGACTATGGCTTTGATGCCTGTGTCGATTACAAGGCGGGCAGGGTCTACAAGGATCTGCAGGAGGCCGCGCCCAATGGCATTGATGGCTACTTCGAGAATGTGGGTGGCGAGGTGCTCGATGCCGTGCTGCCCCAAATGAACGCCTTTGGCCGCATTGCGGTATGCGGGCTGATCGCCGGCTACAACGGCGAATCGATACCGGTGCAGCAGTTTCGCCATGTGCTCATCAGCCGCCTGAAGATCCAGGGCTTCATCGTGTCGGAGTTTCCCGATGCCTGGCCTCCGGCGCTGGCCGAACTTGCGCAGGCCGTGGCCGAAGGACGCCTCAAGTACAGCGAGACCATTTCGAAAGGACTCGAATCCGCACCCCAGGCCTTCATTGGTCTGCTGAAGGGCGAAAATTTCGGCAAGCAACTGGTGCAACTGGTCTAATCTCAGGGTTTGTTCCGAGGGACCGGTCCCAGGCAAGACGCTGGGGCTGGCTCCTCGATCCACCCAACGCATCACCCCATTAAAGGAGACCTCCCATGAACGCACCGCAAACCTCGCTGCGCGCCCAGGTCAGCGAACAGGAATGGAAACTTCGCGTCGAACTGGCCGCCGTGTATCGACTGGTGGCCCTCTACGGCTGGGATGATCTGGTCTTCACCCATATTTCGGCGCGTATTCCCGGGCCTGAGCATCACTTCCTGATCAATCCCTATGGCCTGATGTTCGAGGAGATCACCGCCTCGTCGCTGGTCAAGATCGACATGGAGTGCAAGCCGCTTCATCCCACACCCTACAAGGTGAATCCTGCCGGCTTCGTGATTCACAGTGCCATTCATGAGGTCCGCGAGGATGCCGGGTGCGTCCTGCATACCCACACCCGCGCCGGCGTCGGAGTCTCGGCTCAAAAGCGCGGCCTGCTGCCGATCTCGCAGCAAGCCTCCACCATTATGTCTTCGCTCTCGTATCACGACTACGAAGGCATTGCGGTGCGTGATGACGAGAAGCTGCGCCTGCAGCAAGACCTTGGCAGTGCCCGCTTCATGATCCTGCGCAACCATGGTCTGCTGACCGTGGGCCGCACCATGGCCGAAGCCTTCCAGGCGATGTATACCCTCGAGACCGCCTGCCAGGCGCAACTCGCCGCGCAGTCGGGGGGCGCTGAGCTCATCGAGGTGGGTCAGTCGGTGCTGGATACCGTGGCCCATGCGATCAGCGTGCAACGTACCGCCCTGAGCAGCCAGGAAGTCTTCGCAGCCTTGCTGCGCAAACTCGATCGCCGCAATCCCGGCTACGACCAGTAATCGGGCGAATGGCTTCGGTGCTTCGAACGGGGCGCCTGGTTGAGGTTCAACCGGGCATCCGGCTGCACTGCGCCGAGGCGGGTACGCCGGGGGCGCCGCTGATTGTCTTTCTGCATGGATTCCCTGAATTCTGGGGAACCTGGAAAGACATCCTTCCTCGCTTTGCCCAGAACTGGTTTGCCGTCGCCCCTGACATGCGTGGCTACAACCTGTCCAGCAAGCCCACTGAGCTCGCCGACTATCGCATCGAACCTCTGGTGGCCGACATCGAGGGACTGGTCACGGCATTGGGCTATCAGGACTGTGTTCTGGTAGCGCACGACTGGGGCGGCGCGGTGGGCTGGGCCGTGGCGATTTCCAAGCCGCAGCGGGTCAGGCGCCTGGTGATCCTGAATGCGCCGCATCCGGTGCCTTTTGCGCGTCTGCTGGCTTCAGATCCTGATCAGCAGAAGGCCAGCACCTACATGGCCTTTCTGCGCTCGGAAGGCTCGGAAGCACAGCTTTGTGCAAACGGCTTCGCCATGCTGGAGTCCTTTCTGTTTGCGGGAGCCGCAGCCCCTCACTGGTATGACCAGGCAACCCGCGAGGCCTATCACGCCGCCTGGGGACAGCCCGGTGCAATCAAGGGAGGCGTCAATTACTACCGGGCAACGGCGCTGCGCTCGGGCGCGGCCAAACCGCTCAATCTGGATCCCAGGGCTTTCATGGTCAACATGCCCACCCGGGTCATCTGGGGCGAACGCGATCGGGCACTGCTCCCCGCCTTGCTGACGGGGCTGGATGAGGTCGTTCCCGATCTCGAGATCGTGAAACTGCCCAAGGCAAGCCACTGGCTCACCCATGAAGAGCCGGATCGTGTCGCTTCCCTGATCCATGAATTCGCCAGCCGCTGAGCTCCGACTGGTGCTCGGAAGCTGGGCCGAACTGCAGCAGGACGCCGGCAGGGTCAGACAGGCGGTCTTCGTGGCCGAGCAGGGCATTCCGCAGGAACTCGAATGGGATCAGGCGGATGCGGTCTGCCTGCATGCGGTGATCTTCAATGCAAACGGTGAGGCGATCGCCACCGGCAGGCTCCTGCCCGATGGTCATATCGGGCGCATGGCGGTCTTGGCCACATACCGACGCCACGGACTGGGTGGAAAGATCCTCGAGTCACTGGTATCGGCTGCGAGCACACGCGGACATCGTCAGGTTGTTCTCTCAGCGCAGGTCCATGCCCTCTCGTTTTATCGAGGCCATGGCTTCGTCAGCCGCGGCGAGGTCTATGACGATGTCGGCATTGCGCACCAGGACATGATTCGCGAGATCATTCCTGAGCCTTGAGGGCATACGGAAGAGGCAGCAGTCGCAGCAGGCTGCCTTCAGCCCCATCGCTGCTGTCGCCAGCCCGTGAAGTACGAAGGCTGCCCTGTACGGCGAGATCGGTTCTGCATTCGAAGAGCAGCACGAAGCCATCGCCAGCAGATGCAGACATGACCACCTGACCCACCGGCTCCGCCTGTCCTTCTGCAAGGATGTCCGACGCTGGCGCAGGAGGCAATCCCTGACCCTGGGCAACAAACATGCGCCTGCGCAACTTGCCCAGGTATTGGCTGCGGGCCACCACCTCTTGCCCCGGATAGCAGCCCTTGGTGAAACTCACCCCGTCTACTGACTCGAAGTTCACCATCTGCGGCACGAAGCAATCGGCGGTCTGAGCCGTGATCCGCGGAATGGCGCTCAGCACTTCAGCCACCTTCCATGATGCGGACTGATTCGGGCTCCTCGAGTGGCGCCAGGCCTCGGGCAGCGTGTCGATCTGCTCGCGCTCGATGAACAGCATGCTCCTCGGATGAGAGGCCTTCGGTTCCGGGCCCAATTGAACGGCGGGCAGACCGACCCACATCACTGCTCCGGTCTGCGCCTTCACCTCATCCGGGCCGAGCACCGGAATCTCCTGCAGTTGCAACCAGCCGGCAACCTCGCGATGGGCCTGTGGGCCCATGATGCCCAACACCATCCACTGGCTGGATTTGTCCTCGACCTTGGCCTTGGCCCTGAGCACGAACATGCTCAGACGCTTCGCCAGCGATGCGGTGAGATCACCGGACACGGCCCACCAGATCTGGTCTTGCGTACGCCACAGGCGGCCGGTGGCGCTCAGGCGTCCTTTGGGTGAGCAATAGCCGGCCCAACGCGCCTGTCCTTCAGGCAGCGCCTGAACGTCCTGGGTCAGTTGACCCTGAAGGAAACTGACTGCATCCGCCCCACTGACCGAAATCAGTCCCAGGGCGCAGGAGCTTCCGGCATCCAGCGGGATGACGGCATCAAGAGCAAAGTCGCTGAGGTTGTTGGGCATTACGGAAGGCACGAACAGGTCATGCTCGTATCATAGGCCCGATGAAGCGCTCTCCACGCTGGTTCCACGTCCTGGGCATGGTCGCCTTGCTGTCGGGCATGGGTCTGGCAGGCCTCGGATGGCTTTACGCCTGGCGACCCCTGTCGGTTCAGGTGTTGCCCATGGACCTCGAAATCGAACGCGGTACGGTTGGCAGTGCACTTGCCAAAAGCCTGCAGGCCCAGGGCGTGGATCTGCCGGCCTGGGCACTCGCGGCTGCGCTTCGCCTGCGCGGTGACGCAGTTCGGATCAAGGCCGGACTCTATGATTTTCAGCAGGCCCCCACCCTGAAGCTGCTCCTTGACCGACTGACCCGGGGCGAGGCTTCGCAGCGCGAGTTCGCCCTGATTGAGGGCTGGACATTCAGGCAAGTGCGGGAGGCGCTGGCAAGACAGCCCGACCTGAAGCAGGAGACTGCGCCCATGAGTGATCGGGAGATCCTTCAGGCGATCGGGGCGCCACAGGAACACCCGGAGGGGCTTTTCGCACCCGATACCTATGCCTGGGTCAAGGGCAGCACTGATCTGGAGGTGCTGCGGCGGGCCTACGTTCTGCAGCAAAAGCGTCTCGAGCGGGCCTGGGCACAGCGTCAGCAACCCCCGCAGGGGCCCGCCCTCGAGTCACCGTATCAGGCCCTCATTCTGGCCTCCATCGTCGAAAAGGAAACCGGCAGGGCGCAAGACCGAGGCAAGGTGGCCGCCGTCTTTGCCAACAGGCTGAGGATCGGCATGCGCTTGCAAAGTGACCCAACCACGATCTACGGGCTGGGCAGCGCCTTCGATGGCAATCTGCGCAAGCGGGATCTGCAGAGCGACACACCCTGGAATACCTACACTCGGCCCGGCCTGCCACCGACACCGATCGCAATGCCAGGTCAGGCAGCACTTCGGGCCACCCTCGCCCCGGAGTCGATCAGCGCCCTTTATTTCGTAGCCCGTGGCGATGGCAGTTCGGAATTTTCCGACGACCTGGAGGCCCACAATCGGGCCGTCGCCCGTTTTCAGAAGCGTCGAGCCACTGGCGCGTCGCCTGCCAGCCCATGAGCGTTCAGAACCTGACTCGCGTCCCCGCGCCCGGCCGCTTCATCACCTTCGAAGGAATCGATGGAGCCGGCAAGAGCACGCATATTCCATGGTTGCAGGAGCGCCTGGCCGCGCGCGGACTCAAGGTCATCCAGAGTCGGGAACCCGGTGGAACCGAACTTGCAGAGGCAATCCGTGAATGGGTCCTGCATCGCTCGATGAGCATGCGCACCGAGGCACTCCTGGTGTTTGCTGCCCGACAGGATCATCTGGATCAGGTCATCCGCCCCGCCCTGAAAGAGGGCACCTGGGTGCTGTGTGACCGGTTTACTGACTCCACCGTGGCCTATCAGGGCGCAGGGCGGGGCATGTCCCTGGACGATATTGCGGTGCTCGAGCGCTGGGTGCATCCCGACCTCCAGCCCGATCGCACCCTGCTGTTCGACCTCGACCCGGTCACCGCGGCTCAGCGGCGGGCCGCAGCGCGCGCAGCGGATCGGTTCGAGGCGGAAGATGTCGATTTCTTCAGCCGCGTCAGGCAAGGCTACCTGGCCCGATTGCAGGCAGGGCCTGAGCGGTTTGCCTTGATCGACAGCACACAATCGATCGAATCAATTCGAGTAAAAGTTGAGAAATCAATTCCAAGTGATTGGTTTTAAATAGATGCTATTTCCATGGCAACTTCAAGTTGTTTCTGAACTCCTGGCCCGGCAGGAGCGTCTGCCGCATGCGCTCTTGTTGACATCGCCAGCCGGTTGCGGCCTGTCGGAATGTGGTGAAGCTCTGGCATTCGCGTTGCTGTGCGAGCAGCCCGATCATGACGGGCAGGCTTGCGGCCGCTGCCAGGCCTGTCTGTGGATGGCTGCAGGCAGCCATCCCGATGCGCGTCGCGTCGGCCTTCCGGTTGGCGAGGACGGCAAGGTCGGATCCCAGATCCCGGTGGATTCGATCCGCGGGCTCTCGGGCTTTCTTTCGGTCGCTGGCCATCGGGGTGGGCGGCGGGTTGTGCTCATCGATCCGGCTGATGCCATGAATGGCATCGCTGCCAATGCGCTGCTGAAGTCGCTCGAGGAGCCTGGTGACAATGTGGTCTTCCTTGTGCTGAGCGAGCGCCCGGAGCTTCTGCTGCCGACAATCCGATCCCGCTGCCAGCATGTCGCCATCTCGGCCCCGGATCTCGATCAGGCTCAGGCCTGGTTGCAGGGCGCCTCAGGCTGCAGCGCCGAGCAGGCGAGGGCGCTACTGGCGGCGGCGGGAGGAGCTCCCCTGCATGCCCGAGATCTTGCCGAACCCGCCACGGCCAAAGCCCATCAGTCTGCACTTGAAGCCATTGCCAGCCTTCCGCAGGCGGATCTGAGTCAGGTTGCCGATGCATTGCAGGCCATCGAGCCGGCGGTCTGGCTGCCACTTGGACAGCGCTGGCTGATGGATCTGGGTCGGGTGAGCGCCGGCGCAGCGCCGCGTTATTTTCCTCAGCATCAGAAGCGCCTGGCCCAACTGGCTGCGCGACAGACCTCCCTGAGACAGATCTCGCAGGCTGCGCAAGACCTCGCCAGGCAATTCAGACAGATCCATCACCCGCTCAACCCCCGCCTGTTCTGCGAAGAGTTTGTGGCTGTCCTGAGCGCCGCACTCCCGGGCGGCAGTCAGCACCCGCCCAGTGGCCCCTCGCCCCAAATGCGGTCACGCTAGACTCATCTGGCCATGTCATCACACCCATCCGTCTCCGGGCCCGCCACTGAACCCGGTCGAACTTCAAGCCTGATCAACCTCAGCATCCGCGATCGCGCAGCCCTGCGCGCCGCCTACATGCCTTTTATCGAGGGGGGAGGGCTCTTCGTCCCGACCAATCGGGCCGCCCGGATGGGTGACGATCTGTATCTCATCATGACGCTGCCCGACGATCCGACCAAGCATGCGGTATCCGGCAAGGTGGTCTGGATCACGCCAAACGGCAGCGGATCGAGGCAGCAGGGACTCGGTGTACAGTTCGCGCGGACCGAAGCGGGAGAGCAGATCCGCTCCCGGATCGAGACCCTGATTGCCGGACAGCCCAGAAACGCCGCCCCGACCCATACCTTCTGAGTTGCCCCGGAATTCGCCCCTGAAAGGGACGCTTTCCTGATGTACACCGATTCCCATTGCCACCTGGATTTTCCGGGTCTGGCCGAGAACCTGACCGCCGTCCTGCAACGAATGCAGCAGGCGAGCGTCACGCGCGCACTCTGCGTCAGTGTCACCCTCGAGGACTTCCCACGCGTCCTCGCCGTGGCCGATAGCGCGCCCGCCGACGGCCCGACCCTGTTCGCGTCAGCGGGAGTTCATCCCGACTATCCCGATTGCATGGAGCCCACAGTCGAGCAACTTTGCACCCTGGCAGGGCATCCGAAGGTGATCGCAACCGGCGAGACAGGTCTGGATTACTACCGGGCCACCACCGATCCTGCCTTGACCCATGAATGGCAACGAGATCGGTTCCGGGTCCATATTCGGGCTGCGCGACAGTGCGGCAAGCCTCTGATCATCCACACCCGATCTGCATCGGACGACACGATTGCAATCATGCGCGAAGAACAGGCGCAGGACATCGGCGGCGTCATGCACTGCTTCACCGAGACGCTCGAGACAGCGCGGGCGGCGCTCGATCTCGGGTTTTTCATCTCGTTTTCAGGGATTGTGACCTTTCGCGATGCGGCCGATCTGCGCGAAGTCGCCCGATTCGTGCCCTCCGATCGCATCCTGATCGAGACTGATTCACCCTACCTGGCGCCGATTCCGCATCGGGGCAAGACCAACGAACCGGGTTTTGTCAGTCATGTGGGCGATTTCCTGGCCGAGCTGCGAGGCATGGATCGACCGGAGTTTGCCGACCTGACCAGCATCAATTTCGATCGCTGCTTTCGCCTGCT
>JBMSOD010000102.1:0-10086 GCA_049422085.1 Burkholderiaceae bacterium
CGGCCTGAGCGCGGGCATAGGGCTTTGATCGACTGAGGTCCGTGCCCTGCAGATGAATCTCTCCACAGCGGATCGGGACGACGCCCATCAGGCTCTTGAGAAGCGTGGTCTTTCCGACCCCATTTCGTCCGAGAAGCACCGTGACCTTGCCGGTCTCGGTCTGCAGGCTGACATCCCGCAGGATGTGGGAGCCACCGTAGTACTGCTCGATGTTTCGGGCTGTGAGCATGAGTCAGCGTCCCAGGTAGACCTCAACCACGCGTTCATCGGCCTGCACCTGATCGAGCGTGCCTTGCGCAAGCACGGCGCCCTCGCAGAGCACGGTCACGATGTCCGAGATGGCCCGGATGAAGCTCATGTCGTGTTCGACCACCATGAGCGAATGCTTTCCCTTGAGGCTGAGAAAGAGTTCGGCCGTGCGTTCGGTCTCGTGGTCGGTCATGCCAGCCACAGGTTCGTCGAGCAGCAGCAGCAGGGGCTCCTGCATCAGCAGCATCCCGATCTCGAGCCATTGCTTTTGACCATGACTGAGCGTGCCTGCCACCGTGCCGTCAGCCTGATCGAGATGAATGGTGTGAAGCACTTCGGCCAGTCGGTCGGATTGCGCCGAATCCAGTCGGAAGCGCATCGATGCGCCCACCCGCTTGTCGGTCTTGAGGGCGAGTTCCAGATTCTCGAAGACGGTGAGATTTTCGAAGACGGTGGGCTTTTGAAACTTGCGACCAATGCCCAGCTGCGCAATCTCAGGCTCGTTATGGCGCAAGAGATCGATGGTGCTACCGAAGAACACCCGACCTGAATCCGGTCGGGTCTTGCCGGTGATGATGTCCATCATCGTGGTCTTGCCGGCGCCGTTGGGTCCGATGATGCAGCGGAGTTCGCCCGGCGCAATGTCCAGCGACAGGCCGTTGATGGCCTTGAACCCATCAAAGCTCACGCTCACATCTTCGAGATAGAGAATCCTGCCATGGGTGAGGTCGACCGCCTTGCGGTCGGTGAGGCGTCGGCCATAAGAAGCACTGCGTCCCCCCGAGTCGCCCGCGATGCGTTCGGCCTGTAGCTGGGCATAGCGTGCAGCCCGGGCATCGCCCTGGCGCATGAGTTCGGGCGTCATTTGAGCCTCCGGCGCAGGGTCTGGGCCAGGCCGATCACGCCCTGCGGCAAAAAGAGCGTGACCGCAATGAACAGAGCCCCCAGGAAATAGAGCCAGATCTCGGGCGCGGTCACTGTGAGCCAGCTCTTGGCGCCATTGACCAGAAAGGCGCCCACAATCGGGCCGACCAGCGTGCCGCGTCCGCCCACCGCGGCCCAGACCGCGATTTCGATGGAGTTGGCCGGACTCATTTCGCCAGGGTTGATGATGCCCACCTGAGGCACATAGAGGGCCCCCGCAATTGCACACATCACGGCCGAGATCACCCAGATGCTCAGCTTGTAGGGAAGGGGGGAATAGCCGCAAAACATCACCCGACTCTCGGCATCCCGGATGGCCTGGAGAATTCGCCCGTACTTGCTGGCCACCAGCCAGCGCGCGAACAGAAAGCAGGCAAGCAGGGTCAGGCCCGTGATCACGAACAGGATCATGCGCATCTCGGCCGTCGCGATGGGTTGACCCAGCAGGCGCTTGAAGTCGGTGAAACCGTTGTTGCCGCCAAAGCCGGTTTCATTCCTGAAAAAGAGCAGCATCGCGGCAAAGGTCAGGGCCTGCGTGATGATCGAGAAGTACACGCCCTTGATGCGTGACCGGAATGCAAACCATCCGAAGATCAGCGCAATCAGACCGGGAACCAGGACGATCAGGATCAGCGTGGCCAGGAAACTGTCCGAGAGCATCCAGTGCCAGGGGAGTTCCTTCCAGTCGAGAAAGACCATGAAATCGGGCAGATCGCTCTTGTAGTTGCCGTCTCGGCCGATCTGGCGCATGAGGTACATGCCCATCACGTAGCCTCCCAGCGCAAAGAACAGGCCATGGCCCAGCGACAGGATGCCGGTGTAGCCCCAGATCAGGTCCATGGCCAGCGCGCAGATCGCGTAGCACATGATCTTTCCGATCAGCGAGACTGCGTAGTCGCTGAGGTGAAACAGGCTGTCTGTGGGCACCAGCAGGTTGAGGATGGGAGCAAGCGCGGCCACCGCGATCAGGGCCGCCAGAAAAGCGGTCCAGGCCTTTCGTGAAAGCAGGGCACTCATTTCAGGCCTCCGCCGATCGGCCCTTCATCGCGAACAGACCCTGAGGCCTTTTCTGGATGAAGACGATGATGAAGACCAGGACGGCAATCTTGGCCAGTACCGCGCCCGTCCAGCCTTCAAGCAGCTTGTTGACCAGCCCCAGTCCGAGCGCGGCATAGACGGTACCGGCAAGCTGGCCGACGCCGCCCAGCACCACCACCATGAAGGCATCCACGATGTAGCTCTGACCGAGGTCTGGGCCTACATTGCCGATCTGACTCAGCGCGCAGCCGGCCAGACCCGCAATGCCCGAGCCGAGCGCAAAGGCCCAGGTATCGATCCGAGCGGTATTGACGCCCATGCAGGAGGCCATCTGACGGTTCTGCGTCACGCCCCGCACGAAAAGCCCCAGCCGGGTGCGCGCCAGCAGCAGCGCGGTGGCTGCAAGCACCGCGAGTGCGAAGACGATGATGATCATGCGGTTCCAGGGCAGCTGCAGATTCGGCAGCAGCTGGATGGATCCGCTCATCCAGGAAGGATTCTCCACACCCACGTTTTGCGCACCGAACAGGCTGCGCACGGTCTGCATGAGCACCAGGCTGATGCCCCAGGTGGCGAGCAGCGTTTCGAGCGGGCGGCCATACAGGTGCTTGAGCACCAGGCGTTCCATGACGGCCCCAACCCCGGCAGCACAAAGAAATGCCGCCGGAAGAGCGGCCAGCAGATAGAAGTCAAAAGCCTCGGGCAGGTACTTGCGAAAGAGCACCTGAACGCCCCAGGTGGCATAGGCACCGATCATCATCAGTTCGCCATGGGCCATGTTGATCACGCCCATCAAGCCGTAGGTGATCGCGAGACCCAGCGCGACCAGCAGCAGGATCGATCCCAGGCTGGCGCCGGTGAACAGCATCCCGGCGATCTCGCCCCAGCGCAGCCGGTCCTGCACCTGTTTCGCTGCCTGGGCAAGCGCCTGCCTGACTCTCGCATCCGGTTCCACGCTGAGGCGCTGGTTGATCAGCAGGAGCACTTCAGGCTGGCGGCTGGTGCCGAGCGTTCTGGCCGATTGCTCCCTGATTGTGATGTCCTGATCCGCGAGTTTCATCGCGGCTGCAGCCTGTTCAAGGATCGCTTTCACTGAAGCATCAGGCTCGTTATTCAGGGCCCGTTCGATGAGCGGTGTCCGCTCTGAATCCGGGTCCTTGAGCATGGCGAGCGCAGCAGCGCGCCTTTCATCGACCCGCTCTGAAAAGAGCTTCAAGGCCGCGAGCGCGACATCGATCTCTCCGCGCATCCGGTTGTTCAGCATCACATCCTCCAGATCGGAGGGCAGGGCCTTTGACGCTCCGGTCACTGGATCGATCGCCTGATCGCCCTGGACGATGTACACCTGGTCACCCGACAGCCGGACCCGCTCCTCTGCGAGGGCCTGCAGGAAGGCTGCCGTCCGTGCATTCGGTTGCCCAACGGCTTCGCTCAGCGCCGCAATTCGATCATCCGAGTCGCCGCGTACCACGCGCAGCGACAGTTCTGGCGTGAGCGCATGTCCCGCGGTGGCAAGCAGCAAGAATAAGGGCAGCACGATCACCTTGAGGACAAGGCCGCTCAGCGCACACCGCAATCCATTCAGCATCCGTCGTCTCATCAGATCTCATCCGGGCATTGCACCGTCCGATGCAATGACGCCGGAAGAGATCTGTCGAATCCCTTCCGGCGAAAGTGCGCAGCCTTTACACCTGCTCGCACCGTTCAAAGTTGACTCCGGCCGGGTTGGCGCAAACGCCTGCGCTTTGACCCGAGTCACTCTCCTGATCCGCGTGCTTACTTCTTGGCAGGCTCGTCAGGCTTTTTCTCGTTGCCTTCGATGTAGGGGCTCCAGGGCTTGGCCTTGACCGGGCCTGGGGTCTTCCACACCACATTGAACTGGCCGTCGGCCTTGACTTCACCAATGAACACCGACTTGTGCAGGTGGTGGTTTTTCTCGTCCATCTTGGAGACGATGCCCGAGGGTGCTTTGAAGGTCTGGCCCGCCATGGCAGCAATCACTTTGTCGGTATCGGTGGACTTGGCTTTTTCCACCGCCTGCTTCCACATGTTGATGCCGATGTAGGTGGCCTCCATCGGGTCGTTGGTCAAAGGCTTGTCTTTGTGACCCGCAATGTTTTTGGCCTTGGCATAGGCGGCCCACTTCTTGGTGAACTCGTCGTTGGCCGGGTTCTTGATGCTCATGAAATAGTTCCAGGCGGCCAGGTGACCCACCAGCGGCTTGGTGTCTACGCCACGCAGTTCCTCTTCACCCACCGAGAAGGCCACCACGGGCACATCCTTGGCTTTCAGGCCTGCGTTGCCCAGTTCCTTGTAGAAGGGCACGTTGGAGTCACCGTTGATGGTCGAGACCACGGCGGTCTTGCCACCGGCCGAGAACTTCTTGATGTCGGCCACAATGGTCTGATAGTCAGAATGCCCGAAGGGGGTGTATTTCTCGTCGATATCGCTGTCCTTCACGCCCTTGCTCTTGAGGTAGGCGCGCAGGATCTTGTTGGTGGTGCGGGGATACACATAGTCAGTACCGAGCAGAACCCAGCGCTTGGCGGCGCCCCCGTCCTTGCTCATCAGGTAATCCACTGCCGGAATGGCCTGCTGGTTGGGTGCTGCACCGGTGTAGAAGACGTTCTTCGAAAGCTCTTCACCTTCATATTGCACGGGGTAGAACAGCAGACCGTTCAGCTCTTCCACCACCGGCAGGACGGACTTGCGCGAGACCGAGGTCCAGCAGCCGAAAATGACCGAGACCTTGTCCTGGGTGAGCAGCTGGCGGGTTTTTTCAGCGAAAAGAGGCCAGTTGGAGGCCGGGTCGACCACGACCGGCTCGAGCTTCTTGCCGAGCACGCCGCCCTTGGCATTGATCTCGTCGATCGCCATGAGCACGGTGTCCTTGAGGACGGTCTCGGAAATCGCCATCGTGCCGGACAGGCTGTGCAGCACGCCGACCTTGATGGTGTTGGATGCCTGGGCAAAAGCCGGCATCGAAAAAGCACTGGTTGCCAGCGCAGTCGCTGCCACCAGGGTCTTGAGCTGAGTACGACGGGTCATGAGGGTCACTCCAGGTCTTTGGTAGGAAGAGAGGCAGACCGACTGCTGTGGTCCGCCCTCATCACTGCAAAGCCTGTGCCACCCGCAACGACGCCTATCAGGGCTCTGGAGAAGTCGATGTTCCTGATGCGTTTCAGGAAAATCGTGTCCAGGGTCTGGCATCGCTCACCGTGATGGTGAGCCTGCGAATCTGATGCGCGCTATTCGGGGGCGGGGCTGTCCGTATTGGTGCGGCAGCCCCTGATGCCCTTGAATCAGCCGCAATACACGTAGACCGCCTTGTTGTTGACATAGGCCTCGATGGCCTCGGGGCCGCCCTCGCTGCCATAGCCCGAGTCCTTGACTCCGCCGAAGGGCATCTCGGGAACAGCCAGCGCCGGTTGGTTGATCCAGAGCATGCCCACTTCAAGCTGCTGGGTCAGGCGATGCACCGTCTTGATCGAGGTGCTGTAGGCATAGCCCGCCAGGCCGTAAGGCAGACGATTGCTCTCGGCAATGGCCTCATCCAGGGTATCGAAGCCGCGCACCGCCGCCACCGGCCCGAACGGCTCGTCATTGAAGATCTTCGCGGACAGGGGCACGTCGGTCAACACCGTGGGCGCAAAGAAGTTGCCCACCGACCCCAGGCGCTCGCCACCAGCCAGCACCTTGGCGCCCTGCTGCACAGCATCAGCGGTGATGTGCTCCATGGCGGTCAGGCGTCGTGCATTGGCCAGTGGCCCCATGGTGGTGCCCTGCGCCAGGCCTTCACCCACCCTCAGGCTGTTGACATGCGCGACCATGGCCTGTTCGAACTCGGCCCGAACGCTGTTGTGCACCAGAAAGCGGGTCGGGGAGATGCAGACCTGCCCTGCATTGCGGAACTTGGCTGCACCCACCGCCTGGACGGCCAGCTTCACATCAGCATCTTCGGCCACGATCACGGGCGCATGGCCGCCCAGCTCCATGGTGACCCGCTTCATATGCTGTCCAGCCATGGCGGCGAGCTGCTTGCCAATGAAGGTACTGCCGGTGAAGGTGACCTTGCGGATCACCGGGTGCGGAATCAGGTAGTTGGAAATCTCGGCCGGGGTGCCATAGACCAGCCCCACCACGCCGGCAGGAACGCCCGCATCGGCAAAGGCCCGGATCAGCGCAGCGGGCGAGGCCGGGGTTTCTTCCGGGGCCTTGACCAGGATGGAGCAACCCGCCGCCAACGCAGCGCTCACCTTGCGCACCACCTGGTTGATCGGGAAGTTCCAGGGTGTGAAGGCTGCGACCGGGCCGACCGGCTCCTTGATCACCATCTGCTGATTGGCGGCATTGCGCGGGGGCACGATCCGGCCATTGACGCGACGGCCCTCTTCAGCAAACCATTCGATGATGTCGGCCGCGGACATGGTTTCGATCCGCGATTCGGCCAGCGGCTTGCCCTGTTCCTGCGACATCATGGTCGCAATGGCCTCAACCCGCTCGCGCATCAGGGCAGCGGCCGTACGCATGATCTTCGAGCGATCGTAGGCGGACATCACCCGCCAGGTTGCAAAGCCTTTTTCCGCGGCTGCCAGTGCCCGATCCAGATCGGCACGCCCCGCATGGGCGACACGCCCGATTTCCTGGCCATTGGCCGGATTGACCACCGCCAGGCTGCGTCCGTCCGCAGCGTCGCACCACTGGCCATCGATGAAGAGTTGGGTTGAGGGATAGGCGGGAGCGCTCATGGTCTCATTGGCAAGAATTGTGAAAGGCGCAGTGTAGCCGCTTCGCCTTGTGACCTGTCATGATGAGGTTCAGGAGGAGACCCATGCGCACAGCCATCCGAATCGACCCGATCACCGGTCGCAAGTCCTTCGATACCCGAGCCGCCAAAGCCACCGAGCGCATTCGTGGGCAGGGTTACTCGGTTGCCGCCGAGGCCGCCTGGAAGGTTCTGCCCGAAGCCCCTGCCGGGGCCGCGTTCAACGCCCAGGAACAGGCCCGTTACAGGGAGTACAAGGAGGCCCGCCGGGGTGCAGCCGACTACATGGCCATGGAGGGGGAGTTTTCCCGCTATCTCGAGGATGTCTACTCGGAGCCGCCCGTGCCGCGCGAGGCGCTGACCGATGCCTGCGATGTGCTGGTGATCGGCGCCGGGTTCGGTGGGCTGCTGCTCTGGGCCAAGCTCCAGAAGGCGGGTTTCACCGATGTGCGCTTTTGCGAAAAGGGCGGTGATGTCGGCGGCACCTGGTACTGGAACCGCTATCCGGGCATCGCCTGCGATGTGGAGTCCTACAGCTATCTGCCTCTGCTGGAAGAGACCGGCTACTTTCCCAGCATGAAGTTTGCCTCGGGCTTCGAGATTCTTGAGTACTGCCAGCTGCTCGCCGAGCGCTATGGCTTTTACGATCGGTGCCTGTTTCACACCACGGTCGAGCGCACCGACTGGGACGAGGCCGGGCAGTGCTGGATCGTGCAGACCGACCGCGGCGATCGCATGCGGGCCCGGGTGGTCGTGCTGGCCAACGGCATTCTCACCACGCCCAAGCTCGCCCGCATTGAGGGCATGACGAGCTTCAAAGGCGAGTCCTTTCATACCTCGCGCTGGAACTACCACATCGACCTGGCCGGCAAGCGGGTGGGCATCATCGGCACGGGCGCCACAGCAGTGCAGGTGATTCCGGAACTCGCCAAGGTGGTGGGTGAACTGGTGGTCTTTCAGCGCACGCCGTCGACCATCGATGTGCGCGACCAGCGCGCTACCACGCCGGAAGAAATTGAAACCTGGAAGCATGAGCCAGGCTGGAATCTGGCGCGCCGTTCGAGGCTGGCGAAGATCTCCTCAGGCCGGACGGCGCTTCAGGGCAACGATGACTTCCTGGCCGGCAAGGTGTCTGACTACAAGGAGCGCAAGACCTACGACCGGGTGTTGTCACCCCAGGAGATGGTCAAGGCCCAGCTCGACACCAACTTCCGGATCATGGAGCAGATCCGTGCAAGGGTGGATGCCATCGTGAAGGATCCCAAGGCCGCCGAGGCCCTCAAGCCCTGGTATCCCTATGGCTGCAAGCGCCCCACCTTTCATGATGAGTTCCTGCCCACCTTCAACCTGCCGCATGTGAGGCTGGTCGATACCGCGCCCAAAGGCGTGCAACGCATTACCGAGAATGGCGTGCTGCACGATGGCGTGGAATACCCGCTCGATGTGCTGATCTATGCGACCGGTTTTCAGTGGATGGCCACGGCTTCGTTCAACATGATCACCGGGCGTGATGGCAGAACCCTGAAACAGAAGTGGAATGAGGAAGGGGTGCGTACCTTCCTTGGAATTCACAGCCATGGGTTTCCCAATCTGTTGATCATGTCCGGGCCGCAGGGCGGCGGAGGGCAGTTCAACTTCATCATGGGACTCGAATCGCATACCGACTATGTGGTCTGGATGCTGAGCGAGATGAGGGCCCGCGGGGCGTCGGTGGTCGACATTCAGAAGGCGCCTGAGGACGCGTATGCCCAGCATTGCCGCGAGGCCGACCTGATGAGCGCCCCCCTGCGCGACTGCCTGTCGTATTACAACGGCGAGGGCAATGCCGAGCCTGGCAGCCTGGCCTACTACGGTGGCCCGCAGAAATGGCACGCCCTGCGCCTCGCGGCGCAGGGGAGTCTGGCCCCGTATCGGTTCGAGGCGGCGGGCGTGCCGATCAGCGCCGGCTGAGTTCCAGCCCGGGGAGGCTGCCCTCGGCGCGCCACTTGTCCCAGATGCGCAGGAACTGGATCGGTCCGCGCCAGAAGGGGGAGTTGCGCGCGGTGCGCTCGTTGGGCTTGCCCTCGTTGTTGTAATAGCCCGGCGTGCATTCGTTCAGGAAGGGCTGGCGTGCACGCGAGTACTTCACGATGGTCTGAACCCAGTCGGCTTCGGCCTCGTCGCTGCATTCAACGGTATGAGCGCCTCGGCTACGGACCTGATCGAGCACCCAGGCGATATGCCGGGCCTGCTCGTCCATCATGTGCTGGAAGTTCGGGCTCTGACCCGACTGCTGAGTGGTCATCACGAAGAGGTTGGGAAACCCGCGCGTGAACAGGCCGTGGAAGGTCTGGGCGCCTCCCTTCCATTTGTCGGTGAGCGTGATGCCGTCGCGGCCATGCACTTCAAAGCCCAGGCGTCGCGTGAAATCGGTGCCCACCTCGAAGCCGGTGCCGAAGATCAGGCAGTCCAGCTCGTATTCCTTGCCTGCCACCACAACACCGCGCTCGGTGATCCGCTCGATGCCCTTGCCGTCGGTATCCACCAGTTTCACATTCGGGCGGTTGAAGGTCGGCAGATAGTCATCGTGGAAGCAGGGCCGCTTGCAGAACTGGTTGTACCAGGGCTTGAGCGCCTCCGCGGTGGCCTTGTCCTTGACGATGGAATCGACCCGGGCGCGCACGCGCTCCATCTTTCGGTAGTCGGCCAGCTGAATGAGGGTGGCCTCATCGGTCACGTTCTGGCCAGATTGGGCCGCCTTGCGGGCCGAAAGCAGAATGTTGCCGATGATGTCGGTCCAGCCGTCATTGACCAGGTCGACATCAAACGCGCTGCCCGACACCACCGAGGTGAAGTTGGCCACGCGTTCGCGCTGCCAGCCGGGCTTGAGGGAGCGGACCCATTCCGGATCGGTCGGGCGGTCACCGCGGACATCCACGGAGGAGGGTGTGCGCTGGAACACAAAAAGCTGCTGTGCTGCAGCGCCCAGATGCGGCACGCATTGCACGGCTGTGGCACCGGTGCCGATCAGGCCGACCCGCTTGTCGGCCAGCTTGTGCAGATTGCCGTAGGAATCGCCGCCGGTGTAGTCGTAATCCCAGCGGCTGGTGTGGAAAGAATGCCCGGCGAAT
>JBMSOD010000103.1:0-10082 GCA_049422085.1 Burkholderiaceae bacterium
TCATGGTTCGAGATCACTCATGGCCGCTCAGCCGATCGCGCTGGCCGAGTTCACCTGGGCGCGCAGCAGATGCTTCTGGATCTTGCCGGTGGAGGTTTTGGGCAGCTCCAGAAAGCGCACTTCGCGCGGGCACTTGAAGCCCGCCAGCAGGCTGCGGCAATGCGCGATGAGCTCAGCCGCCAACGCGTCGCGGCCTGCCTGATCGGCCGGTGCGCGGTCAGGCCGCAGCTCCACAAAGGCCAGGGGCGTCTCGCCCCACTTGGCATCGGGCCGGGCCACCACGCCCACCGCCAGCACCGCCGGATGCTTGTAGAGCGCGTCCTCCACCTCGATGGAAGAAATATTTTCTCCGCCCGAGATGATGATGTCCTTGGCACGATCCTTGAGCTTCACATAGCCATCGGCATGCAGCACGCCCAGGTCTCCGCTGTGGAACCAGCCGTTGGCAAAGGCCTCCTGCGTCGCCTTGGGATTTTTCAGGTAGCCCTTCATCACCGCATTGCCCCGGAACACAACCTCGCCCATGGTCTGACCATCGCGGGGCACCTCCTGCAGGGTCTCGGGATCGATGACCGTCACCTGCTCCTGGATCTGGGTATGCAGGCCCTGCCGACCATTGAGATCGACCTGCTCGGCCAGCGGCAGCTCGGCCCAGTGCTCATGCTTGGCACAGGCGGCCGAGGGGCCATAGGTCTCGGTCAGACCGTACACATGCGTCACGTCAAAGCCCAGGGTGGCCATGCCCTCGATCATGGCGGCGGGCGGTGCGGCCCCAGCCACCATGGCCTTGACCGGCCAGTCGATGCCCGCGCGCAAGTCGGCGGGTGCCGAGATCAGCATGGAATGCACGATGGGGGCGCCGCAATAGTGCGAGACCCGGTGCTCGCGCATCAGCGAGAAGATCAGCGCCGGATCGATTCGGCGCAGGCAGACCTGCGTGCCTGCCACCGCGGCCAGCGTCCACGGAAAGCACCAGCCATTGCAGTGAAACATCGGCAGGGTCCAGAGATAGACCGGATGCCGGGGCATGGACCAGGACAGCACATTGCCCACGGCATTCAGGTAGGCGCCGCGGTGATGCACCACCACACCCTTGGGATTGCCGGTGGTGCCCGAGGTGTAGTTCAGTCCGATGGCATCCCATTCATCTTCGGGCATGAAGCCGGCAAAGGCCGCATCGCCCTGCGCTACAAAGGCCTCGTACTCCAGCGCGCCCAGACGTTCGCCCGGACCGTTGTAAAGCGGATCATCCACATCGATGATCGTAGGCAGACGCTTGCCCTCGGTCTTCAGTTGCTGCAGTGCCGCCTTCACAGTCAGTGAAAACTCGCGATCGATGATCAGCACCTTGCTGTCGGAGTGATCGAGCGCAAAGGCCACCGTAGCGGCATCGAGCCGGGTATTGATGCAGTGAAGCACCGCGCCGCTCATCGGCACTCCGAAATGCGCCTCTGCCATGGGCGGCGTATTGGGCAGCATGACCGCCACCGTGTCGCCCGTGCCGATGTCCATGCGCGCGAGGCTGCTGGCCAGTCGCCGCGAACGCTCCTGCACCTGGGCCCAGGTCCGCCTGAGGTCGCCATGGATCACCGCGACCCGCTGCGGATAGGCCGATGCGGCCCAGTTGAGCAAGGAGATGGGCGTCAGGGGGACGTGATTGGCCGGATTGCGATCAAGGTCCTGCCGATAGGGATTGGGATGGGTGGGCATGGAGGCTCCTGTAGGGGCGCGGTCCGCGTCGGACATGCCGTCGATGCTAGCATCGCCTCACAAGGAGACTTCCATGACTGGCAATGCCCATTCCGCCGCCCCTTCGGGCGCTTCCAACGCCGCAGCCGTGCCGGTCGGCGCATTTCAGGTTCAGGCCCAGGAGCAGATCGTCTTTGGCAAGCCAGCCGAAGTGGCCGTGCTCGAACTCGCCCGCCAGCGCGGGGCCAAACGCGTCTTCCTGACCTCCGGCCGTACCCTGGGCAGCCTGCAAAATGGTCCGCTGCAAAAAATTGCAGCCGCCCTGGGCGAGCTTCATTGCGGCAGCTTTGCGGCCATCACGGCGCACAGCCCCCGTGAAGACGTGATCGCCGGTGCACAGGCGGCGCGCGCGGCCGGGGCCGATCTGCTGGTGGCGGTGGGCGGGGGCTCGGTGATTGATGCCACCAAGGCCATGCTCGGCGCCCTGTGGATGAACATGGATTCGCCCGCGGCCATGGAGCCCTATCGCACCGGCGTGCCGGCCGATCAGGCCAGGCGCATTGAAGCGCCCGCTCAGCCGCTGCGCATGATTGCGGTCTCGACCACGCTGTCGGCTTCGGAATTCACACCGATTGCGGGCGTGACCGACTCGGCCACGCACACCAAGCAGTCCTTCACCCACCGGCTCTTTGCGCCGGTGGCGGTGGTGCTCGATCCGCGCGCCACGCTCGATACGCCGCTCGATCTGCTCTTTAACACCGGCATTCGCGCGGTGGACCATGCGGCCGAGTCCTTCTGCTCGCCCTTTGCCAATCCGGCCACCGAGGCGCTGGCCCTGCAGGGCCTGAAGCTCCTGTATCGCGGGCTGCCGGCCATGCAGGCCGACCCGACCGATCTGAATGCCCGCATGACCGCTCAGTTCGGAATGTGGCAGGCGATTGCAGGCTTTGCAGGTGGTGCGCGCATGGGCGCGAGCCACGGCATTGGCTATGCCCTGGGCGCCACCTTCGGCATCGCGCACGGCCACACCTCCTGCATCATGCTGCCCGCCGTGCTGCAGTACAACGCGGCCCAGAATGCAGCGCGTCAGCGCGAACTCAGCATCGCCATGGGCCAGCCCGAGGTGCCGGCCCATCGCCTGATCGGTGACCTGATTCGGGGACTGAAGCAGCCCTCGCGTCTTGCCGATGTCAAGATTGGCGCGGAGCATTTCGAGGACATCGCACGGCGTGCGCTGGTCTATCCCAATCTGCGTGACAACCCCACGCCGCTCACCACGCCCGAACAGGTCATCGAGGTGCTGAGGCTGGCGGCCTGACTTTCACTTCCAACGAGGAGACTCCCATGCTGTTCTACGATTCCGTCGGACCCAATCCGCAACTGGTGCGTGTCTTTGCTGCCGAGCGCGGCGTGGCCCTGCCCAGCACCAAGGTCGATCTGCGTGGCGGCGAAAACCGTCAGCCGGCCTACATGGCCAAGAACCCTTCGGGTCAGCTGCCCTGCCTCGAGCTCGACAATGGCATGGTGCTCGCCGAGATCACCGCGATCTGCGAATACCTCGATGAACTCGGCCCCGCGGGCCAGTCCTTGATCGGCAACACACCCGAGGAGCGCGCCGAAACCCGCATGTGGGTGCGTCGCATCGACCTCAACATCCTGGAGCCCCTGGCCAACGGATTCCGCTTTGCCGAAGGCCTGAAGCTCTTTCAGTCACGGATCCGCACGATTCCTCAGGCCGCCGATGACCTGAAGCTGCTCGCCAAGGAAAAGATCGCCTGGCTCAATGGCCTGCTTGAAGGCAAGCAATGGGTCTGCGGCGACCGACTCACGTTGGCCGATCTGCTGCTCTTCGTGTTTCTGGAGTTTGGTGCGGCAGTCGGGCAGAAGGTGGATCCTGCCAATGCCAACGTGCTGCGGATCGTGGAGCAGGTGAAAGCGCGGGCCAGCGCCAAAGCCTGATCCAGAGGATCTGGGCTGAGCGTCGAGAGGACCGGGGCTGAGCGAACCTCAGCCCGGTTCGGGTCCGTCCAGATCGACCAGCAGGCGGGCAAACATGCGACCCGACCCTCCGGGCGTCAGTCGCTCGATCGCTCGCAGGCAGTCATGGACGACCCCAGCAGCATCCTTGTCGTAGCCCTCGGTCTGCATGCGCATCAACTGGCTGCGCAATACCGCGATCAGCGCAAACGGATGATCGGGCGATTGGGCAAGTGCGGCCTGGGCATGCTGAAGCGCCTCGGCATGATGTCCCTGATACAGCGCGTCGTCGCACAGCAAGAGCCGCTGCGAGACCTGCAGGGGCCCTGGAGGCGCCGGGCGCACAGGCAGAGCCGGAATGACATCGCCGGCACCTGCCTTCGCATCTTCCCTGGCCGCCTTGATATCGGCGATGGGTGCGGGCACATCGCCGGCTGAGTCTTTCGTCGACTCCCGTGCCGATGCCGCGCCCTGATCTTCCGCAACGCCGGGTTGCATATAGCTGCGCCGGTCAGTGGACTTTCGACGATCCTGAAGTGCTCGCCGCTCGGTTGCGACCTCTTGGGAAGCCGGCATCTGCTGCGGCAGCGCAAAACCGGCCCTGCGCAACACCCGTGCCGCCATGGGCTGGGTATGAATCTGCGCTGCGGGATCTTCGCCCAGGGTCTGCCTGACCAGGGCCATCGCTTCATCACCCAGCCCGGCACTCATGGCGCCCTGTGCCACCAGCAAGGTCACCGAGGCGGGGGCCTGTGCCGACCCTGCAAGCTCGACGGCCCGGCGTGCATGCGATTGCGCAAGCTCCAGATCACCCCTCAGGCCATGGGCCTGCGCCGCCACCGATTCGGCAAGCGCTTGTGAGGTGTCATCTTCAAAGCCCTGGGCGCGCGCTGTGCTGACCAGTTCCAGCGCCTTGCTTGCTTCACCCTGGGTGACCAGCACCTGCCCCAGCATGCCGACATCGAGCGCACTGCGAACCGGCGTGCCCGCGGTCTTGCTGATCAGGGTGCTGTAGCAGGTTTCGGCGAGTTCGAGTTCATCCTGCGCATAAGCCATCTCACCCAGGGTGCGCAGCCTGCGGTGCGTCGACAGCGGCTTGACCGCAGCACGGGCCACGGCCAGCGCATCTTCGGTGCGGCCTGCCGCCTGATGCACCTTGATGAGCAGGTCATAGGCCGCGCCCTGGTAGGCGTCGGCAGCAATCATCGACTCGAGCATCGCCCGGGCTTCATCATTGCGACCCTGCACATGCGCGACCTGCGCAATCGCCACCTGGGCCCAGGGCAATGGGCGTCGCTGCCCGAGGGCGAGTTCAGCGCTGCGCTGCGCGTCCTGGAGCTTGCCCAGGGCAAGCAGCGCCTGGGTGCGCCAGCGCAGCAGCTCGATGCTGGGTGCGCCCAGGCGCGCGATCAGGGCATCAACGGTCGCGAGCAGTTCGGCGGGATCGTCGCTCAGGCTGGCCTCATGCACCTTGGCATAGGCGGTGCGCCTGCGAATCGCCTGCTCGATGCGGGGTGCGACCACCGCATGCACGATAGGCTTGAGCAGTAGTGCGTCGGGTTGCCACTCGCTGGTGGTGGCCACCAGCGAACGACTGGCCTCCGAGACGACCAGCACGAAGGCCGAATGTGCCGGGAGAAGACGCCGTGTGCGAACCACCTCGAGCAGCTGGCTGCCCGAAAAGGGGCCCTTGAAATTCACCTCGCTCAGCACCAGGGGATAGGGCTCAGCCTCGATCATCTCCAGGGCCTGCTGCGGGTCGCGGGCGGTATCGACCTGCCGGATGCCCATGTCAACCACCACGTCGCGCAGGGCATGACGGGCCCCGGGCTGCTCATGGACGATGAGCGCCCGCTCGGGCATTCGAAACGCCCGCTTGCGGGGCGTGCCCGAGGCAGCCGCGGAGGCTGAGGCGCCCGAGGCGGCAGATGGCGAAGTGGTCTCCATATCCGGTGTTGACGGCCTGAAAACCCGAATCTTGAGCTTCAGAGGGGCAAGCAGGTTGTGACGAAGTGCACTCGGACGGTCAAAAAGCCAGGGCCAGAACGAACACGCCCACCATCAGGCAGGAGATTGCCACCTTGGCCACCGTGCCTAGCATGAGGCCCACCCAGGTTGCCCAACCCACCGAGGCGGCTCGACGGGCGCTGCCCTCGGACAGGAACTGACCCAGAGCCGCACCCGCCAAGGGCAGAAAGAGCAGGCCGATCAGGCCTCCGAAAATGCCCAGCACGGTGCCCAGCGCTGCGCCGAGCAACGCGAGTCGACTCGCACCCGCGCGCTTTGCGCCCATCAGGGCTGCCAGATACTCGATGGCCCAGGAGGCGAGCGTGAGCAGACCGCAGAGGACGACGGTCCAGACCGAGATGCGGCTGAAGTCATCGATCCAGGCTCCCAGCACAATGCCTGCAAACACCAGCGCGGTGCCCGGCAACGCAGGCAGCACCGTCCCCGCAAGACCTACTGCAATCAGCAACAAGGACAAGATCCACAGGGCAGCAGGCATGGGTGTCGGAGCAGAAAAACCAGAGCCTCAGCGTATCATCGAGACGCGTCCTTACACGCCCATTTCCCCATGAACGTCCCGCCCGACACCCTCGTGCTCGAACGCACCAGCCTGCGCATGCGCCGCGGGCTGGCCGCTGTCGTGATCGCAGGCCTGGTGGGCATGTGGTGGGGGGCCTGGTTCGAGGTCGAACGCTCCCGCGAAAACGCACTGCAGCAGGCCGGGCTTCGCATGGAGGCCAAAGCTGATGTGTTTGCCGAGTTTGCCCGGACCGTTCTGAGAACGCTTGATGCGGCTCTGGTCGATATCCGTCCCCATGTCGCAATCGACCTGCAGGTACCCGAGGCCCTGGTCGAGCAGCACAAGAAAACGCTCGAAGGCGCTGTGCTGCACATGAGCACCCTCGACCGCAACGGCCGTGTGCGATTCAGTACCGACAGCCTGACCGGCGCCGACTTCTCCGAACGACCCATGTTTGTGGTTCATCGCGACAACAAGGGGGATCGCCTTTTCATCAGCCTTCCGCAAGGTGACTTCACGGCCGAAGGCCGCCGGCAGATCCATTTCAGCCGCCCCATCCTGATCGATGGCGTCTTCGAGGGTGTGCTTCAGTTGTCGGTGGATCCGGTCATCTTTGCCAACTTTGCACGCAGCCTGGCGACACGGGATGGCGACGTGCTGACCATGTTCCAGAGTGAGTCCGGAACAGTCATGGCACGCCATCCCGACCCTGCGCGGGCTGGTGCGAATCAGGTCATTCAGGGCGGGGCGTTCATGGAGCCCGATGCGCCGATGTCGGGCAGCTTCAGGCGCGTGTCTCAGATCGACGGCAAGCCTCGTGTCTATGCGTATCGCACGCTCGAGGATTTCCCGGTCACGCTGGTGGCTGGCCGCGATGAGAGTCGTGTGCTGGGTCAGCTCGCGAGCTATCGGCTGTGGGTCTTCGGCACAAGCGCCGTCATGACCTTCGGTTTTGCCGGGCTGCTCTGGGTGCTGATGCGGGCGCTGCGGCGGATCGACCGTGACAAGGCGGATCTGGCCGATGCGCGCGTCCGCGCCGAGGCCGCCAATCGCGAAAAGAGCCGGTTTCTTGCCACGATGTCGCATGAGATCCGCACTCCGCTCAATGGCGTTGTGGGCATGTCTCAACTCATGCTCGGCACCGCGCTCACGGCAGAGCAACGTGACTACGCCAGCAATATCGCGCAGTCCGGGCAGGCGGTGGTGGCCATCGTCAATGACATTCTTGATTTCTCGAGGATCGAGGCGGGCCGCCTGGAGCTTCGACCCCAGCCCTTTTCGATGCAGGAATGCATCGATGTCGTGATGGGCATGTTCCGCTACGAGGCTGGAACCAAACGCATCGAGCTGCGCAGCGAGATTGATCCTCAGGCCCTGGGCACCTATCTCGGAGACAGCTTGCGGATCCGGCAGGTCCTGATCAACCTGTTGGGCAATGCCATCAAGTTCACCGAGCAGGGCCATGTCACCTTGCGGATCGGCCTCGCCGCGGCTTCGCAGGGCGCATTGCCCGCCAGTGGATCCGATGCGGGTTCAACGGATTCCGGTCAGGGCGACCCTGTCCTGCAGTTCGATGTCATCGATACCGGCGTGGGCATTCCGCCATCTGCGCGCAACGCCCTGTTCAAGGTCTTCTCGCAGGTTGATTCGAGCTCAACGCGCAGGCATGGAGGCACCGGGCTGGGTCTGGTGATCAGCAAGGAGCTGGTCGATGCCATGGGCGGCGAGATTGGCCTGATGCCTGAGTCGGCCGATGGCGCTGATCGTGCTCCGGGTGCTACGCCTATTCCCGGCGCCGGGGGCAGTCATTTCTGGTTCCGATTGCCGCTGCAACGCACGCAGCAACTGCCGGTTCGTCTTACCGTGGACACGGCCTCCACGCTGATGCAACCCGACGACCAGGCTGCCGAGCCGGCCGCCGCCGACACCGCCGGCAAGAACTCGACTAGACCGCGCCTGCTGCTGGCCGAAGACCACATCGTCAACCAGAAGGTCGTCGTGATCATGCTGGCGCGCCTGGGCTATGGCGTCGATCTGGCCGAGAACGGCGAAGAGGCAGTGCAGGCGGCAAGCCGCAAGCCCTATGACCTCATCCTCATGGATGTGCGCATGCCCGTCATGGACGGGCTCGATGCGACCCGTGCAATCCGGACCAGCGTTGCTGCACAGGGCAAGGGACTCAATGCAGACACGCCGATCGTTGCCGTCACGGCCAACGCCCTTGCAGAAGACCGTGAGCTCTGCCTTGCTGCCGGCATGAACGACTTCCTGCCCAAGCCGATCCTCATGGATCAACTCGATCGCTGCCTCCGGCAGTGGCTACCCAAAAACAACCCGACCCCAGGAGACTGACATGCTGCATCCCCAGGCCCGAGCCCTGCTCGACCTCATCGATCAGCGCGGTGCGCCCGCCGTGCATGAGCAGACGCCCACTGAAGCGCGTGAGAGCTATCGTGCGCGGCGATTCTTCACGCAGCCCGAGGGTGCTGCGGTGGCCGAAGTGAAGGAGCTCTCTGCACCCGGCCCGCGCGGCGACATTCCGCTGCGCCTGTATCGGCCCGCACAGACGCATGGTGCGGTGCTGGTCTATTTTCATGGGGGTGGCTGGGTCATCGGCGATCTGGATACCCATGACGCGCTGTGCCGCGACCTGGCTGATCAGTCGGGCTGCGTGGTGGTGTCGGTGGACTACCGCATGGGCCCGGAGCATCGCTTTCCGGCGGCGCCCGAAGACTGCCTGGCCGCCACACGATGGGTGCGTGATCAGGCGCAGGCCCTGGGGGTCGATGCCTCGCGGCTGGCCGTGGGTGGCGACAGCGCCGGTGGCAATCTTGCGGCCGTGGTGAGCCTGATGGCACGGGATGCCGGCGATCTGCCGATTGCCTTTCAGCTGCTGATCTATCCGGCCACGGTGCAGCGTCGCTTTACGCACTCCAATGCGGTCAATGGTCAGGGGCTGCTGCTGACCGTGGACTCCATGCGCTACTTCCACGATCACTACATCGATGATGCGCAGCATGACTTTGACTGGCGCGCCTCCCCCCTGCTGCGCGAAGACCTGAGCGGCCTGCCGCCCGCGCTGGTGCTGGTCGCGGGCTACGACCCGCTCTGCGACGAAGGCACCTCGTACGCACAGCGCCTCACGCAGGCCGGCAACTCGGCCACCCTGCTCAACTTCTCGCGCCAGATCCATGGCTTTATCACCATGGGCAAGGTCATCGAAGAGGCGAACGAAGCCGTCTCCCTCTGCGCCGCCACCCTACGCCGAAAAATTGGGGTCAGATGATAATTTTCGGCGGCGCGTTTAAGAAATTGGGGTCGCGAAAATTGTCATCTGACCCCAGTTTTTAAGCCCTCTTCGAGATCGGCGATCAGGTCAGCGGCAGATTCCAGCCCGCAATGAATGCGCACCAGCGGGCCGCCCTTCCAGGGCGCTACCGTGCGGATGCCGTCCAGATTGGCGGGCATGATCAGGCTCTCAAAGCCGCCCCAGGAATAGCCGATCCTGAAAAACCGGCGGCCTTCACACAGGGCAGCCAGCTGGGCTTGCGTGGCCGACTTCAGCTCAAACGAAAAGAGCCCGCTCGAGCCCAGAAAATCGCGCTTGAACAGCGCATGCTGCGGATGCGAGGGCAGAGCCGGATGCAGCACCCGCGCTACCTCGGGTCGGGTTTCGAGCCAGCGGGCCACCTCGAGCGCGGTGCGCTCATGCTGGCGCATACGCACCTCGGTCGTACGCAGGCCACGCAGCACCATGAAGGCATCGTCTCCGCCCACGCAGATGCCCATCTGCCGGATGGCCTGCCACAGCGGCAGCCAGTGTTCTTCGCGCACTACCGCCGCGCCCATCAGCAGGTCGGCATGGCCACCCCAGTATTTGGTGAGCGGC
>JBMSOD010000104.1:0-10080 GCA_049422085.1 Burkholderiaceae bacterium
GTCGCGCCCCCCTCGAACACCTCGCGCCGCTCAAGAATCCGTCGGTGGGCTTGCCAGTCGACCCTGGGCAGGTCCACCTGCCTGAATTCCCAGCCGGTCTTGCCCAGCCCATTGCGGATCCAGCTTCCACCAAATGCGGCATCCGCACTCTCGGAGAGATAGCACAGTCGCCCTGCGTCGTCGGTCTCCCAAACCCAGTCGGCCGAGAGCCGCGTGAGATCGCGGTATTTCGCCTCGCTTTGCGCGAGTTGCCTCGACATCGCACTGACTGCAGTGATGTCCTGGATGATGCCGGCCACGGTCGCTGCCTTGCGACCCGTGGCGCCCTCGATGCGTGCCACACTGCGAACCCACGCGATCTGCCCCTCAGGCAGGATGACCCGGTATTCAAGTCGCGCCTCGAGTCCTTCGCGCAGGGCCCTGCGGTGAGCGCGGCGCCAGCGTTCGCGGTCGTCAGGATGGATCAGTTCGAGAAATCTGCGGCCCGACAAAGACGACTGCTCGGGGGGCAGGTGCAGAATCTTCAATGCCCCGTCGCTCAGATGGACCTTGCTCTGGGTGGTATTGAACATCCAGGAGCCAATCACCGCGAGTGATTCGGCGGATTGCCGCCCGGCCATCAGTTCAGTCAGGCGCTGGGCAGTCTCCCGACGCTCCAGCAATTGTGAGGAGGCACGCCAGGCACTGAATATCGACAGCAGGCATCCTGTGGCCGTCAATGTGGTTGCAAGGATGGTCAACCACGGGCCACCGTTGCCGTGGGTCAGGCTCCAGAGCACCCCGGCCACACTCAGCGCGAGCAGGGCGAGGCCGAGCGCGCCGAGCGCACTGATGCGCCGCAGCCCTGCGTAGACTGGCGTGGTATTCCGATTCTTCATGATGAGTGACCGATGCTGACAGAAAAATCGTCCGCCAACCCGGACGAAATCCTCATTTCCAGCCCCGAAAAGACCGTGATCGCCTCTGAATGGGTCGCGCGCTGGCTTGCTCCCAGGAAGGCGGGCCGCCTGCTCGACTTTGCCTGCGGGTCCGGGCGCCATGCCCGATGGGCGGCCGACAGAGGGCATCGGGTGCTGGCCATTGATCGGGACGCGGTTGCACTTGAGCGCCTGCATGGGGAGCGCAGGCCCCTGATCGACATTCGTGTCGAAGATCTCGAGTCAGGGCCCTGGCATTTGGAGGGGCTCTCCTTTGATGCCATCGTCTGCACAAACTATCTGTTCCGGCCCAGACTGGCCCTGATGCTGGCGCTGCTCGCACCCGGGGGGATATGGATTCACGAGACTTTTGCGGTGGGCAATGAAGCCTACGGACGACCGCGCAATCCGGAGTTCTTGTTGCGCGAGGGCGAACTGCTCTCCTGGGCAAGGCTGGCCGGGCTCCAGGTGATCGCTTACGAGTCGGGTCTGGTCGAGCAGCCTGCGCCTGCGGTCATTCAGCGGATAGCGGCCATCCGGTCTCATCAGGCACAACCCCTTGTGCAGGCAATGGCGCAGGGGCCGGTCTGATTCGGGCTGCGATAGAATCAGCGCTTTCAGCATGAGCTTGCGACCATGATCCAGGGCAGCATTGTTGCGATCGTTACCCCCATGCACGAGGACGGAAGCCTCGACCTCGACAGCTATCGCAAGCTGATCGATTGGCATGTCGAAAGCGGAACTGCGGCGATCGTTGCGGTGGGCACGACGGGAGAGTCACCGACCGTTGATGTCGAGGAGCATGGTCGACTGATTCAGGTGGCGGTCGAACAGGTTGCAGGCCGTGTGCCTGTCATTGCAGGCACAGGTGGCAACTCCACCCGAGAGGCCATTGAACTCACCCGCCATGCGGCTGAGGTTGGAGCCAGTGCGTCTCTGCAGGTCGTGCCCTACTACAACAAGCCCGGCCAGGAAGGGCTTTACCAGCATTTCAAGGCTGTCGCCGAAGCGGTGAACCTCCCGGTCATTCTCTACAACGTCCCCGGCCGTACGGTGGCAGACCTGTCCAATGACACCATCGTCCGCCTGTCGGCGGTCCCTGGGATTCAGGGACTCAAGGACGCAACTGGCGACATGCCCAGGGCCGCCGATCTGCTCGATCGACTGCCAGCCGATTTCGCCCTCTACAGCGGCAATGACGATTCAGCTCTGGCCCTGATGGCCTTGGGCGGGCATGGCGTGATCTCGGTCACGGCCAATGTGGCCCCCCGCGAAATGGCTCAACTCTGTGCGGCGGCGCTTGCGGGCGATCTTGTCAAGGCTCGGGCGCTCAATCGCCAACTGCTGCCTCTGCATCTGGGTCTGTTCTGTGAGGCCAACCCCATCCCGGTCAAATGGGCACTGCAACGCATGGGCCGGATGCCAGGAGGCATCAGGCTGCCCATGACCCGGCTCGCGCAGGCCAATGAGCCCAAGGTCCTTGAGATCCTGCGTCGATCGGGAGTCCTGGCATGAAGCCAACGCTCAGTCCTGCCGCCGCGATCGCAGCCTGTGCCCTGGTGCTGGCAGGATGCTCAGCCCCTCAGGCCCTCACTGACCTGAGTCGCATCGAGTATCGCACTGCCTCCCAGGGGCAAAGGCTCGAGATCCCCCCCGATCTGGTGTCTCCCAAGGCCGATGACCGGTTCGCTGTGCCTCAGCGGGCTGGCGGCACCAGCCTGAACGAATTCAATCGGGAGCGAACCGGGCAGGGCTCCATGAGTGCCGTCAAAGGGGCTGTTTTGCCCCAGGTCGCGGGCGCCCGCCTCGAACGAGATCGTGATCGTCGTTGGCTCGTGATCGATCAGCCCCCTGCGCGTGTCTGGTCGGTCGTTCGGGAGTTCTGGACCGGTGCCGGATTTGCCCTGGTCAAAGACTCCCCCGAAACCGGCGTGCTTGAGACCGACTGGAACGAAACCCGACCACCGGTGCCCGATTCATGGCTTCGTGCCCAACTGTCAAAGGCGCTGGGGAGTGTCTACACCGCAGGGACCCGAGATAAGTTTCTGGTTCGTCTCGAGCCTGCACCCTCAGGTGGAACCGAGGTCTATCTGTCCCACCGCAGACTCGAAGAAGTCGTTACTGGCGTTCAAAAAGAAAGCACCTTCTGGACCCAGCAACCTGCAGATCCTCAGCTTGAAGCCGAGTTCCTGCGCCGGATGATGCTTCGCTTCGTACCGGAGTCGGTCGCCAATGCGGCAGTCGCCACTGCGGGCAGTGTCACCGCGGCAGCGCCTGCTGCTCGGGTCAGCCGCCTTGAACGCGAGGGTCAGCCCATGGTCAAGCTGACCGATGGCTTTGATCGCTCCTGGCGTCAGGTTGGAATGGTGCTCGATCGCAGTGGGTTTACCGTCGAAGACCGCGATCGGACCAAAGGGGTGTACTTCGTTCGGTATGTTGATCCACAACGCGAGGCCAGGGCAAAAGGTCTGCTCGACCGCATCACCGGCACCACCTCCAAGGATCTGAGCAGCAGCCGCTATCAGATCACCGTCAAGGACGATGTACCCGGCACGCTGGTCGGCGTGCTGACTGCTGATGGCAAAGTGCCTGCGTCCGAGGTCGACCGTCGAATCGCATCACAGATCGTTCAGGTGCTGGCCGAGGCCTTGCGCTGACACCCGCTGTGCGCAAGGGCATGCGTCCATTCGGGTTCAGCGCTGAGGGCCCGACGCCCTGATGGAGTTTGCCAGTCTGGGTAGCGGCAGCGAGGGCAACGCCCTGGTGATCCGTCAGGGGCCAGGCCCTGGCGGGGTAGGCGCGATCGGGCGGGAACGCTTTCTCTTGCTCGATTGCGGGTTCGGACTCAAGGAGGCGACGGCGCGAATGGCCAGGCTCGGACTGCAGCCTGACAACCTTGCCGGAATCCTCGTCACCCATGAACACTCTGACCATGTGGGCGGTGTCTTCCGTCTGGCCAGAAGGACGGGTGCGCCGATCTTCATCACCTCGGGCACCCTGCGAGGCTGCCAGGTTCCCGACGCTTGTCGCAGCCTGATCCGGGTGATCGATGCCCATACCGCCTTCGACTGGTGCGATTGGCGTATCGAGCCTTTCCCGGTGCCGCATGATGCTCATGAACCGGTTCAGTATGTGATCGATGATGGCCGATCCCGGCTTGGCGTGCTGACGGACCTTGGGCATCCAACTCCTCATCTGTCGCAGGCCCTTTGTCGGCTCGATGCGCTGGTGCTCGAAACCAATCACGATGCCGGACTGCTCGCGTCGAGCCACTATCCGCCGTCCCTGCGCGCGCGGATCTCCGGGCGCTATGGCCATCTCGAAAATCAGGATGCGGCTGAGATTCTGCGTTCGCTCGACGCCGCGCGTCTGCAGGTGGTGGTTGCCGCGCATCTGAGCCGGCACAACAACCGCGCCGAACTCGCGCAAAAGGCGCTGTCTGAAGTTCTTGGATGGCGAGCGCAGGAGGTCAAGGTCGCCGACCAGGATCAGGGGCTGGACTGGGTGGCGTGCTGATACGCCCATAAAAAAGGCCGGCGGGTGCCGGCCTTTTTGCTGAGGGCGGAGCTGGATTTCCGCCCGCCGCGAGATTACTTCTTCTCGCCTTCTTTTGCGGCATCGGCCGGAGCAGCAGGCGCGGCCGGAGCAGCGGCAGGCGCGGCGGCGTCCTTGGCAGCCTCTCCTTCCTTCGGTGCATCAGCAGCGGCCGGAGCAGCGGGAGCAGCCGGAGCAGCAGCAGGGGCCGGCGCAGCGGCAGGCTTGGCCTCTTCCTTCTTGCCGCAGGCGGTCAGGGCAAGAGCAAACATCGAGGCGACGAGCAGGGCTTTGGTATTCATGGACAGATCCTGAGAGTGGATTCGAGACAGAAATCGATAGGAAAGGAAACACCGGGCAGGAAGTTGCAGCCATCAGATGCGGGAATGCTGCACCTGCACAGATCAATATTTTAAACAAAAACCCTTAGCTTTCATGCGATTGGGGGGGGAAACTTTGATGTTATTGGAGGTCATTTGATGTCATTTTGAGCAGACGCACAAAAATTGGAACCCCGTGCTGCATCAATGGCGAACATGAATCCAGCCCTGCTGATGCCATTGCGCCAGAAGTCGCCAGGACTCGGCGGTCAGCGCATGCATCTGAAGTGCAGAGGCTTCAAGGTCGCGCCTGTCGGCCAACTCGCGCAGTGCGCCCAGGGCAGGGCTCGCGACCTTCAAGCTCTCTCCGTTGATGAACATCTGTCGGCCCTTCCAGGCCATGCGCGTGGCCCGGTCCAGCCTGATTCCGCCTTCCAGGGCTTTGCGCTTGAAATCCCGCAGAGAGCAAGGCGTCGTGGGGCCTTCGAACCAGGCATCGGCGGCAGGCTCGGTCAGCCAGCGTCCGATAAATTCCCGAACAGAGGTCCGCGATGGTCGCCAGTGATTGGCCCAGCCTTCGAGTTGGCCAACCAGATCGTCGGGCAGCCTGGCCGCAGACCCCGTCATACGCTCGCGATCCCGAAAGCGAGGGTTTGCGCCCCCCGGATGTTCAGCGAGGTCGGCAAGAAGCGCAGCCAGGAATTCATGTCTTGATGGCGCCCGCGCGCCAATCGAAAAGGTCATGCACGGACCGATCGCAGTTCCCTCATGCGCCCAGCCGGGTGGCAGATAAAGCATGTCACCTGGTTCGAGGACCCACTCCTGTGTGGGTTTGAAGTTGGCGATCAGCTTGAGCGGCGCATCAGCAACGGTTTGCCAGTTCCCTGGCGGGGCGATTCGCCACCGCCTTTTTCCTTCGGCTTGCAGCAAAAAGACATCGTAGGAGTCCAGATGCGGGCCGACGCCGCCGCCATCACTGGCCACGCTGATCATCAGATCATCGATTCGTGCATCCGCGATGAATCGAAATCGCCTGAGCAGGCCATGCGCTTCGTCCAGATGACGATCGACGCCATTGACCAACACGGTCCAGCCGGCCGTGCGTAGCGAAGGAAGGCGATCGTGGGGCCCATTGGAGACCTGCCAGCGGCCCGCCCGATGTCTGACCAGACGTGCCTGCGCCTCGCCCGATACCGCCAGATCAAGGACGTCGCTTCTCGAGATCGGGGAACGAAATTCAGCAAACGCTGATCGTATGCACAAGGGTTGGCGTTGCCAGTGCCTGGCCATGAACTGGTCTAAACTCAGCGCCCCGAATGATGGCCAGGGCGCGTCTGCGAGTGAATTCATGAAGATTGAAGCCGATGTCTGGGTGACCCTGCGCTACCGCTTGCACGATGCGCAGGGTGAGCCGATCGAGGAAGATGATCGGGACTGGACCTACCTGCACGGGCACGAGGACTCGGTCTTTCCCAAGATCACCTCGGCGCTCGAAGGCCGGTCGCTGGGCGAGACGCTGTCCCTTTACCTGGAACCTGAGGATACCTTTGGTGACTACGACGCCGACCTCTTGCGTCTGGTGCCGCGAGACCGCTTTCCCGATACGCTCGAGGAAGGCATGGCTTTCGAGACGGTGCCCGGAGAATCGCCCGACGGATTGATCTATACCGTGACCGATCTCACCGATGAGGTTGTCGTGCTTGATGGCAACCATCCGCTGGCGGGTATGGCGCTGCGCTTTGAGCTGGTGATTGAGGATCTGCGCTATGCCACGCCTGAGGAAATCGCCGATGCACAGGCCCGGCTCAACGAGGCGCAGCAGCCTCCCGGGTCATGATTCGAAAGGCTGGGCGCCGATCCGGATCAAAGCTCACCAGGACCCAGTGGCGGCTGCGAGGCCAGCCGAAGACCTCCAGTCGGGTGACATGCTCCCAACGGTCGTCCTCCCCGAAGGGACCAGGCAGGGGTTGATCCACCCGGAACTGATGGCCATCGCCATGCACCAGCAGGATGGGTTTGCTGAATCGCTCAGCAGTTCTTTGAAGCAAACGCTGGAATCCTTCAAAGCCCCGGCCGGGTCGGGTGCCGAAATCCGGATCGGCATGAAAGGCGATGACCAACCCGCTGGCCCGGGCGCGTAGCGCCTGATCGACGCTTTCATCGAGCCAGAGTGCATTGGCATGCATGCGTGCCGTCATTTCCGCATCGCTGTCGGGGTACTGACCCAGACCATTTCGACTACCGACGACATGCAGGGTGATGAAGTGCAGCCCACCGCTCGCCCATCGGGCATTCTCAGGCCAGCCTTGCTGCCGCTCCGTGCGAAGAACATCCCTCTGTGCCACCCCTGATCGGATCGATCCCGCCGGAGTCGTCAGTGAGGGCCAGGCCAGGCGTCTCAGCGTGGCCAGGCGTTCGCGGGGATCGTAGCCGCCGGCCGCCCGTCGATGGCAGTCGGTCCACTCGTTGTCACCCGGTGTGAACACCACCGGCAGCGGGCCCTCTGCGAGCAATCCCAGCCGCCGTGCGAGCAGCGTGTCCGAGCAGGGTTCAATCCCCCCCTTCAGATCGCCCACATGAATCGCAAACCCTGCACCGATCTGCTTCATGTCCTGCAGCACCCACCCAACATGCATCTCATCACGATCGGAGTAGGGCACATCGCCCATCGCTCCGAACACGACCTCGCCCCTGGGCATCGGGCCAGCCTTGTCTGCGAAAGCGATCGAGGCCCAGAGGATGCTCGTCAGCACCCATGCCATCAGTGCGATCTTGCCGGTCTGTGTGGTCATGAACCGCTGAGGAGCGCCTTGAGGCTGTAGAGCAGGTCATGGGCCTGTCTTGGGTTGAGGCTGTCCGGATCAATGGCCTCCAGGGCCTCGCGCAGGGCCTGCTCCCGCGGATCATGCAACGGGGCGGTGTCCTGCGGTGCGCCTGCGGACTCCTCCCAGGGCATGTCCGGGTCCAGCGTCGACGCTGCCGAGGGTTCCAGCGAGAACAGGTCGAGCTGGTCGGAGCGTGCCGCGCCGCTTTCTTCCAGCCGGCTCAGCATCTCGGAGGCCCGCTTGATCAGGGCCGGGGGCAGACCCGCCAGTCGGGCGACCTGAAGGCCATAGCTTCTGCTTGCGGGTCCGGGCCTGACCTCATGCAGAAAGGCGATCCCGCCCGCATGCTCGACCGCAGCCAGATGCACATTGCGGGCTGCGGCATGACGGCTGGCGAGCCCGGTCAGCTCGAAGTAGTGCGTGGCAAAGAGCACCATCGCCCGGTTGTGCTGAAGGAGGCGTTCTGCAATCGCATGAGCCAGGGCCAGTCCGTCGAAGGTTGATGTGCCACGGCCGATCTCGTCCATCAGCACGAGCGACTGGGGCGTACTCGCCGACAGAATGCTGGCGGCTTCGGTCATCTCGACCATGAAGGTTGAACGTCCGCCTGCAAGATCGTCGGAGGCGCCAATCCGCGTGAAGATGCGGTCGACAGGGCCGATTTCGCAGGCCTGGGCAGGTACGAAGCTGCCGCACAGTGCCAGCAGTGCGATCAGCGCCACCTGTCGCATGTAGGTGGATTTTCCGCCCATGTTTGGGCCGGTCACAAGCAGCATGCGACGCTCCGGGGTGAGCGCGCAGTCGTTGGCGGTAAACCGCTCGACCTGCGATTCCACCACCGGATGTCTGCCTGCAGTAATGGCAATGCCGGGCACCGGAAGGAGTCGGGGTCGAACCCATTGACGCTCGCTGGCCACCCTCGCGAAGGCATTCAGGACATCCAGTTCTGCTACCGCTGCTCCGAGTCGCTGCAGCCCGGGCACCTGGTCAGCCAGGCGGTCGAGCAGCGCTTCATAGAGGACGCGCTCTCGCTGCAGAGCACGCTCGCGCGCCGACAGCGCACGGTCCTCGAATGCCTTGAGCTCGGGGGTGATGTAGCGCTCTGCGTTTTTGAGGGTCTGCCGGCGTCGGTAATCGGTGGGCACCATCGCCGCCTGTGTGTTGCTTACCTCGATGAAAAATCCATGGACGCCGTTGAAGCCCACCTTGAGGGTCGCGATGCCGGTTCGCTCTCGTTCACGCGCCTCATAGGCCTGCAAGAAGGCATCGCATCCCTGATCGAGTGAGCGGAGTTCGTCGAGTTCGGGGTCATGGCCATCGCGGATCACCCCCCCGTCGCGGACTTGCGCAGCCGGCGCCTCGCTCAGAGCATCATCGAGGCGAGCCGACAGTTCGGGGTCGGCCCGCAAGTCTGCAATGCAAGGGCCAAAGACCGTGTTGCCCTCGACGGGCTCATCGGGCTTAAGCGTGTCGCCTTGCGTGTCGGTCAGTCCCTCGAGCCGCTGCAGCAGTCGACCGATCGGCAGCAGGCAGGGCAGAGCATCCCGAAGGGCGGCCAGCTCTCTTGGTCGCACCGACCGAAGTGCAATCCTGGCAGCAATGCGCTCGAAATCGACACAGGACGCCATCGCCTGCGCCAGGGCCTCATGGACCGGAATCAGCCATTCGACCGCCTGGTGTCGTCTTGCACATTCGACCGGCTGACGA
This sequence comes from Burkholderiaceae bacterium, assembly GCA_049422085.1. Classification (GTDB taxonomy): domain Bacteria; phylum Pseudomonadota; class Gammaproteobacteria; order Burkholderiales; family Burkholderiaceae_E; genus UBA4615. Next base: position 9,304 of record JBMSOD010000104.1, read on the forward strand.
AGCGGTTGCTGCAGCCACTGCCGCATCAATCGGCTTCCGGCTGCAGTGGTGCATTGGTCCATGCGTGAGAGCAGCGTTGGGGCGGTCTCGCCGCGAAGCGTGCTGAGCAGTTCGAGGTTGCGGCGCGCGGTGGCATCCAGAGTGACCCAGTCGGGGCGATGAAACACGCGAAGATGCTGAAGGTGCTTGGGCGCGCGGCCTTGCGTACGCTCAACATAGAGCATCAGCGCCCCGGCGGCGCCGATCGCAGCAGGCAGTGCGGCCAATTCATCACTCGTACCCACGCCACAGTGCGGATGGCTTGCGAACCATCCGCGCGCGCGCTCCGGATCGAACTGCCAGACGGGCAATTGCTGGCGCGGCACATGTGGCAGGGCAGCATCGATGACCTGGGCCATGTGCTCGCGCACCCGAGCACCTGCGCCCGGTATGGCGCCAGCGCCTGTTGCAGCCGCGGCACCTGGCTTGAATACCGGATCCTGCGCAATCAGCAATTCGGCCGGGTCGATCCGTTGCAGCTCCGACTCCAGTTGCTCGGTACTCATCTGGGCAAGCCAGCATTGGCCGCTTGAGACATGCATCCAGGCCAGCGCCACCTGCTCCTTTCCCGCCGGATGCAGGGCGAGCAAGGCCCGATCCTCGCGCTCTGGCAGCAGCGCTGCATCGGTCAGGGTTCCGGGGGTGACAATGCGCACCACCTTGCGTTCGACCGGGCCCTTGCTTGTGGCGGGGTCGCCGATCTGCTCGCAGATCGCGACCGATTCGCCTTGCCTGACC
>JBMSOD010000105.1:0-9944 GCA_049422085.1 Burkholderiaceae bacterium
GCCTCGAGTTCGGTGATCTCGGTCGCCACCAGCGGCCTGATCCAGTCGCTGCGCGCGGCCAGGTCGGGACCGTACCAGACCTGTGGTCCGGTGAGCGGCGACGGATGCTCATAGGGCTGCGGAACAGCGGAAATGCGATCGGTCATGGAAGAGTCTTCCAGTCAGCTTGAATCACTGAGGTTAAATCAGCGGGTGTTCGGCAAGGTTTCCACGTAACGCCTCGCCTTGATCATTTCTTCGTCAATGAAGCTGTTGAAGGCGGCGGGGTCAAGGTACCCCGGGTCGGTGCCGGCGGTGACGAACTGCTGGCGGACCTTCGGGTCATCCATGGCAGCCCGCAGCGCCGCCGAAACCTTCTGGATGACCGGCGCCGGCGTGCCCGTCAACGCGTGAAGACCGAACCAGCTGTTCGATGCTGCCTCGCTGTAGCCCAGTTCGGTCAGTGTCGGCACATCGGGCAGCACCGGCGAGCGCACCAGCCCGGTGTTGGCGAGAGCGATCAGCCGGCCTTCCTTGACCATGGTGAGGACCACGTTCAGCGGCGACACGGACATCGAGAGCCGGCCGCCCAGCAGGTCGGGGACAAACGAGGTTCCACCCTTGTAGGCAACGTCCAGCAGTCGGATGCCGGCGAGCCGCGCGAAGCTTTCGCGCGCGACCGCCTGTGACGAACCGAAGCCCGTCACCGGAGTGGTCAGTTCGCCCGGCTTGGACTTGGCTAGCGCCACGAATTCGGCGAGCGTCTTCACGCCCAGGCTTGGCGCCACGACGAACAGACTGGGCGAGGTCGCGATCCGCCCGATCGGCTGGAAGCTGTCACGGTTCCAGCCCAGTTTGCTATCGACCAGCGGATTGATCACCGTGGCGGTGGAACTGGCAAGCAGCATGTAGCCGTCCGGCGGATTCTGAAGAACGATACCCGGGCCGATGTTCGTGTTGCCGCCCGGGCGGTTGAGCACCACCAGCGGTTGCCCGAGGGTCTGCCCCATGTGTTCGCCGACCAGCCGCACGGCGATGTCGACCGCGCCGCCCGGACCGTAGGGCACCACCACCTGGATCGGCTTGCGGGGATAGTCGGACTGGGCGGACGCAAGTGGCGACATCAGACAGCCGACTGCGACAACGAACAAGCGGGTGATCAGTTGCTTCATTGTTCCTCAACCCTGAGATGGAGGGGCTGCGAGCTCACGCCGTGCGAGGGGACTTGTGATCGCTCGGCCAAGCGCACTATGCCACTCTGGATGGTCACCTGGATATCCTGGTTCAATCACCATCGCCTGCTGGAACCGCTGGGCTACGTTCCGCCGGCCGAGTACGAGGCAAACTATTACCGTCAGCAAACCGCGCAAGCGGTGTCGCAGGCATGAGCACTTAACCCAACCAGCCTCCTCGATACTCGGGGCGGTTCAACTGGGTTGACGCTGCAGACGGTTAATCAGGCTTGCAGTTCAAGATCGCCCGTCGCCCAGGTGCAGCAGGAATAAACAAACCCCGCTTCCCGGGACCGCGCATCGATGGTGCATTCACCGTCGACCTTCACCTGACCTGCACACTTGACCTCGCACTCGCCGCAACTGCCCGTTCGACAGCTGTAATCGATTTCGACGCCGTGTGCCTCGGCCAACTCGAGCAGTGAGACATGTTCATCGGTCTGCACAGTGAGTCCAGAGCGAACAAAGGTCACCTGATGGGTCGAACCAGTCAGTTGCAGGGTCTTCGCGACGCTACCCGAGCCCTGCGCAGAGCGGCCTGAACCGAAGCTTTCAGAGTGCAGTCTGGAAAGGTTGAACCCTAGGTCATGTAGGCTCTGCCGCACAGCCTTGAAGAAAGGCTCTGGACCACACAGGAACACATCGCGCTCGTCCAGGTCCGGCACGAACATACGCAGCATCTCGCTGCGGACCCGCCCGCGAAATCCATGCCATGACTCGGTGCCCAGCCAGTCGGACGTCAGCGTGATCGCCACATCAAAACGTCGGCTGCGGGCAGAGAGCAGCTCGAGTTCCTTGCGAAAGATGATGTCCGGCGGCGACTTGAAGGAGGCGAGCAGCTTGACGTCCACATCTGCGCCGGTGTCGCTTATCCATCGACTCATCGAGACGATGGGAGTGATGCCGCTGCCCGCCCCGATAAACAGCATCTTGCTGCTGGGATACTCGAAGCAGCTGAATTTTCCCGTGGGGCCCTTGATGGTCAGGCGCTGCCCCAGCTTGACCTGGTCGCAGAACCAATTGGAGACCAGCCCGCCCGGCACCCGCTTGATCGTGATTTCGAGCAGATGAGGCCGCGAAGGGCTGGAGGACATGCTGTAGGACCGCCTGACCTCCTTGCCATCGATCTCCAGGATGAACGTCACGAATTGACCGGGGTGATACGAAAAGAGCAGGGGCTGCTCGCCTGCCAGTCGAAAGGTCTTGGTGTCATGCGTCTCATCGATGATATCCACCACCTTCACGAGGGTCTGCCCCTCGCTCCACAGGACAATCGTCGAGCGACTTTCAATGAGGTTGGCCAGGACCGGGCTAGCCGGTGGCGCCGGCGGTGTATAGAAAAAGCGGGGGATTTCCGCGATATCTTCCAGCGCTGCACCGTCGAACGATTCAGGTCTGGGCACCCCCCTGAGTACAAACTCCAGGCGATAGCCCGGCAGATCCACGCACGCCCCGTCCCACATGGAAATCGGCGATCGACTGGCGACTTTCTTGCGATCGAGAAGCACGCCGGCATCCTGATCGAGCGTTCTCAGGTACAGATGGCGGCCTGACTTGATCAGCGCCAGGTGATACATCCCCATCCTGTGCGACTCCAACTGCAGGTCGGCGTTGGGGTGGCGCCCGACCAGCGTTTCGGTATCAAGCTGATCCACGGCGATCTCGTGAATCACCCGCCCGTTCTGGATCACGATCATCCGGTCGCCTGGATCTTGATCACGAGGCACCCCCTCGAAGAGGCGCTTCATCCAGAGCTCGGCCTGAGACGTGAGCGGGGTGTTTTGCGGCGCGGTCAGGTCATGCTTGCGCCGATACAGGGTCGGCCTGGCATGTCGATCGTGGAAAAAGGTCCTGCCCCAGAACTTGTTGTCCTCGAGAGTCGAGTCGTCCATCAGAGCAGTCTCCCGTTGATCGATGCAATCCTGGATTCGGCCAAGGCACTTAGCATCCCAGGACGTCGTCCCGCGAACTCTCAAGAACGGCCAGCATGCCGTCGCGCTCTTTTTCGGAGACGTTCAATTCCCGAAGGGTCTCTGAGAACAGGTGTAGTACCCGGTCGAAATGCTCATGCGTCAGTCCCAGTTTTTCGACCAGTCGACTGTGCGCCTTGCGCATGTCGTGGCCGCTGAACTGGTAAGGGCCGCCGAATGCCATGGACAGGAAGTTCTTCTGCTTGAGTCGCTGACCCGCCATGTCGACGTCCTCGAAGAACCGGCCTACCAGCTCATCCGCCAGTACTTTGCGATAGAAGAGGTCCACTGCAATTTCCATCGCCTTGTTGCCGCCCACCCGGTCGTACAGGGGCAGGTCCTGCAGCTGGAAGTAATCGCCGCCCTTAGCGGCAATGCTATCCGTACCCCATTCGATGGCCTTGCTTGCCTTCGTCATCAGGGGAATGTGCTTGGAGCACTGGATGTAAGCCTCCTCGACCTCCACCATCACCCAGCGTTCTGGCCGCTTCTTACCCTCCTGATGGATCTCATCGAGCACACTGGCTGGCAGTTTGTCCGCGTACGCGAGCAGTTCATCGTTTTCGATGACACGCGCCCTGCCATTGATATGCAGACCGACGGTATCGCGGGTGAAGTCGATCATCAGCATCGCGATATGCGGGTTTTCGCTCAGGTTCCCTGAATTGGCGTAGACCCCGTTACCGCGTAACTCCGGATAAAGCACGTATTTGTTACCCAGCACACGGATGAACCCGGGTTTGCCGAATTTTGGCGTGTTGTCGCATTCGCCATGTCGGTCGGCGGTTGCGACAAACAGGAATTCCTGTCGCCCGATGAACTCGATCATCTTCGGCGCCAGATAATCGAGCATCTGCTTTTCGTAAAAGTTGATCGCCCGAGTCCGGGTATCGTACTTTTCCTGCAGCGTGTGCTCACCTTGTGAACCGGGCAAAAGCGTTGGCGCGCTACGTTCCTCAGCATCTGAGAACGGGACCGATTGATCACTCATCGCCGATGCCCCCTTTTGGCAAGACAAAAAAGCTCTGCAAATATCGTGAAGAAAATTTACTGGAGAGAGATTTGGATATGGCGACGTGCTCCCAGATCCTCGGAGCGCTCAATCCTGGAGGACGGCTCTTTTTGAGGGTTCGGATGGAGTCTGATGCTGCGGGCTGATTGCGAGCGGTGTCAAGTGGTCGAGGCTGCTATGGGGCCGGACCGCTTTGTAGTGCTGTCGCCAGGCCACGATCAGGATGCGCGCCTCGCGTCGGGTTCTGACCCACTCGGCGCGCAGGCACTCGTCGCGCATCAAGAACTGTCCGGCCCCGTCGATGCCTTGCAAGCGCAGCGCAACACGCACATCGCGTCTGTAGCGAACAAATCCCTCGGGCAGCTGGTTAAGGCCTTCTTCGACACTGTGGCTGTGCCAGAGGGCTTCCAGCGCGAGGGACTGCCTCCGACCGTTCAGCGTCCGCCGAATGGCCCTCCACTTGCGACCCCTTCTGCCGTTATACATAGGGAACAGGCGCAGATGATCTGAGGGGTCGACATTGAAGTCGCCTTCACATCAGCTCAATGCCCTGAACAATCGCCACCGCAGGACGTGCGGTTCCTGTAGCAAACGGTGGCAAGCGACAGCACAGACCAGTCGTCCGTAACGGCGCCCTCCTGCCTTGGCGAAAAGGAGATTTAGCCGCACCTTTAAAGGACTTAGACGAATGGAAACAGGAAACATCATCACCCGAATCAACCGCGTCCTCGCACGCGACGAACAAGTGCTGCGCTCGGCCCGCAACGAGAACCAACGCCAGGAACTCGGCGAATTCTTCATTGTCGATCTGCGGTTCAATTCGCTCGAGGCCGCTCACATCAACCTTGGTACGCTGGCCGAGGAGCTCGGCGTCGAGGCCTGAGCGTCTGGGCAATCATGCACAGCGCAAAACCTGCGTAAAAGCGGGTCGATTCTTTGGTAGTCTCATCGCCAGAACGGCCGGTTGCCCCCCTGGCCTGTTCCCCACCAATTCGCGTATCAGCGCGAGCGAGATCTCCTTCTTCAATCGTTCCTGTCTGGGATTTCAGGCCATGCGCATCCTCAACAGAGCCAAGGTCCTTTCATGGCTTGGCGCAGTGACACACCGCCTGCGCCCCAAACAACTCCTGACAGGCATGGTGCTCTTGAGCGTCCAGACCGCGATGGCTCAGGCGCCCGCCGCGGGTGGATCCACCTTGCCGGCATGCCCTGGCTCGCAAAGCTCCTGGACATGGAATGACTGCCAGGGAACGGTCGATATGGGCGGAGGCGAACGGTATGTCGGCGAAATGAAGGCCGGACGCTTCCATGGCAGAGGCACCTATGAATGGCCTGGGGGCGGGCGATATGTCGGGCAATGGAAAGACGGCGGCCGTGAGGGACAGGGAACTCAGCTTGCGGGACCCCAGGATCGCTATGACCCAAAGGCCGTCCATGATCAGCCATGGAGTAAGAACACGCCCTACTCGATGATCGTCAATCAGGCTGCAGGTTCGCAGTACGAGGGCGCCTGGAAGGCAAATCGTAAAGAGGGTCAGGGCCAATTGCGCCTGCCCAATGGCGACCAGTACGTCGGCACATTCAAGGACGACGCATTTGAAGGGACCGGCACATGGACGCCCGCACATGGGGGCGGTACTCGGCACGGGTTGTGGAGCGCCAATCGGTTCGTCAAAGAACTCCCGATCGCACGCAGCGAGCCCCTCGGCAAGAAAAAGGCCCTGGTGATCGGCAACGACCGGTACACCAGGGTGGACAGACTGGAAAATGCCGTCGCTGATGCGAAAGCGATTGCGGCCACCCTCGAGAAGCTCGGCTACCAGGTCACCTTTAAAAACGATCTGGATGACCGCGCCCTGAAAGCCAGCCTGCGCCAGTTCAAGGGCACGGTCGAGGGCGGCGACGAAGTCGTGTTCTTCTTCGCCGGACATGGGGTGCAGATCGGATCAGCCAACTACCTGCTTCCGGTCGATATCCGTCAGGAATCAGAGGAGCAGGTCCGGGACGATGCCCTGCCATTACAACGCGTTCTCGAAGATTTTTCTGAACGCCGCGCCCGACTGACACTGGCCATCATTGATGCCTGCCGGACCAATCCCTTCCCTCGCACCGGCCGCTCGATCGGTGGACGAGGGCTCGCCCCGACCACCGCAGCCACCGGTCAGATGGTGATCTTCTCCGCAGGAACGGGCCAGGAAGCCCTGGACAAGCTCGATGACAAGGATCGCAATCCGAATGGCCTGTTCACTCGAATCCTGCTGAAGGAAATCGTGGTCCCCGGAGTCCGGATCGATAACGTCATCCGCGAGGTTCGTAAGCAGGTGGTCGAGGCAGCCCGAGGAGCAGGCCATGAGCAGGTTCCTGCCATTTACGATCAGGTGGTGGGCGACTTCTACTTCAGTCGCTGACCCTCATCCTTCCCGATCGCTGTCATCGCAACCATCCGTAGCGCCAACCCACATAGGCAGCAGCACCCGCCACCAGGGCGAGCACGAACAGCCAGAGCTTCCAGCGGATCTTTTTCTCGGCGTACGGGTCGGTCAGGGCACGTTCGGCGCCCGGCGGCAATTTGGCCAGTTGCGTAAGCGATGAACCAAAGGGAATGCTGATCCGAGCCCTGGTATTCACCGCCCAGCCATTGGCATCCAGGATGGGGCCCAGATTGCGCCTGCGCAGCTTGAAGTAGGCCAGCGCAACGGCAGGGCCCGAAATGAGCAGCACAATGCCCATCAGGGCCACCGGGATCTGCCAGGCCTTGAGTCCGAGAAAGCCGGTCACCACCGAGGCCAGCGCCGTACCGATCGCACCGATCGCCAAACCCACGGCAGCAAAGATGCCTGCAAACTTGCCTGCATCAAACGGCGCAGGGGGTGGCGGAGCCGGCGCTGCGGCAGCGGTTTGCGCATTGGCCGCTACCGATGCCCCTGCCGCCGGCTTGTCCACCAGTCGGTTCAAGGCCTTGGCCGTGAGGTCATCTGATGCCTTGGTACGTGCGCCCGCAAACTTTTGCGCCTGCTCGGCTGCAAAGCGGACCACCTTCTTGTAGGGCGACCAGAAGGCCTGACCGATGCTGATCGGATGATCGACGATCTTGATGATGGTGGCATCCCAGTCGCGGCCCTCACGGTCGTAGAACACCCCGTTGCGGCCCACCATCAGCTGGTCCGAATCGCCGGCGGTAAATGCAGCGACGATCTGCATCTTGTCGGCACCACGCGTGCATTCGCAATACGCGAGATACACCCCGGACAGGCTGGCCAGAGCAGCATGCCGGCCAGCATCGAGCACCTTCACGCACAGCTCGCAGCTTCGTCCATCGAGGTAGAGCGTCCCTGCCTGAAAGCTCGCCTTGTCGCGATGCGTATAAAAATCGGTAAAGGAGACGAAGTTGTTGGCAAGTCTTGCCAGATCTCTTGTGTAGTGAACCAGCCGACGGACATCGTCGATCGCCGCAGCCTCATCGGCAACCGCCAGGTCCGCAGTGATCAGTGCATTCAGGCGACGACGCAGGTCACCCGTCACCATTGCTTTCACGGCATCGGGATCAAGGTCCTTCAACACCGTGTTCGGCTGGCTCTCTGTCCATTGCACGCAGGCTGCAAACCGGGCCTTGAGCTGCAGCCATTCGTCCAGAGTGAGCGCCTCGCGCACGCCCAGCAGCGGCTCGACCACCACAACCCTGAACTGGGCCAGTCGCTCGTTCCAGGCCGGGTTGATCCCAGACACAAGCGGCAAGGCCGCGCCGCCCCGGGCATGGGCAATCGGCAGGCCGGAAAGCGCCTCGCTGTCCGGCGAGAGGAGCAGGGCCGAGACCTCGCGCAGGCGGTCTTCACTGCCATTGACCGTGCCCTGCGCACGATCGTCAAAGGCCGCCAGCTGGCATCGGGTGAAAAAGTCATCGATCTTGGCCTGCACCGCACCCAGCGCCGCCACACCCTCCTGGGTCGCAAGGCCAGGCATTTGCAAGCCCGGATCGGACAATGACCGATCTCGCCAGGCCACCAGTGCCTCGGCTTCATTGAAGAACTGGTCGAGCCTGGACTGATCGACGCCCATGTCGCCACTGCGATCCGGCACACCGCCCAGAGTGTCAACGATGATTTGCAAGGCCTGGCGGGTGGCGTCATCTTGCCCTGCACCAGTCACCACGCCGTCCCCGTTGGCCACCATGCCCGCATACAGACGGACGCTGTCTGCGCAGTCCTCAGCGGTCAGGGCCTCGTCCTGCGATTTGCCCATCGCGGCCAGAATGTGGCGTGCGCTGGACAGCAGACGCTGGCCTTCGTCATTCGTCTCGTCAATCGCAGCGAGCGCAAGAGCCCCCCCCTCGATCAGGGTATCGGCCGATTTCAGTCGCGCCGCAGCCCATTGGATTGCAGCGATCAGCTCAGGAACCCGCACATGTCCGTCATGGTCGGTATCGATGAAGGACAGGGTGTCCGGGTCAAGCTCAAGGCCCTGCGTCGGGCAGGACAAGGCCACCCAGAGTTTCTGATCGAGTTCATGCAGATGGGTCAGGTCGGAACCACGATCGAGTCTGACCTGATCGAATCCCCCGGCGCTGAAAAAGCGCCACTGATGCGAGCTTGAGTTCATGATGAAGGCGTTGCTCCCTTGCTGATTTTGGCGGACCACATCCATGCCCAGGGACGGCCGCGTGTCGTTTCGGATTGTCTCTGACGAATGCTACGCCGTGGGCTAGCCAAGGAAAAGAACGCGGGTCCGGTCCGACGCGGGTGCGTACCGGTCGTCGGTCTGGGTTATCGTAAGGGTTCGCCTTAAAGGGGGAGACTTGCATGAGCCGCACAGAAGAACGTCGCCGCGAAGTCAGTCAGGCTGTTGCTGATATTCGTGCCATTGAGGCGCGCGAGGGAATGAACAGGGACGCCCTGGCGCACATCCGCGAGCGCCTCATCCGGCTTGCCGCGCGCACGGATCTCTTCAGCCTGGAGGATTTCCCGCCGCCTGCCGCCGGGGATGCACGTCGATCGGCCCTGTACAGACTGTCCGAAGACGAGGACCATCGATTCGCACTGTATGCCAACGCATCCCATGGCGGATACGGCACGCCCGCGCACGACCACACCACCTGGGCCGTGATCGTGGGCATCACCGGAGAGGAACTGAACCGCTTCTACGACCGCAGCGACAGCGGCGGTGTTCAAGAGAAGGGTTCGTTCACGGTTCGAGCCGGCACAGGCGTGGCGTTCATGCCTTCAGATCTGCACTCCATTCACATCGATGCGCCCCTGATCAACTTTCATATGTACGGGCTGGGACTGGAGCAACTGCATCGCCGTCAGTACTACAAGCCGGCCGAAAACACCTGGGCGGTCTTTCCACCGCACTCGGACATTCGAGAGGCACGTTGAACATGCACCAGGAAACGCTTCTGTCGCCCTTCATCGGCAGCGAGGTCTCCGGAATCAACGTACGCACGATGGGAAGCACCGAGTTCGGTGTGTTGAACGAGGTCTTTCTTCGACGCGGCGTGCTCGTGCTTAGAAATCAGCATCTCGATGCAGACGAACTGCTCGCATTTGCCTCCAGGTGGGGAACTCCCTGGATGGGTCCGATGCTGAGGGCAACCGAAGGACAAACCGCCGTTGCAACGCTCAGTAACCGAGGCAAATCAGGAACGGTCACAGAGTACTGGCATTTCGATACCAGCTTCTCGGCGACACCACCAGCGATCACCCTGCTCAGCGCGATCGACATTCCGCCCGTGGGCGGCGACACGATGTGGTGTGT